>JAZJYH010000036.1:0-56138 GCA_040390485.1 Pseudomonadota bacterium
GAGCAGCATGCTGCTCGAAACCCCTGCTACACCGCCTTGCCAGCCCGCGTTATGGTGGGGCCGCCGAGGCTTGAACGCATCTCCCAAATTGAGTGTCAACACGCCCTAATCCCAACCGGCCTGTGTTCCCGCCTATTTATAGATTGAGAGTCAGCAGTGGAAATATTCGAGCGCATCCTTGCCATTATCCTGCCGGTGTTTATCGTGATCGGCCTTGGGTATGCCTATGCGCGCTACAAGGGCGCGTCGGTCAAGGACGATATGGTGGCGGTGAACCGGGTCAGCATGGACGTGTTGTGCCCATTGCTGGTGTTTACCGCGCTGGCGGGCAAGGAATTTGATGTGGCGCAGAATGCCTGGTTGATTTTGGCCGGCGTCTTGATCGCACTGGGTTCCGGTTTGCTGGCCTGGCCGCTAGCGCGCCTGCTGGGATATGACGTGCGCAGTTTTGTGCCACCCATGATGTACAACAATTGCGGCAATATGGGCCTGCCGCTGGCTGCGCTGGCCTTCGGCGCCAGCGGCTTGTCGGCCGCGGTGGCCCTGTTCATGGCCTGTAACCTGGTGTACTTCACGCTGGGCATCAAGATCATCCAGCGCGGGCATCCCGGTCATCACGGAGCTTCGCTGAAATTCCTGTTCAGCCCCATGATGCTGGCGATGATGCTGGGCATGGCGTTCGCGCTGCTGCACCTCCATCTTCCCGACACCTTGTTCGTCGCGCTGAAAATGAGCGGCGATGCCTGCATCCCCATCATGCTGTTTGCCCTGGGCGTGCGCATGCTGGACATCAATTTTTCCAGTTGGCGCATCGGTGCGGTCGGTGCGGTAGTGTGCCCGCTGGCTGGGCTGCTGGTAGCCTTGCTGCTGGAGGCGATCCTGCCTTTGAGCGCTGCACAACGTGGCCAGATGTATTTGTTTGCAGCCTTGCCGCCGGCGGTATTTTGCTTCATGGTGGCCGAGCAATACCAACAAGAACCGGACAAGGTGGCGTCTATCGTCTTGCTGGGCAACCTGGCCGCGCTGCTGTTCGTGCCGGCTGGCCTATGGCTGGGCCTACGCTAAGGGAGACGCCGGCAGGCGAGCCGGGGCGTGCATAAAAAAAGCCGCCTGATTAAGGCGGCTTTTTCATCGGCTGAGCCTGAGAAAATTATTTCTTTTCTTCAGCAGCAGCTTCGGCTTCAGCAGCAGCAGCGCCTGCCGGTACTACTGCGATAGCGATAGTTGGGTTGCTGTCGCCGTGGGCAACAACGGTAACGCCCGCTGGCAATACGACGTCGGATACGTGCAAGGACTGACCGGCTACGATCTTGGACAGGTCAACTGTCACGAATTCAGGCAGGTCGGCTGGCAAGCAAGAGATATCCAGTTCAACGGCAACGTGGCTGATGACGGCGGCATTCAGTTTAACGGCTGGAGAAACTTCAGCGTTAACGAAATGCAGAGGCACTTTAACGTGGATCTTCTTGTTAGGATCAACACGTTGGAAATCGGCGTGCAATACCAGTTGCTTGTATGCGTGGACTTGGAAGTCGCGCAACAATACTTTTTCTACTTTGCCATCTACTTCCAGATCCAGGATGGAGGAGTGGAACACTTCCTTCTTCAATGCATGGTACAGCGCATTGTGGTCCAGAGTGATGCTGACCGGGGCTTCTGTGCCGCCGTAGATGATGCCAGGTGTTTGGCCAGCATTGCGCAGGCGGCGGCTCGCTCCGGTCCCCTGTTCTTTGCGTGCAAATGCGATAACTTTCATTTTGAAACTCCAAGATGTGCAAACCTGGCTAAATATTCAGGCTTGCGGGTTGATCCCCCGCGACCAGGGGATACAGCAAAAAGGCTTTACCAAAGATAAAGCCCGAAAAACTTATTCTAAAATTAATCGGCAAACAGCGAAATCACTGAATCGCCCTTGGTGATGCGGCGGAAAGTCTCTGCCAGCAGGCTGTCGCAAGACAATTGGCGTATCTTGCTGCAAGCCCGCGCCGCTTCCGTCAGCGGTATCGTATCCGTGACCACCAGCTCGTCCAGCGGCGACTGCGCAATGCGATCCAGGGCCGGGCCGGACAATACCGGGTGGGTGCAATATGCCAATACCTTCTTGGCGCCGCGCTCTTTCAATACCTCTGCGGCCTTGGTCAAGGTGCCTGCGGTATCGACCATGTCATCCATGATCACGCAGTTGCGGCCTTCGACTTCGCCGATGATGTTCATTACTTCGGAGACATTGGCCTTCGGGCGACGTTTGTCGATAATCGCCAGGTCGCAGTTCAGGCGTTTCGCCAGCGCTCGGGCGCGTACCACGCCGCCGACGTCGGGCGATACTACCAGCAGGTCGTCGTAATTCTTGGCGACCAGATCGCCCAGCAAGATGGGCGAGGCATAAATATTGTCTACCGGGATATCGAAGAAACCCTGGATTTGATCGGCGTGCAGGTCCATGATCAGCACGCGGTCAACGCCGGCTTCTTCCAGCATGTTGGCGACCACTTTGGCAGAAATGGCAACCCGTGCCGAACGCGGGCGTCGGTCCTGGCGGGCATAGCCGAAGTAGGGGATCGCGGCAGTGATGCGGCCCGCGGAAGCGCGTTTCAAGGCGTCTACCATCAGGATGATTTCCATCAGGTTGTCATTGGTGGGCGCACATGTGGACTGCAGCACGAAAACGTCCTTACCACGCACGTTTTCATTGATTTCCACCATCACTTCGCCGTCGGAAAACTTGGAGACATTCGCCTTGCCCAACGAGAGTCCAAGTTGTTTGGCAACGCTGATAGCAAGTGCCGGGTTGGCATTGCCGGTAAAAACCATCATGTTATCGTGTGCCATGAAGAGACCTATTGGCTAAAAGTTAAGGCGGGATATTCTTGCATAATACCTCTGGCCGCGAGGCAGACTTAGGAATTATGCAAGAACACTGGCGTTAAAACTGAAAAAGCCGCCGCACATGTGTATGCGGCGGCTTAATTTAATGGCAGGGGATGAAGGATTCGAACCTTCGTATGCTGGAATCAAAATCCAGTGCCTTAACCAGCTTGGCGAATCCCCTACACAACCGTTTGTCTGTCGTATTAATTTGCCGCTATTCTAGCGGGATTTTAACGCCAAACCAAGTCTTTATTACGTCTGCAGCAAATAATCCAGAGGATGTTTATGCAGTGCTTTTGCTTTCCACGACTTCCAGCGATCCGGTACCTGTTGCAGCGCATTGCTGGCCGACGATTCGTCGGGGAACGCACAAAACACACAAGCTCCCGATCCTGTCATCCTTGCCTCACCGTAAGCTGAGAGCCATCTGATGGCTGCATCCACTTGCGGAAACAGGGCAGTAGCGACTGTTTGCAGATCGTTTTTTCCAAACATTTTTATGTGACTGGAAAAGTCCGCTATTTTGATTGGTTTGGTATCCCTTGTCAACTCTTTTGCGGAAAAAATTACCGGCGTCGGCACTTGCACACCGGGTTCTATCACCAGGAACCAGCGTTCCGGCGTGTCTATCGCCTGCAATACCTCGCCCACACCTTCGGCGAAGGCATTTTTTCCAAACAGGAAAAACGGCACGTCGGCGCCCAGTTGCAGGCCCAGCCGCATCAATTCGGCCCGTTCCAGCCCGGTTTGCCACAAGTGGTTCAGCACCATCAAGGTGGTGGCGGCATCCGAAGAGCCGCCGCCCAGACCGCCGCCCATGGGCAGTTTCTTGTGCAGGCTGAGGTCGGCGCCGAGCTTGCTGCCGGTATGGCTTTGCAGCAAGCGGGCCGCACGCACAATCAGATCGCTGTCTTCGGGCACCCCGGCGATCTGGTTGCAACGCCGGATGCGGCCATCGTCGCGGCTGGCAATGTCCAGCGTATCACCGTAGTCGATCAGCTGGAAAGCGGTTTGCAGCAAGTGATAGCCATCGGCGCGGCGTCCCGTCACATGCAGGAACAGGTTCAGCTTGGCCGGCGCCGGACAATTCAATAATGAGCGGCTCAAGATATCGGTCATGGTGTTTTTGGCGGGTCTATCACGATGCGCAGCGCGACATTCCCGGCTTGCTGGGTGTAACGATGCAGGTCTATGCGTTTCGGCAATGTAAAATCGTCCTGCCAGCTCGCATAGCGCAGCTGCCAGCCGTCGGATGCTATCGTTGCATCGTTGCTGGTGGCGACCGCCGCGCGCTGGCCCTGCGGGTTGCGGACAAAACCCTGTAGCCAGTCGCGCATGCCGGTAATCGGCATCGGCCAGCCCAGGGTCTCGTGCATCAAACTGTCCAGGTCGCTGGCGTGGCGCGGCGCCTGCTTGGCTTGCACCAGGGTGGCGCCGGCAGCGTCCACGGTAATGGTGGCGACTATCTGGCCCAGCGGCGACAGCAGCGTGACTGCGGTGCTGTTCCTGTTTTGCTTCCATTCAAAACTGCCTGGCAGCGATTGCTCCTTGTCGTTTTGCTGGTACAGCACCAGCAAGCGCCCGCTGAGCTCTATATTTTCCTGATAAGCGCGCTGGTGGTCGGCCGGGGCCGAGCCGGGCGCGACCATGCCGGCGCAGCCCGACAGCAGCAGGCCGAGGGCGACGGGCAGGGTCAGGAGCAGGCTGCGAAATCTCATGTATTGCATAGGGATCATAGGGAATGCTGGGGATTAAGGGGGGACGTTTGGCGTCGGGCGTTGCGCCCGGAGCCGCATCGTTACCAGCGCAGGTATGCAGCGCCTACCTGCGCTGGCCATGAGGGTTTCTTTGCCAATTCCTTGTGCAAGTTTGCTCAAGGCTTGGCGTTCAGCCGCTGCAAGGTGTTTTTCAGCACTTCATTGTCGGGATCTTTGGACCTGGCTTCGCGCCAGATCTTGCGCGCACTGTCTTTTTGCCCCTGGGACCACAGCACCTCGCCCAGGTGCACGGCAATTTCCACATCGGGACGCAGGGTGTAGGCCCGGCGCAGCGCCTGTTCTGCTTCTTCCGGCTTGGCCAGCCGGAATTTGACCCAGCCCAGGCTATCCAGGATAAACGGATCGTCCGGCGCCAGCTGCAGCGCTTTTTCTATCAGGATCAGGGCTTCGTCCAGGCGGATATTGCGTTCGGCCAGCGCGTAACCGAGTGCATTGTAGGCGTGCTGGTTATTCGGCGCCAGTTCCATCACCTTTCTCAGCGAGACTTCCATCTCGGTCACTTTTTGCTGCGATTCAGCCAGCATCGCATAGTCGTACAGCAGGTCGGGATTATTCGGGTAGCGCTGTATCGCTTCTTCCAGCAGTTTGCCGGCCTCTTGCGGCTGCTTGCCTTCCCTCAGCAATTGCGCTTCCGCCTGCACCAGTTGTATCTGGTCGGCCTCGTTATTGACAGTCAGCTCCTTCAGGAATTTCCTGGCTTCGGCCAGCTTGCCGCTTTTTGCCAGGATTTGCGCGCGCCGTATCTGCACGTTCAGGTAGGCGGCATTGCGGCCGTCATAGGATTCCACTTTCGACAGCCAGTTCAGGGCGGCCTTGTCGTCCTTGCGGTCGCTGGAGATTTGCGCCAGGTTGATCAGCGCCGGGGTGGGATCGCGTTCTTCCGCAGGATTGGCTTCCAGTACTGTCAGGTAATCGTTAAAGTACTTTTCTGCGAGCTTGGTGTGTTTGCCCTCCATCGCCAGCACACCCAGCGTGTACATGACGCCGACATCGTCGGGCTTGTCGCGCAGCAGGTGTTCGAATTCGCTGGTCGCCTTATCCAGTTGTTTCAAGTCTATCAGTATGCTGGCGTAGGCCAGGCGCACATCGCGTGCGCCGGGGTTTTTTTGCAGGAAGTCGGCCATGGCCTTTGCGGCGTCCTGCTGCTTGGAGGCCTGGGCGATGGTCAGGATCGCCAGTTGCGAATCGGGTTTTTGCGCCAGCGCAGCCTGGGCTTCAGCGATGGCGCGCTGATTGTCGCCGTGCGAATAGGATCCTTGCGCCAGCGCCAGATGCGCCTCGTAGCTGCTCTTGTAGGGAGCGAGCAGCTCTTCCAGAGTGTCGAAGGCGGCATTCTTGTCGCGCGCGCGCGATAGCAGGCGCTGCGCTTGCAGCATGATCACGCCGTATTGCCTGGCGGGGGCGCTGGCCAGCTTCTCGGAAAACACCCTCTGGATTTCGGCCAGGTTATTGTTCATGACCATGAAGCCGAGGTAGTACTGGGTAGCCTCGTTCGAACTTGGCGCCAGCTCGCGCCATAAACGTATGGCGGTCATCGCTTCGCCCGGCTGCTTGACCGACAGCGCGATTTCAGAGGCGCGCCTGGCCAGCCTGGGGTCGCGGGTCTGCTGGGCGACGCTCAGGATGGTGATATAGGCGGCTTGCCAATTGCCGCGCTGATAAGCGATCTCGGCGGTCAGCAGCTTGTAAAAAATCTCATCGGTCAACGCGACCGCCGGCAACTCGTCGTCGCTGGATGGCGGAGTGATACCATTCAGGGTTTTTTCAGCGTCCAGCGCCGCATGTGCGGCATCCGAGGCCTGGTGTGCTTCATCCGTAGGAGCTTCAGTTGCAGGCTTAAGGCCTGCGCAGCCGGTCAACATCAGCGATGTTAACAGGGCGATTGGTGCTATCGACGTTAAAATGGGTGAAAAAATATTTTTCAAAACAGAATCCTGATTTGTCGATGATGTCTGATTTTACGCCTAAGCAGACGCGGTGTGCTATGCCCGGTCGGCTTTGAATGTGTCAAATTGTATGGGATTTAAATAAATTTATCCGCTGGCCCGCGACCGAACTTATGCGGGCCGGTATGGATACGGATAGGACTTATGCCAGAATTACCAGAAGTTGAGGTGACACGCCGCGGTGTCGCTCCCCACCTGACCGGACAGCTGGTCACCGATGTGATCGCGCGCAGGGACGGCTTGCGCTGGCCTTTTCCCGCCGGCCTGAAAGCCCTGCTGCAGAAGCGGCGTATCCTCGCCGCCGGCCGCCGCGGCAAATACTTGCTGCTGGAGTTTGAACATGGGACTTTGCTGATCCATTTGGGCATGTCGGGTCATTTGCGGATCTTGCCAGCCGGGATGCCGGCAGAAAAGCATGATCATATTGATATTGTTGTCGGTGCGCAGTGCCTGCGCATGACGGATCCGCGCCGTTTTGGCGCGGTTCTCTGGCATTCGGGCGACGATGGCGATATAGAAAACCATTTGCTGCTACGGCAATTGGGGGTGGAGCCACTGGAAGCCGGGTTCAATGCAGAATTATTGTATAAACTGTCAAGGCAGCGCAGCGCGCCGATCAAACAGGTGTTGCTGGCGGGGGATATTGTGGTCGGCGTTGGCAATATCTATGCGTCGGAGAGCCTGTTCCGGGCTCGCATCAACCCCAAGACGGCAGCCCGGCGCATCAGCCTGGCGCGCTATGTCTTGCTGGCGCAGGCGATACGGGAAACCCTGGCCGCGGCGATAGAGCAGGGCGGCAGCAGCCTGAAGGATTTTATCGGGGTGGATGGCCAAACCGGCTATTTCCAGCAAACTTACTTCGTTTATGATCGTGCTGGAGAGCCCTGCCGGATTTGCGGGGCGGCGATCAGGCAGATCAAGCAGGGGCAGCGCACGACATTTTATTGCGTTAATTGTCAAAAATGAGCTGAGATGCTAGATTCTGCATATATAAAGATTGATTGGGGGCAACATGAGTAATCTGGTTCAACGATTCCAGGAGTACAGCGACTGGCGCAGGGGTGTGGTGACTGCGTTGGAGCAGTATCGCTCATGGCTGGGCAGTTCTGATTTGGCCGATGCGGCCAGCGACCAGCGCCTTAGCCGTTTGCTGGAAAGGCTGGTAGATGACAAATTGTCCATCGCTTTTGTTGCAGAATTCTCACGCGGCAAATCGGAATTGATCAATGCGATCTTCTTCGCCGAATACGGCCAGCGTATTTTGCCGTCCTCGGCCGGGCGCACCACGATGTGCCCGACAGAATTGCTGTACGACGAAACCATACCGCCCTGCATACGCCTGCTGCCGATAGAAACCCGGGCCGAAGCGCAATCCACCAGCGACTACAAAGGCCAGCACCATGTCTGGACCGTGCTGCCGCTGAATATCAGTTCGGGCGAGGGCATGCTGGAAGCCTTCAAACAAGTCAGCCTGACCAAGAAGGTCAGCAAGGAAGTCGCCAAATCCTACGGCTTGTTCGACGAGAACGACCCTGATGCGCCGCTGGAGGTGGATGAAGACGGCATGGTGGAGATTTCGCAGTGGCGCCATGCGATCGTCAATTTCCCGCATCCCCTGCTGAAAGAAGGCTTGATCATCGTCGACACTCCGGGCCTGAACGCGATAGGCACCGAGCCGGAACTGACGCTCAACCTGATCCCGAATGCGCACGCGGTGCTGTTCATCCTGGCCGCCGATACCGGCGTCACCAAGAGCGATATCGACGTCTGGCGCAATCATATCGGCGGCGGCGCCGGGCGCATGGTGGTGCTGAACAAGATAGACAGCATGTGGGATGAACTGCGCACTCCCGAAGAGGTAGAGAGCCAGATACTGCACCAGATCAGCACGGTCGCGCATACGCTGGCGCTGGATGAAAAACAGGTGTTCCCGGTATCGGCGCAAAAAGGCCTGGTGGCCAAGATCAACAAGGATGCGGAGTTGCTGGCCAAGAGCCGCCTGCCATCTCTGGAAAATGCCTTGTCGCATGAATTGATACCGGCCAAACAGGACATCATCCGGGCCCAGCTCAGCAAGGACGTAGTGGAAATCACCGGCGCGCACCATGCGGTGATGTCGTCGCGCAGCCGCAGCGTGGTCGAGCAGATGCTGGAACTGAAGAGCCTGCGCGGCAAGAACAAGAGCGTGATCGAGCACATGATGAAGCGTATCGATGCCGAGAAAAAGGAATTCGATAGCAGCCTGATCAAGATGCAGGGCACTCGCGCGGTGTTTACCCGCCTGTGCACCGAGGTGTACACCAGCCTGGGCATGGATATTTTGCGCGAAGAGATACGCAAATCCAGGGATGCGATGGAAAAGAGCAAGCTGTCGATAGGCTTGCGCGATGCGGTCAAGCAGTTTTTTGCCCAGCTCAGGCACAACTTGCTGGCGTCGAATAAAAAGACCGATGAAATTTCGGAAATGATGGCTATCATGTACCGCAAATTTTCTACCGAGCACGGGCTGGCCCTATCGGCGCCTATGCCGTTTTCCTTGGATAAATACCTCAAGGAAATTGCCGCGATAGAAGCGGTTTACCAGAAGCAATTCACCACGGCGACCATGCTGACTACGCCGCAGGTGATCCTGATGCAAAAGTTTTTCGACTCCATCGCCTCGCGCGTCAAGCAAAGCTTCTTGCAAGCCAACCGCGATGTGGAAGCCTGGCAAAAGGTAGTCATGGCGCCGCTGGAAGCGCAAATCCGCGAACACAAGGGCCAGCTGAAAAACCGCATGCAGTCCATCCAGAGGATTAATGTCGCCACCGACAGCCTGGAAGACAAGATCTCCAGCTTCGAAGCGATGCAGACCGAGATAGATGCCCAGAAGAAAACCATGAGCGAGCTGGAAAACAGCCTGAAAGCCGCCTTGTCGGCAGAGCTGGTCGCGCTCAAAGTGGCGGCATAGGGCATAATTACATATGCAGGCGGCAAGGATGCCGTCTGCAAGATGCTCGCCCAGGCAAGAGCTAGCGTCTGCTGTTAGCCTTCTGTCCTCCTACCCATTGCGATAGAACGCGCTTCATCTTGCCGATGAAGCTCCGTTCGCTTGTGCGGGATCGCTGTATCCGGCAGGCCCTTACAAGGAATTCCTATGTCAAATCACCGTACCGAAACAGATTCGATGGGTGCCGTCGAAGTTGCCAGCGACGCCTATTGGGGTGCGCAAACCCAGCGTTCCATACAAAATTTCCCTATCGGCATTGCCCGCTTCAAATGGCAGGCGCCGATGATACGTGCGCTAGGCATATTGAAAAAAGCCGCGGCGCAGGCCAATGCTGAACTCGGCGAATTGCCGGCCGACGTCGCCAAGGGCATCATAGCGGCGGCCGACGAGGTGATCGCCGGCAAGCTGGACCGGCATTTCCCGCTGGTGGTGTTCCAGACCGGCTCCGGTACGCAGTCGAACATGAATGCCAATGAAGTGATTTCCAACCGCGCGATCGAGATCGCCGGCGGCCAGATGGGCAGCAAGGCGCCGGTGCACCCCAATGATCACGTGAATCGCGGGCAATCGTCGAATGATACCTTCCCGACCGCGATGCATATCGCCGTGGTCGAACAGCTGTATCAGCAATTGTTCCCGGCAGTAGAGCGCCTGCGCAATACGCTGGCGGCCAAGTCGCTGGCATACAAGGACATCGTCAAGACCGGCCGTACCCATTTGCAGGACGCGACCCCGATTACGCTGGGCCAGGAAATCGGCGCCTGGGTGGCGCAGCTCGATTTTGCCCTGCACACGGTCAAGCAAGCCCTGCCCGGCGTATACGACCTGGCGATAGGCGGCACCGCGGTCGGCACCGGCCTGAATGCGCATCCGCGTTTCGGCGACCTGGCGGCGCACTGCATCGCCCAGATTACCGGCTACCCCTTCCGTTCCGCCCAGAATAAATTCTTTGCCTTATCGGCCCATGATGCGCTGGTGAATGTGTCGGCGGCTCTGCGCACGCTGGCCGGTGCCCTGATGAAGATCGCCAACGACGTGCGCTGGCTGGCCAGCGGCCCGCGTTGCGGCATAGGCGAATTGAACATTCCGGAAAACGAACCCGGTTCCTCTATCATGCCGGGCAAGGTCAATCCCACCCAGTGCGAAGCGATGACCATGGTGTGCGTGCAGGTATTCGGCAATGATGCGGCGGTGGCGTTTGCCGGCAGCCAGGGCAACTTCCAGCTGAATGTCTACAAACCCGTGATGGTGCATAACGTATTGGAAAGCATAGAATTGCTGGGCGATACCTGCAATGCCTTCCATGACCAGTGTGCAGTCGGCATAGAGCCCAACTTGCCCAAGCTGCAGGAAAACCTGGACAAGAACCTGATGCTGGTGACCGCGCTGAATCGCCATATAGGCTATGACAAGGCGGCGGCGATTGCCAAGAAAGCGCACAAGGAAGGCAGCAGCTTGCGTGACGCTGCCCTGGCATCCGGCTATGTGACGGCGGAGCAATACCAGCAATGGATCATCCCTATCGATATGACTCATTCATGAGTTCAAGCTACGTCGACCCCGGTTTTTCGGCTAGCGTGATTGAGTGGCAGAAGCAACACGGCCGGCATAGCCTGCCGTGGCAACAGACGCGCGATGCGTATAGGGTCTGGCTGTCGGAGATCATGCTACAGCAGACCCAGGTAACCGCGGTAATTCCTTACTACCAGCGCTTCCTGGACAGCTTCCCTACGGTACATGACCTGGCCGCCGCGGCTTCCGAGCAGGTGATGTCGCACTGGAGCGGGCTGGGCTATTACACGCGCGCCCGCAACCTGCACAAATGCGCGCAGCAGGTGGTGGATCTATACCAGGGCCGGTTCCCGTCCGACCCGGCCTTGCTGCAAGAGCTGCCCGGCATAGGCCGCTCGACGGCCGCGGCGATTGCCGCTTTTTCTTACGGTACCCGCGCCGCCATCCTGGACGGCAATGTGAAGCGGGTGTTCGCGCGCGCCTTTGGCATAGACGGCTATCCCGGCGCCAAGCCCATCGAAGACGCGCTGTGGCTGCGTGCGCAGGCGCTGTTGCCGCAGCAGGACATAGAATCCTATACCCAGGGCTTGATGGACCTGGGCGCAACGCTGTGCACCCGCAGCAGCCCGGCTTGCGGGCGCTGTCCCTTGCAAGACCGTTGTGTCGCCTACGCCAGCGGGCGCACCGCCGAACTGCCGGTACGCAAGCCGAAAAAACAGCAAAGGGAAAAGCAGGCGGTGATGCTGGTGCTGCTGCATGAAGACCAGGTCTTGCTGGAACAGCGTCCGGATAGCGGCATCTGGGGCGGCTTGCTGTCCTTGCCGGAGCTGGACGGCATGCGCGACATGGATGAGGAAACCGAGATGGCCCTGGCCGATGCCTTTCCCGACGTGACCAGGCTGGCCCAGCAATTCGGCGAGGTGGCGGCGATACAGGCCCTGCCGCCCTTCGCCCACGTATTCACGCATTTCAAGCTGAATGTAAGGCCGATACAATTCAGGCTGGCCCGGCGCCACGCCCAAGTCGCGGAAGCCAGGCATGTCTGGTACCCGACCCGGCAAATCGACAATGCGCCTTTGCCGGCGCCGATCAAGAAATTGCTGCTATCCTTGTTTGCTCCCAGCCTGTGGTCGGCCTAAAGCTTTGCTGCAGTAAGTGCTAGCGCCGCTGGTCGAGTGCCAGGCGCACCGCCAGCGCCGCCAGCACGCCACCCATCATCCAGCGCTGTATCTTCAGCCATACCGCATTACGGGCAAACCAGGCGGCGATCGCCGCTGCCGACAGCAGGATCAGCAAGTTCACGCTGAAGCTGACCAGGATCTGCGTGATGCCCAGCTCCAGGCTCTGGAAAAACACCGAGCCGCGCTGCACCTGCACGAATTGCGGAAACAGCGCCAGGTAAAACATGGCCACCTTGGGGTTCAGCAAATTGGTCAGGAAACCCATCAGGAATAATTTCCCCGGCGAATCCACCGGCAGCTCCTGCGCCTCAAACGGCGAGCGCGCGCCCGGCCTGATCGCTTGCCAGGCCAGCCACAGCAGGTAGCCGGCGCCGGCAAATTTCAGGATTTCATAGCCCAACGGCACCGCCATGAACAGCGCGATCAGGCCTATCGCCGCCGCCAGCATGTGCACGACAAAGCCGGCGGCCACCCCGAACAGGGAGATGACGCCCGCCAGCCGCCCCTGGCAGATGGAGCGCGAGATCAAATACATCATGTTTGGCCCCGGTGTAATGACCAGTAAAAAGGCTGCGCCTGCAAATAATAGCAAATCAGATATCGGTATCATGGTGTTCCTGCGAAGGGAAGGCTGGAAGTGCCTGGCTGCCATCATCCCGGTTTTTCCCCTGTGCGAACAGGCATAGATGCGGCCAAATTCCAGCGTAACAGCGAGCGCCCGCCTGGCCTGGGGCCGCCTGCCGGTTTGACAGGCGGGCGGAATGTTGTAGTATTGATTCATTGCAAAATATTCACACAAAAATTGGCCCTGTCCGAAACGGGGCAAGCGGGAGACGAATTTGTTTTATAGAGCTTTCCCTCGCCTGGCATTTTGCCTGACGGCGATGATCCCGGCCCTGGCTGGCGCCGCCACTCAGGCTTGCCGGGTACCGGATTTTCCGCAGGAAGTGCAATGCGGGAAAGTGCAGCGGCCCTTGGACCCCACGCATCCCGAAGGCAAGAAAATTGACGTGAATTATGTGGTCGTGCCCTCGCAGGACAGGAATAAGTTGCCGGATGCTATTTTCCTGCTGGCCGGCGGTCCCGGGCAAAGCGCGATCAACGTCGCCGGCTGGGGCCAGTTTGCGTTCAGCCGCTTGAACCGGCGCCGCGACCTGGTGTTTGTCGACCAGCGCGGCACCGGCCGCAGCGCTCCGCTGCATTGCCCCGAGCTGGAAAGCAATGCCGAGTTGTTCGATACCGAGCTGACCTATAAGAGCGCGCAAAAATGCCTGGCCGACTTGCAGGCCCTGCCGTATGGAGACCTGCGCCAATACACGACCACGATAGCGATGCAGGATCTGGATGCGGTGCGGCAGGCCCAGGGGTATACGAAAATCAACCTGGTCGGGGTTTCCTACGGTACCCGGGCCGGGCTCGAGTATTTGCGCCAGTTCCCGCAGTCGGTCCGGCGCGTGATCCTGGACGGCGTGGTGCCGCCCGATGCACGGCTGTCACCGGGCGACGCCCAGCTTGCGCTGGACGCGGTATTTGCCGACTGCGCCAAGGACAGGCAGTGTGATTCTGCCTATCCGCAGCTGGCCGCCACTTGGGGCAAATTGCTGGCCGGCTTGCCGCGCCAGGTCAAGCTGATCCATCCGCGCCTGGGCAATGAAATGCAGGTGCAGATGAGCCGCGACATGGTGGTCAGCATGGTGCACAAGTCGCTGTACGCGCCCATGAATGTATCCGGCCTGCCGTATGCATTGACGCAGGCCGAACAAGGGAAATACGCGCCGCTGGTGGCCTTGAGCGGCGCCACCGACCTGCCGGGACAAGCCGGCGTCGCCTACGGCATGCATTTTTCGGTATGGTGCGCGGAAGAATATGCGCGCTTGCCGGCCACACCTGCGGCTGACGATTTTTCCGGCTTGATGGACGGCATATACAGGAAGGTTTGCGAGAAGTGGCCGCGCGGGGCGGCGCCGGCGGGGTTCTACACGATACCCCGCAGTCCGGTGCCGGTGCTGTTGCTGAGCGGCGGCATCGATCCGGTGACGCCGACCCAGCATGGCGAACACGTGGCCGCCGCGCTGGGGCCGCAAGCATTGCACTTGTCGGTCGGGAATGCCGGCCACGGCTTGATGTCGCAGGGCGGCTGCCTGCGCGAATTGGCGTACCGCTACCTGAATGCCAAGGACGACCAGGAGGCCAACAAGGTCGACATTTCTTGCGTGCGCCAGATACCGCGCCCGCTGGCGTGGCAGATACCGCAGCCGCAAGCCGGCCTGGCAGGCGCTGCCGCCCACGGGGGAAAGCCATGATCAAGGTAGAGGACCTGCACAAGGAATTTAGCAAGGAAGGCCGGATTTCTTTCGGCAAGCGCAGCCGGGAAACCATCAAGGCGGTCGACAGCGTCAGCTTCACCGCGGCGGACGGCTGCATTACCGGCTTGCTGGGCGCCAACGGCGCCGGCAAGACCACCAGTCTGCGCATGGTGGCGTCCTTGCTGGCGCCTGACCGCGGAGAAATCAGCGTCGACGATGTCAAGGTCGTGCCGGGCCAGCAGGCGTCGCTCGCGCGCATGGGCATACTGTCCGACGCGCGCGGCCTGTACCCGCGCCTGACCGCCAGGGAAAATATCCACTACTACGGCATCTTGCACGGCATGGACCAGGGCCTGGTCGAGCAGCGTACCGAGCAACTGGGGCACTGGCTGGAAATGGGCAAGCTGATGGACAGGCGTACCGACGGCTTCAGTCAGGGCGAACGCATGAAGACTGCACTGGCGCGGGCCTTGGTGCATGACCCGAAGAACATCATCCTGGACGAGCCTACCAATGGCCTGGACGTGGTGGCAACCCGCCATCTGCGCGAATTCCTGCGCTGGCTGCGCTCGCCCGAAGGCGGCGGCAAGTGCATCATCTTTTCCACCCATATCATGCAGGAAGTAGAGCGCCTGTGCGACCACGTGGTGATCGTGGCGGAGGGCAGGGATGTCGCCTGCGGCACCGTGGACGAACTGCTGCTGCAGGCCGGCGAAGCCGATTTCGAAGACGCCTTCGTGCAACTGGCCTTCCTGCACCCGACCGCCCCCATCACCAGGACCCCAGCATGAAAGCCATATTCGCCATATTCCGCAAAGAGATGATGGATGCGATGCGCGACCGGCGCACCTTGCTGGTAGTCTTGCTCAGCTCGCTGCTGGGCGTGCCGCTGCTATTGCTGATCGTGTCCGAAGTATTGTCGCAAGTCGAATCGCAGGAGGTAAAGCGCACCGTCATTGCGGTCGACATGCGATATGCGCCCGGCCTGGAAAACCATATCCTGCGCCAGGGTTTCCAGATCCAGCCGGCGCCGGCCGATTATGAAAAGAAACTGCGCAGCAAGGAATTGGTGCAGCCGGTATTGCTGGTGCCGCGCGACTTTGAAGACAAGCTGGCGCACGGCGAAAAGGCGACGCTGGAGGTGGTGTTCGATACCGCCAATACCCAGGCCCAGTTCGGCTTGCGGCCACTGAGGAAAGTGCTGGAAAGCTATGTCCAGGAGCACGCGCTGCTGGGCTTGATGCTGCGCGGCGTCTCGCCCGAGGTGTTGCAGATGATAGAGGTGAAGGAGCGCCAGATCAGCCGTCCGGAAGAGCGCAAGGTGACCATTACCGGCATGCTGCCCTTCATGCTGATCATGGCGATCGTCATAGGCGGCATGTATGCAGCGATAGATACCACGGCGGGCGAGCGCGAACGCGGTTCGCTGGAACCTCTGATGATGAACCCGGTATCGGGCTGGCAGCTGGCCATAGGCAAATGGGGCGCCGTGGCCACGGTCAGCATGACGGTGGTGTTGCTGACCGTGCTGAGTTTCTTCCCTTCGCAATGGCTGATACGCAATGAAACCCTGAGGGCGGAATTCCAGTTTGGCATGGCAGAGGCCTGGGGTTTCCTGATGGTCTTGCTGCCGCTGGCGGCCAGCCTGGCGGCGATACAGATAGCGGTGGCGCTGAACTGCAAGAGCTATAAGGAAGCGCAGGTACGCAACCAGATGTTCAGCCTGGTGGTCAGCATGGTGCCGCTGACGCTGACTTTCAATCCCGGGCGGGAGCCGGCCTGGTTTCAGTGGGCGCCGGTGCTGGCCCAGAATATCATGATGAACCATGTGCTGAAGGGCGAGGCGGTAGGCTCCGACGCGATCATGATCGCCTTATCGGTCTGTACCGTACTAACTGTCGTCAGCCTGTATTACGTGGCGCACAAGATGCGCAGGGTAGTGATGGCCTAGCAGCGGAATGAAAAGTGGGCTTCCGGCAATGCGGCTTGCAGTTATCCCAGCCGGCGATGCCGCACCAGCACTTGTTCCGCATCCTTGAAATAGCTGGCCAGCTGTTCCACCATGAACACCGAGCGGTGCTGGCCGCCGGTGCAGCCTATGGCCACGGTCAGGTAGCTGCGATTATCCTTCTTGAACAGCGGCAGCCATTTCTCTATGAATTTGCGTATGTCCTCATACAAATCCAGCGCCATTTCCTGGCTCTTCAGGTAGGCGATCACGGGCTCGTCGCGGCCGGTCAGCGCGCGTAGCTCCACATCATAGTAAGGGTTGGGCAGCATGCGGACGTCGAATACGAAGTCGGCATCGAGCGGCACGCCTATCTTGAAAGCAAAGGATTCAAAGGTCAGCGTCAGCGGCGAGTGCTGCACCTGGATGATGTCCTTCACCCATTCGCGCAGCTTGTTCGCGCTCAGGTTGGAGGTATCTATCACATGCGCCAGGGACTGGATCGCCGCCAGCATTTCCCGCTCTTCCTGTATGCATTCGGTCAGGCTGAGTCTATCGGTCAGCGGCTGGTCTCTTTGCAGCCTGTGCGACAGCGGATGGCTGCGGCGGGTTTCGGAAAACCTCGCTACCAGCGATTCGGTGCTGGCGGTCAGGAACAGGATCTTCACCTCGTGGCCGTCTTGCCTGAGTTTGTCTATGGTGTCCGGCAGGCTGGTCAGCAGGTGCGCACTGCGCGAGTCGATCGCCATCGCCGCCGTCTCTATGCCTTCTCCTATCAGCGTAGTGATCAGTTCTGGCAGCAGGCTGGGCGGCAGGTTGTCGACACAATAAAACCCGGCGTCCTCCACGACATTGAGGGCGACCGATTTGCCGGACCCGGAGATACCTGAGATGAGGAGTATGCGCATGGAATAATTGTACGAGAGGAATGGAAAAGGCGCTTGAGAATTAGACCCGACGAAGTTCTCAGGGTTCCATGTCGTCATTCATTGCACGCCGCTGGCGTTCCATGAATTCCTGCAGCGTATTGATGCCGCGCAATTGCAGGATGGTGTTGCGTACCGCAGCTTCCAGCAATACCGCGATATTGCGGCCGGCGGCCACCGGAATCACGACTTTCTTGATCTGCAGCCCCAGCACTTCCTCGGTCTGGGAGTCGATAGGCAGGCGCTCGTAATTTTCTTCCAGGGTGCTGCGCCTGACCAGGTGCACGATCAGCTTCAGGCGCATCTTCCTGCGCACTGCAGTCTCGCCAAAGATGGTCTTGATGTCCAGCAAACCCAGGCCGCGCACTTCCAGCAGGTTTTGCAACAGGGGCGGGCAGCGGCCTTCTATCATATTCGGCGCTATGCGGGAAAATTCTACCGCGTCGTCGGCCACCAGTCCATGGCTGCGCGAGATCAGTTCCAGCCCCAGTTCGCTCTTGCCCAGGCCGGATTCGCCGGTAATCAGCACGCCCACGCCCAGCACATCCATGAACACGCCGTGCATCGTGATTTGTTGCGCCAGCTTCTTCGACAAATACACGCGCAGGAAGTCGATTACCTGGGCCGCCGGCAGGGGGGTAGAGAACAGCGGGATATTATTGTCGTCGCATACGGTCAGGAATTCCGGCGGCGAATCCAGGCCTTGGGCCACCATCAGGGCCGGCGGCGCGCCTGCGACCAGCTCTTTTAGCAAGTTGGCGCGCGAATTGGGCGAGATGCGCTTGTAGTATTCAATTTCCTGGTGCCCCAGCACCTGGATGCGGCCGGGGTGGATCAGGTTAAGGTGCCCGACCTGGTCGGCAGACGAGGTCGCATCGCCGGTAATTTGCTTGTCCCCGCCTGAAAAGCCGGCAAACCACCCCAACTGCATGGAATCACGATTGTCATCGTAGATTTTTTGTATGGTCAGTTCGGTCAGTAATGGCATGGTGGCTGTAGGCAGGATTGCTCAGGTACGCAATATGGGCGATGGTCGGAAGACAAGGGAGCTGGCCGGAGGCTTTCTGGTATCAGCCTACCGACTGCAGGTTGGGCTGCCAGGAGATAATTTTGTCATGGACGATGGCGGCATCCTGCTCGGTACTTAAGAAGCTGCGGAAAGCCTCGTTGGATAACATCTCCGCGATTTCCGACAAGATTTCCAGATGCTGCTGGGTGACATTGTCCGGCATCAGCAAAAAGACCAGCAGGTTGACCGGTTGGCTATCCGGCGATTCAAATTGTATCGGCTCCGCCAGACGCATGAAGGCCGCGATCGGCGCCTTCAGACCCTTGATGCGGCCGTGCGGAATCGCGACTCCATGGCCTAAGCCGGTAGAGCCCAGTCTTTCCCGGGCAAACAGATTGTCTGACACGACAGAGCGGGCAATGCTGCAATTATTTTCAAATAATAGGCCCGCTTGTTCGAATGCCCGCTTTTTGCTGGATACCTCAAGATCAAGCAGTACGTTGCTAAGGGGCAGTATTTTTGCAATATTCGTCATGATGCGAAATCAATGGTGCGCCGCACAAAATGTGCGTGTGACAAATTATAGGCTTCTTTTGGGGCTATGCAAGCCAAAATCAATGTTGCGGCTCAGCATTTGCCGCCAGCAGTTTTTCAAATTCCTCTACCGGCACCGGGCGGCTGAAATAGTAGCCCTGCATCTGCTGGCAGCCCGAATCGGTCAAAAAGAACATTTGCTCGGCATTCTCCACGCCTTCGGCGGTGACACTCATGCCTAGCGCATTCGCCATGGCAATAATGGCATTGGTCAATACAACGGAATCCTGGTTTTCCGGGATGTCGCGAATGAAGGACCTGTCAATTTTCAGATTGTCGATCGGGAAACGTTGCAAATACGAAAGCGACGAAAAGCCTGTGCCGAAGTCGTCGAGGGAGATGCTGATGCCGAGCGCCTTGATGGCATTAAAGACCGGCAGCAAGAGCTCGGCCTCCCCCATCAACAGGCCCTCGGTGATTTCCAGCTGCAAGGCTTGCGCCGGCAGGCCGGCTTGTTCCAGGGCTTGCTGGACGAATTTGCTCAGTCCGGGATCCTGGAACTGGCGTGGCGAAATATTCACGCTGACCACCAGTTCGGGCGCAAATTTCTGGCGCCACAACTGGGTTTGCCGGCAGGCCTGCTCCAGCACCCAGCGGCCTATCGGCAGGATCAGGCCTATCTCTTCAGAGATGGGAATGAATTCATTCGGGGTAATGATGCCTATATCGGGCATTTGCCAGCGTATCAGGGCTTCGGCGCCGACTATGCGCGAGGTTTTCAGGCAAATCTTGGGCTGGTAGTAGAGCAGGAATTCTTCTTCCTGCAGCGCACGACGCAGGTTCTTTTCCAGCGCATAGCGGTGCTGGGCCCGGACATTCAGCTCGGTCGTGAAAAACTGGTAGTTGTTGCGGCCGGATTCCTTGGCGTAGTACATCGCCGAATCGGCACAACGCAGCAGGGTGGCGCAGTCGTCGCCGTCGTGCGGGAAGACGCTGATGCCTATCGAGGTGCCCAGGTAGTATTCATTGCCCTCCACGTAGAAGGGTTCGCGGATGCGGGCCAGCACGCGTTCCGCCATTTCCTTCAGGTGGGCCGCGTTGTCGAAGGCTTCCGCCACGATCACGAATTCGTCGCCGCCCAGCCTGGCCAGCATGTCGCTGGTCCTGATGCAGGAACTGAGGCGGGCCGCCACATCTTTCAGCAGGTTGTCGCCGGCCGAATGGCCCGCGGTATCGTTCACGTTCTTGAAGCGGTCCAGGTCCAGGAACAGGACAGCCACCCGGTGATGGTTGCGCCTGGCATTGGTCAGCGCAAGCGACAGGCGCTGGTTCAGCTGGTGCCGGTTCGGCAACCCGGTCAAGGCGTCATGCGAGGCCATGTAGTGCAGCTGGCGCTGGGTTTCCCTGACCTCGGTAGTGTCGGTAAACGAGATCAGCACCGCCGTCACCACCTCCTTGCCGCTGTCGATGATGGGCATGACGTTGACCAGCAGCCAGGCTACCGAGCGGTCGCGCAACTCCATGCCTATCGACAAGTTCATGATGGGGGCGCGGGTCCTGAATACCGTAGAAGCGGGATCGTCGCCCAGCTTCATTTCCGAGCCGTCTTCATTGACCATGCGCTTGAAGTAGCGGTGCCGGCGGCCGGTAGAATGGATATCGCTAATCTTCAGGATACGCATGGCGCTGGGATTACAGGTCAGGATCTGGCCGCCGGGCGCCACCACCATGATGCCCTCGGTCAGGTTGGAGACGACCGAGCGGTAGCGCTCTTCGCTCTCGGCCAGGCTCTGCTCCATCCTTTTCTTGTCTATGGCCAGCGCGATCAGGTCGACCGCGCCCAGTATCCTGGTCTTTTCTGCGTCGCTGGGCGCGCGCGGGGCCGGGTAGTACACGGCGAAAGCGCCCAGCACGGTCTGGAAGGCGGTGGCGACCGGCACCGACCAGCAGGCGCGCAAGCCATGCTTCAGGGCAATGCTGCGGTAATTGTGCCACAAGGGATCGCGTTCTATGTCTTCGGTAAATACCGGCTGACCAAGGTGGACGGCGGCGCCGCAGGATACAGAATTCGGTCCTACCGGCGCCTGCATGATTGCTTCGCAGTAGTCCTTGGGCAGGGAAGGCGCGGCGCCCGGCAGCAAATGCTCGTCATCGGCATCGAGCAGCATGATGGAGCAGGCTGCGCCATTACCCAATAGCCCCTCCATGCGCAGGCAGATATCTTCCAGGATATGCGCCAGCGGCCGGTCCAGTGCCACGGTGTACAGGGCGTCCCGGTCCTGCCTGGCAGGCTGCCCGGATTTTTGCTGACCCTGCGGTTTTTCCTGCAATGCGGGGGAGGTTTTTTGTGTTGGCGTGGAATTGCGGGGCCGGTTTTCCTGTTGACCGATTTCCCGCACAGTCAGCTGCAGGGCCGGCTGCTTGTCATGCAAGAAGCGGGCGGCACGGACCTCCGCCTCAATCAGCTTGCCATCCAGCCCCAGGCATTGATATTGCGCGGTGGCCGGCTCGCTTTGAGGGTGCAGCAGTTTTTGGAAGAGCGCTCTTGCCTGCGCCACACAGGAGGGGGCGATGAACTCGTCCAGCCTGAGACCCAGCAATTGTGAAGAACTGGAAGCGTTCAGCAATGCCAGGCCGGCCGGATTCGAGAAAGCCAGTTCCTCATCGACCACGACGAAGATGGCGTCGGGATTCAGCCGGACCAGCTTGTCATGCCAATCGCTGCCGCTTGATAGCGGTGACTGTTTGCTGCTCAGTGTAGTGATCGAGCTCACGGCAAGACTTGTTTGATTTGCATAGGATGCAGAAGTAGGGTAATCCCGGCTACTTTAACTGATGCTTTTAGAGGGAACAAGTTATTGCTGAGTATTATCTGCCTAATTTTGCCGAAAGCGGCATTAATGTCCTGTGAAAGGCTGAAAAGTGGCTAAAAAGTGACCAAAAGTGGCTAAATGTTGCCACTTTTAGACAGGGAGGCCGCTTTTTAGTTGATGTCGAAGCGGACAAACATCAGTAATACGTCGCCGTTACCCTTGTTTTTGGATAACCGGGGTATATAGGCGGCCATCAACTTGGTGCTCTTGGTGCCGATTGAGGCCAACGGTAATACCAGCGGGAATGGCACGCCGCCAAAATAATCCTGGCGGCTGGCCAGCATCGCAGTGTAGCCGCCGGCGATTTCCCAATTGCCGCCCAGCGGCTTGGTCCATTGATAGGCGTAGCCCGCCATCAATTGCGGCTTGAAATGCGAATCCTCTATGCCTAGCGCATACACGATCTCTTCATTGTCCCGGCTATTCCTGATGGTCTTGGCAAAACCCAGGCCCCAGGCCTTTTCATTCAATTCCCGGATGCGCTCCGCGGTATAGGTATTGCGACCATGATGGGCATAGCCGGACAGCAACAGCGATTGCTGGCCTTGGTCCATCACGGTAGTGACTTTGTTTTTTGCCTGGTCCCACCAACTGTCGTCGTCGGTTTGCTGCGCATGGCTGAGGCCGGACAGGCCGAGCAGGGAAATGGTCGTTGCTAACAGGAGGGCTTTTCTTTTCAAGTTGTTGAACATTATTTACTCTTTTACTGGTACTGGATATTGCGAGGTGCAGATTGATGGAAAGGGTGATGTAAAGGGGTGCGAGGGGTACTTACTGGCGCGCATTGCGATGATTGGACGGCCGCTGTGCGGTCGTGAAATTGCTGCGCCATGGATTGATATCCAGGCCGCCCCGGCGGGTGTAGCGCGCATACACCGATAACTTCTGCGGCTTGCAGTGCTGCATGATGTCGGTGAAGATGCGTTCCACGCATTGCTCATGGAATTCATTATGGTCGCGGAAACCTATCAGGTAACGCAGCAGGCTCTCCTGGTCGATAGGCGCACCGACGTAGCGGATTTGCACGCTGCCCCAGTCCGGCTGGCCGGTGACCAGGCAATTCGATTTCAGCAAGTGGGACACCAGCACTTCTTCCACCGGCGCTTCTTGCTGGTCGGCCTTCAGCAGGTAGGGATTGGGAGTATAAGAATCCACTTCTATGTCCAGCCGGTCCAGCAGCAAGCCTTCCATTTCCTGCATCGCCAGCTTGGAAAAATTTTCCTGCGTAGTCAGGCTTACCTGCACGCTGGAACCAAAGCCTGCCGACAGGTCGGCTTGCAGCAAATTCACCAATGCTTCGGTGCCCGCCAGCCGGGTCTGGTTGAACGAATTCAGGTAGAGCTTGAAAGACTTCGATTCTATGATATTCGGCGAATCGGCCGGCACCGTGACAGTCGCGATCGCCACCTGCGGTTTGCCGCGCAGGTTCAGCCACGATACTTCATAGGCGTTCCAGATGTCGACGCCAAAGAAGGGCAGGGTGCCGCCTATGCCTATCTCTTGCCGCTTGCCTTCCCGCGAAATGGGGAATAGCAGGCTGGGGTCGTATTCGGCCTTGTAGCTCGCCGGCTTGCCCAGTTGCGACAATTCCGGCGTGTTAGGTGTGTTGGAGCTTGTAGTCATATAGGTAAAAATTACAGAGCACTATAAGTGCCCATGCGTTGATAGGCCTGAGCCAGGTCCGGTCAATGTGACAGGCTTGCGCCGGCCTGACCGTACGCTAACGTACCCAGTGCGATCACACTTAGTCGCAAGCGTAGAGCCACGGTCGCTTGCACCTATGCGTCAGTGTCACGGATACCGCCGCCGGCCAGCCCGGGCCGGCTCAGCCCAGAAATAACTGGTAAGCCGGATTGTTGCTTTCGTCCCAGTAGCGGTAACCCAGGGTGTTCAGGAATTCCTTGAAGCCCTTCATTTCCTTCTTCGGCACCTGCAAGCCGACCAGGGTGCGGCCATAGTCCGCGCCATGATTGCGATAATGGAACAGGCTGATATTCCAGTTGGGCGCCATGCTGTTCAGGAAGCGCATCAGCGCACCCGGACGTTCGGGAAACTCAAAGCGGTACAGCAATTCATTCTCGGCCAGCGAACTCTTGCCGCCGACCAGGTGGCGTATATGCAGCTTGGCCAGTTCATCATTGGTCAGGTCCAGCGTTGGGAAGCCATGCTTCTCGAAGTTTTTGGCGATCTTGCCGGATTCTTCACGATTGCTGACTTGCACCCCGACAAAGATATGCGCGGTTTTTGCATCGCTGATGCGGTAGTTGAACTCTGTGACATTGCGCGGGCCAACTAGTTCACAAAAGCGGCGGAAACTGCCGCGCTCTTCCGGAATGGTAACCGCAAATACCGCCTCGCGTGCCTCGCCCACCTCGGCACGCTCGGCCACAAAGCGCAGGCGGTCGAAATTCATGTTGGCGCCGCAGGCGATGGTCACCATCGTCTCGTTCTTCAGGCTGTGCTTGTCGGCCTTGGCGCGTTCTATGTAGGCCTTGCAGCCGGCCACCGCCAGCGCGCCGGCCGGCTCCAGTATGCTGCGGGTGTCCTGGAACACGTCCTTGATCGCGGCACAGACGGCATCGGTATCGACCAGGATGATTTCATCGACATATTGTTTGGTCAGGCGGAAGGTTTCTTCGCCTACCAGCTTGACCGCGGTGCCGTCCGAGAACAGGCCTACGTCATTCAGCGTCACCCGGCGGCCGGCCTTGATGCTGCGTGCCATCGCATCCGAATCGGTGGTTTGCACGCCGATGATCTTGATGTCCGGGCGCACCGCCTTGATATAGGCCGCCACGCCGGAAATCAGGCCGCCGCCGCCGATCGCGACAAACACCGCGTGTATGGGTTCGGAGTGCTGGCGCAGGATTTCCATGCCTATCGTGCCTTGGCCGGCGATCACGTCGGGATCGTCGAAAGGGTGGACGAAGGTCAGTTTGTGCTTTTGTTCCAGCTTGATGGCGTGGTCATAGGCATCGGTATAGGATTCGCCGTGCAATACAATCTCCACATTGTCGCCGCCGTGGGTCCGGACCGCGTCGATCTTGACCGGCGGGGTCGTGGTCGGCATCACGATGACAGCCTTGCAGTTCATCTTGGCCGCGCATAGCGCCACGCCTTGCGCGTGATTGCCGGCCGACGCGCAAATCACGCCGCGCTTCAATTGGGCCTGGCTCAGGTGCGCAATCTTGTTGTAGGCGCCGCGCAACTTGAAGCTGAACACGCTCTGCATGTCTTCGCGCTTGAAATAAATTCGGTTTTCCATACGAGCCGACAGGCTGGGGGCGTATTCCAGCGGAGTTTCAAACGCGACGTCATAGACGCGCGCGGTCAGGATTTTTTTGAGATAGTCGGTCGTCATAAATGAATTTTAAATTGCAATTTAGCAATGTTGGGCAATAAAAAACTGCCTTGCGTCGATAGTGGAATATAAATATTGCCCGCTCATTATAATGGATGCCTTTTAGACAGGTGATAAAGCAAGCATGGTAGAGAGCGCGATACATTGGTTACTGGGCGTTTTGGCGCTGCCGAAAGTGGGTTTGAGTTCGGTATTCCTGATCAGCTTTATTTCCGCCACCTTGTTGCCGCTGGGCTCGGAGCCGGCGGTGTTTGCGGTGATCAAGGCCAATCCCGATTTGTTCTGGCCCACCATCCTGGTCGCTACCCTGGGAAATACCCTAGGCGGCGTCGTCGATTACTGGATGGGGTATGGCGCCAAACAGGCGTTTGCCGCCGAGCGCGAAACCGCCTGGTATCGCTGGCTGCGCCATTTCGGCGCCAAAACCATGCTGCTGGCCTGGGTGCCGGGCATAGGCGACCCCATCTGCACGCTGGCCGGCTGGCTCAAGCTGCCGTTCTGGCCCAGCGTGATGTACATGGCGATAGGAAAATTCCTGCGCTATATCGTGATGAGCTCGCTGCTGCTGGCGGTGCCGGATGGCTTCTGGCATAAAATCGCGGGCTTGCTGGGCTAGGCCGCGCTAGCGGCGGCGATGATTTCCGGAATTTTTTTGGTGCAATACCACTTTAAGCCGCCTGGTGCGGCAAAATTAATATACTGGGTACGGTATATGCCGTCTTTTCGCTAAAAATAGAGATGGAAGTTTTCGTTCAAATTCATATACTCCATGTAAACAATAAAATTCAGGGCGACGATGCCACCGAATATTCTCAGGTAAAATCGCGTTTTTCCCCTATTTAAGGCGTAAAAAGTGTAAGGCTGTTACCGCATGGTGCATCGCAATACGCTAGAATGAATCTTTTAGAGGTGCCCCAGCAGTATGCCGGCGGTTCCATCCTCGGCCTGCGATTGCCGCCCTGCCTGTATTTTCTGTGAACGGGAGAGTGCCGGCGGGCCTGGAGGAGGGAGTCGGACGTCAACGCCAGGAACCCCAGCCGCTTCAAAGACCCACAGACCCACTGATGAACGCTCCAGCACAAATCCAGGCTCTACTCTCAGATGCGCCGCATGGCGCTACACCGACCCGTGTACGCGAAATTCCGTATAACTACACCTCGTTTTCCGATCGTGAAATCGTGATTCGCCTGCTAGGCGAAGAAGCCTGGCAATTGCTGGACACCTTGCGCGGGAAACGGCAGACCGGGCGTTCCGCCCGCATGCTGTATGAGGTGCTGGGCGACATCTGGGTGGTCAGGCGCAATCCCTATCTGCAGGACGACATGCTGGACAATCCCAAGCGCAGGCAGGATTTGATCGATGCCTTGAACCATCGCCTGCACGAGGTGGAGAAGCGCCGCATCAGTTCCGACGAAGCCGACAGCGATGCCGCCGAGGCCAATGCCGGCACCGGAGCCGATACCAGCGTTGATACCAAGATCCGCAGCGCCAGCGTGGAAACCCTGCTGCAGGCGGCCAGGAAGGCGGTCGCCGATTTTGCCGAGGAATTCCGCCAGACCTATGATTTGCGCAAGCGCGCCAATCGCAAGCTGGCGCGCCATACGGCCAAGGACAATATCAAGTTTGACGGCTTGTCGCGCGTGTCGCACGTGACCGACGCCACCGACTGGCGGGTCGAGTATCCGTTCGTGGTATTGACCCCGGATACCGAAGACGAAATGGCCGGCCTGGTCAAATGCTGCATAGAACTGGGCCTGACCATCATCCCGCGCGGCGGCGGCACCGGCTATACCGGCGGCGCGATACCGCTGACGCCGCTGTCGGCGGTGATCAATACCGAAAAGCTGGAGCTGCTGGGTGAAGTCGAGATGACGGTGCTGCCCGGCCTCAGCCAGCCGTATGCGACCATCTATTCGGGCGCCGGCGTGGTCACCAAGCGCGTCTCGGACGCGGCGGAAAAGGCCGGCTTCGTGTTCGCGGTGGACCCCACTTCGGCCGAGGCTTCCTGCGTAGGCGGCAACGTGGCGATGAATGCCGGCGGCAAGAAAGCCGTGCTGTGGGGCACCGCGCTGGACAACCTGGCTTCGTGGCGCATGGTGGACCCGAATGGCGACTGGCTGGACGTCACGCGCATCGAGCACAACCTGGGCAAGATCCACGACGTGGAAGTGGCCAAGTTCAAGCTGGAATGGACCCATCCCGGCGAGAAGACGCCGTTCAAGACCGAACAGCTCGACATCAAGGGCCGGGTGTTCCGCAAGGAAGGCCTGGGCAAGGACGTCACCGACAAATTCCTGGCGGGTTTGCCCGGCGTGCAGAAAGAGGGCTGCGACGGCCTGATCACTTCGGCGCGCTGGATCCTGCACAAGATGCCCAAGCATACCCGCACGGTCTGCCTGGAGTTCTTCGGCCAGGCCCGCGATGCGATACCGTCGATAGTCGAGATCAAGGATTTCCTGGATGGCGAGACCAGGAAGGGCGGCGCCATCCTGGCCGGCCTGGAACACCTGGATGAGCGCTACCTGCGCGCGGTAGGCTATACCACCAAGTCCAAGCGCGGCGTCTTGCCCAAGATGGCGCTGTTCGGCGACATCGTCGGCGACGACGAGAATGCGGTGGCGCAGGCGGCGTCGGAAGTGATACGCATCGCCAACACCCGGGTGGGCGAAGGCTTTGTCGCGGTCAGCCCGGAAGCGCGCAAGAAATTCTGGCTGGACCGGGCCAAGACCGCCGCGATTTCCAAGCACACCAATGCGTTCAAGATCAATGAAGACGTGGTGATCCCGCTCAATCGCATGGGCGAGTACACCGACGGCATAGAGCGCATCAACATAGAATTGTCGATCCAGAACAAGCTGGCCTTGCTGGAGCAATTGTCGGCCTTTTTTGCCAAGGGCAACCTGCCGCTGGGCAAGAGCGAAGATGCCGACGGCGACGATATTTCCGCCGCCGAGCTGCTGGAAGACCGGGTCAGCCAGGCCGAGAGCCTGCTGGACACTACCCGCGCGCGCTGGACCTATCTGCTGAATCAGCTGGATAAGCCTTTGGCGCAAGCCAGGGATGAGCTGATCGCGCTCGGCCTGGACAAGCTGGACTTCGTCTTTGACGAGCGCCTGCAAAGGCAGCCGGACGCGACCGTCTTCAGTATCGTGCAGGACCGCACCGTGCGCATCTCGTGGAAGACCGAAGTGCGCGCGCATCTGCGCCAGATCTTTAACGGCGCCGCCTTCCGGCTGATCCTGGACGAGTGCACCGCCGCCCACAAGCAGGTGTTGCGCAGCCGGGTGTTTGTGGCTTTGCATATGCACGCCGGCGACGGCAATGTGCATACCAATATCCCGGTCAATTCCGATAATTATGAAATGCTGCAGGTGGCGCATACCGCGGTAGCCCGCATCATGGTGCTGGCGCGTTCGCTGGACGGCGTGATTTCCGGCGAGCACGGGATAGGCATTACCAAGCTGGAATTCCTGACCGAAGACGAGATCAAGGATTTCCGCTCGTATAAATTGCGGATAGACCCGAATGGCCATTTCAACAAAGGCAAGCTGCTGAACCTGCCCGAATTCGCCGCCGACCTGAGGAATGCCTACACGCCGTCTTTCGGCCTGATGGGCCACGAATCGCTGATCATGCAGCAAAGCGATATCGGCGCCATTGCCAACAGCGTCAAGGATTGCCTGCGCTGCGGCAAGTGCAAACCGGTTTGTGCGACGCATGTGCCGCGCGCCAACCTGCTGTATTCGCCGCGCAACAAGATCCTGGCGACTTCGCTGCTGGTGGAAGCCTTTCTGTACGAGGAGCAAACCCGGCGTGGCGTGTCGATCAAGCACTGGGCGGAATTCGAGGATGTGGCCGACCATTGCACGGTATGCCATAAATGCCTGACGCCTTGTCCGGTCGATATCGACTTCGGCGACGTCTCCATGAATATGCGCAACCTGCTGCGCAAGATGGGCAAGAAGTCCTTCAATCCCGGCACCGCCGGCGCGATGTTCTTCCTGAATGCAACCGATCCGGCGACCATTAATGCCACCCGCCAGGTGATGACCGGGCTGGTGTTCAAGGCGCAGCGCATGGGCCACGACTTGCTGAAGAAATTCGCCAAGAAACAGACCAAGGCGCCACCGGCATCGGTGGGCAAGGCTCCCATCAAGGAGCAGGTGATCCACTTCATCAACAAGAAGATGCCGGGCAATTTGCCGAAAAAGACCGCGCGCGCCTTGCTGGATATCGAAGACGACAAGATGGTGCCCATCATCCGCGATCCGAAGACGACCACCGCCGACACCGAGGCCGTGTTCTATTTCCCCGGCTGCGGTTCGGAGCGTCTGTTCTCGCAAGTCGGCCTGGCAACCCAGGCCATGTTATGGAATGTCGGGGTGCAGACCGTATTGCCGCCCGGCTATTTGTGCTGCGGTTACCCGCAGCGCAGCGCCGGCGATTACGACAAGGCCGAGAAAATCATTACCGATAACCGGGTGCTGTTCCACAGGATGGCCAATACGCTGAACTACCTCGACATCAAGACCGTCGTGGTGTCCTGCGGCACCTGCTACGACCAGATACAGGGCTATGAGTTCGACAAGATCTTCCCCGGCTGCCGCATCATCGACATCCACGAATACCTGCTGGAAAAAGATGTGAAGCTGGCCGGCGTCAGCGGCACCCGCTATATGTACCACGACCCCTGCCATAGCCCGATGAAATTGCAGGATCCGTTGAAGACGGTGAATGCGCTGATCAGCACCGCGGATGGGCAGAGGGTGGAAAAGAACGAGCGCTGCTGCGGCGAGGCCGGCACCCTGGCCGCTTCGCGCCCGGATATCTCGACCCAGATCCGCTTCCGCAAGGAAGAGGAAATGACCAAGGGCGCCGACAAGCTGCGCGCCGACGGCTTTACCGGCGAGGTGAAAGTACTGACTTCTTGCCCGGCTTGCCTGCAGGGGCTGTCGCGCTATAACGACGATACCGGCACCCAGGCCGATTACATCGTGGTCGAGATGGCCAGGCATATCCTCGGCGAAAACTGGATGCCCGACTATGTCGCGCGCGCCAATAACGGCGGCATAGAGCGGGTGCTGGTGTAAACATGGTTAATTGCGAATTATGCGATGCGAGCCTGGGAGACGTGGTATGTGCCGGCCCGCGCTGGCGCGTGATCCTGGTGGATGACGGCAATTATCCCGGCTTTTGCCGCGTCATCTGGCATGCGCATGTGAAGGAAATGACGGATCTGCCGGCAGCGGAGCGCGTTGAATTCATGGACGTGGTGTGGAAGCTGGAAAGCGCGATACGCGCCGTGATGCAGCCGCATAAGATCAACCTGGCCAGCTTGGGCAATATGGTGCCGCACCTGCACTGGCACGTGATACCGCGCTACCAGGATGATGCGCATTTCCCCAACCCCATATGGGCCGGCGCCAGGGCAGAGTTGCCGGGTACGGCGGCCCGCTTGGCGCTGTTGCCGGCCTTAAGGGCCGAGATAATCAGGCAATTGCAAGATTAAAGACTAGAGAACATCATGACAGGCTCCAAACAAAGCGCCCCGACGCCAATCCCGACCGCCTTGACGGTGCGCACCCAATCACGGGTAGTGGACGTCACTTTTGACGACGGCGCCGAATTTTCCTTGCCGTTTGAATTATTGCGCGTGTATTCGCCGTCGGCCGAAGTGCGCGGCCACGGCCCGGGGCAAGAGGTTTTGCAGACCGGCAAGCGCGATGTCACGCTGACTGCGCTGGAGCCGGTCGGCAACTACGCTGTGCAGCCGCATTTTTCCGACTCGCACAATACCGGGATCTATACCTGGGACTACCTGTACTGGCTCGGCGAGAACCAGGCCAGCCTGTGGCTGGACTACCTGAACCGGCTGCAAGCGGCCGGACTGGATCCGGAAACCGGGCGCGACACCGCCATGGTGGAGCAGACCGGCGGCGCTTGCGGCCACCATCACTGATAGAGGGCCGTCGTCTTACGTTGCACTCCGCAATGGCCTGGGGATCGGCTGGCTAAATTTATTTGCAAATTGCAAATAAAAAGCCCTGAAGCCGGTATTTCTTGCCATAGGAGAAAGAATTCACGGGCAAGACTTAGGCTAGAATCCCAGTATAATGCGCGCAATCTATAGGCGAGAATCATGACTAATACGACTCATTTCGGCTACACCACCGTAGAAGAAGACCAGAAGGTGCATAAGGTTGCCGAGGTTTTTCATTCAGTGGCGGCCAAATACGATGTGATGAACGACCTGATGTCCGCCGGCCTGCACCGGGTATGGAAGGTGTTCACCATCGCCCAGGCCGGGGTGCGGCCTGGCTTCAAGGTACTCGATATCGCCGGCGGCACCGGCGACCTGGCCAAGGAGTTTGTCAAGCAGGCTGGGGCGTCCGGCGAAGTCTGGCATACCGATATCAACGAATCCATGCTCAGGGTGGGGCGCGACCGTCTCTTGAATAAGGGCCTGATTACCCCCACTTTACTCTGTGACGCAGAAAAATTGCCGTTCCAGGATAACTACTTCGACCGTGTAACGGTGGCCTTCGGCCTGCGCAACATGACGCACAAGGACCAGGCGCTGGCAGAGATGCGCAGGGTCTTGAAGCCGGGTGGCAAGTTGCTGGTGCTGGAATTTTCCAAGGTGCCGGCGCTGCTGCAAAAGCCTTACGACGTCTATTCATTTTCCGTACTGCCCTGGCTGGGGCAGCGCATAGCGAACGATGCCGAGAGTTATCGTTACCTGGCGGAATCCATACGCATGCATCCGGACCAGGAAACCCTGAAGGGCATGATGCAGGACGCCGGCCTGGAGCGCGTACAGTATTTCAACCTGACGGCAGGTGTGGCCGCTTTACATACCGGTATTAAACTTTAAGCATCTGCGGCGATCAGCTTTGCAGATGCAGACCAGGGTGCTAGGAGTCAATCATGAAAAAATTCTTTATTGCAATGATGGTAGTGGCGAGCGCGCTCGCCGTGACGGTCTCCGACGTGGATGCGCGGCGTCTGGGCGGCGGCAGTTCCATAGGACGGCAGTCGAATACCGTGTCGCGCCAGGTAGCGCCGCCGTCCAATACGGCCAAGCCCACTCCGGCGCCGGCCGCACCGGCCGCGGCCCCTAGTGCAGCGGTGCCGCCCAAGCCGGCCAGCCCATGGAAGGGCATAGTCGGCGGCCTGATCGGCGGCGCCTTGCTGGGCGCAATGTTTTCCAGCCTGGGCTTCGGCGGCGCACTGAGCAGCATGCTGGGCTCCATCCTGACCATGGGCTTGCTGGCCCTGGCGGTGATCTTCATCATCCGCCTGTTCCGCAAGAATAGTCCGGCTGCCGGCACGCCGTCGGCCTTCCAGCCTGCCTATGCCGGCGCAGCGGCCTCGGGAACGCCGGAGATAGGTTCGCGCATAGAGCCGCAAGCCTATGCCTACCAGCCGGAGCCGGCAGCAGCCGGTAGTGCCGCCGCCACCGCCGCTGCCACCACCGCGCCCTGGGGCGTACCGGCTGACTTCGATGTGCCGGCTTTCCTGCGCAATGCCAAGACTTATTTCATCCGCCTGCAGGCCGCCTGGGACAGGGCCGACATCAATGACATCCGCGAATTCACGACGCCTGAAATGTATGCAGAGGTCAAATTGCAGATCCAGGAGCGCGGAGCGACTGCGAATGTCACCGACGTCGTCTCGATCGAGGCTGAACTGCTGGGCCTGGAGCAGGTTGGCAACGACCACCTGGCCAGCGTCAAGTTCTCCGGCATGATCAAGGAGGCCGCCAATGCGCCGGCCGAACCGTTCAACGAGGTCTGGAACTTGTCCAAACCGCTGGACGGGCAGGGCGGCTGGGTCCTGGCCGGAATACAGCAGCTGCAGTAAGCGTGAGCCCGTATTCAGCGATAAGCTGTTAAACTTGAGACCGCCCATGCCACCATGGGCGGTTTTTATTTAAGCATCCATGATCCCAATCTCACCATTTATTAATCATTTGCTGGCTTCAGAATCCTGGGCCAGGGATAAATTGCGCCCGCATGCCGGCAAAGTGGCCAGCGTAGACGTCGAACTGTTCAAGCTGCAAGTCAAGGTCAGCGCCGACGGCATGGTGGAAGCCGCCGCCGCGGATGCGCAGCCGGATGTAAAAATCACGGTGAAGCTGAGCAGCTTGCCGTTGATCGCCCAGAATCGTGAACGCGCTTTTTCTTATGTGAAGGTGGACGGCGATGCCGACTTCGCCAATACGATTTCGCAGCTGAGCCAGACCCTGCGCTGGGAGGCGGAAGAAGACCTGAGCAAATTGTTCGGCGATATCGCCGCGGTGCGCATGGTGGCGACCGCCAGGACGCTGGTGCAGACGGTGCAAGAGTCGCATCAAAAACTGCAGGAAAACCTGGCCGAGTATTTCCTGGAAGAGAATCCCATGCTGGTAAGGCCGGCCGCAGTGGCGGCGCTGGGGAGTGAAGTGAACAAGATTCGTGATGATGTAGAGCGTTTGACCAAGCGCATCGAAAAACTGGAAAGGTTGCGCTAGTGTTTAAATTCCTGCGTTTGTTGAAGATTATCCGTATTGCCATCCTGTACGGCATAGATGAGATCGCCATCTCCGGCCTGAAGGTGCCGCGCCTGGCAAAACTGATAGACATACTGATTTTCTGGCGCGATATTTCCGCACCGCGCGGCGTGCGCCTGCGCAAGGCGCTGGAAGAACTGGGGCCCATCTTCGTCAAATTCGGCCAGGTGCTGTCCACCCGGCGCGACCTGATGCCGCCCGATATCGCCGACGAGCTGGCCAAGCTGCAGGACCGGGTGCCGCCTTTCGATCCCGACCTGGCCATTGCGCAAATCACCAAGTCCCTCGGCGATCATCCCGAGCAGCTGTTTGCCGAATTCGAGCGCATCCCGGTGGCCTCGGCCTCTATCGCGCAGGTGCACTTTGCGGTGCTGAAGGATGGCCGCAAAGTCGCGGTCAAGGTGCTGCGCCCCGGTATGAAGGCGTCGATAGACAAGGACGTGGCCCTGATGCACGTGGCCGCCGGCTGGCTGGAAAAATTGTGGGCCGACGGCAAGCGCCTGAAGCCGCGTGAAGTAGTCGGCGAATTCGACAAATACCTGCACGATGAACTGGACCTGATGCGCGAAGCGGCCAACGGCAGCCAGTTGCGCCGCAATTTCGCCGATTCCACATTATTGCTGGTGCCGGAAATGTATTGGGACTATTGCTCGCCGTCGGTGATCGTGATGGAGCGCATGAACGGCATTCCCATCTCGCAAACGGAGCGTTTGCTGGAGGCCGGCGTCGACATGGCAAAATTGTCGCGCGATGGCGTCGAGATTTTCTTTACGCAGGTATTTCGCGACGGCTTCTTTCACGCCGATATGCACCCGGGCAATATCCTGGTCTCCACCGATACCGAGACTTTCGGCCGTTATGTCGCACTGGATTTCGGCATCGTCGGCACGCTGACCGATTTCGACAAGGATTACCTGTCGCAAAATTTCCTGGCCTTCTTCCGCCGCGACTACAAGCGGGTAGCTGAGGCGCATATAGAATCCGGCTGGGCGCCGAAAGATACGCGTGTCGATGAGCTGGAGTCGGCGGTGCGGGCCTGTTGCGAACCCATCTTCGACCGCCCGCTGAAAGATATCTCCTTCGGGCAGGTGCTGTTGCGGCTGTTCCAGACTTCGCGCCGCTTCAATGTGGAAGTGCAGCCGCAGCTGGTCTTGCTGCAAAAGACACTGCTGAATATCGAAGGCCTGGGGCGGCAACTGGATCCTAACCTGGACTTGTGGAAAACCGCCAAGCCCTATCTGGAGCGCTGGATGAGCGACCAGGTAGGCTGGCGCGGCTTGCTGGACAAGCTGAAGGCCGAGGCCCCGCGCTACAGCCATATTTTCCCGCAGTTGCCGCGCCTGGCGCACCAGGCGCTGACCCTGGCCAGTCAGCCGCGCCAGGATACTGAAGCGCTGACCAGTTTGCTGGCGGAGCAAAGGACCACCAACCGCCTGCTGCGCATCATCATCTACTTCGGCGGCGGCATGATAGCCGGGGCACTGGTGGCGCAGTTGGTCTTGCATCTTTATTACATGTAGGCAGAGTCATGGACCCATTTGCCAACCGCGACCCTAGCGCCAGCAATTTTTGGGATGAGCGCTTCCAGCGCGCATACACGCCGTGGGACCAGGGCGGCGTACCGCAGGCCTTGCAGGCTTTCGTGCAAGAATCGGCGCGGCCGCTGGTCACCCTGATCCCGGGTTGCGGCTCTGCCCATGAAGCGGCCTATCTGGCCGAGGCCGGCTGGGACGTGACCGCGATCGACTTTTCGGCCGCGGCAGTGACAAGCGCCAAGGCCTCTCTGGGGCCATGGGCCGACCGCGTTCTGCAAGCCGATTTTTTCAGCTACCAGCCGCCGCATGCGCTGGACCTGATCTATGAACGCGCCTTCCTGTGCGCCCTGCCGCCGCGCATGCGCGCCGATATCGCCGCACGCTGGGCCGCGCTCTTGCCGGCCGGCGGCTTGCTGGCCGGGTATTTCTTTTTTGATAATTCGACCAAAGGGCCGCCGTTCGGCATCTCCGAACAGGAGTTGGATGACTTGCTCAACCCGGGCTTTGAATTGCTGCAGGATGCTCCGGTGCAGGATTCGATTTCCGTATTTCAGGGCAAGGAGCGTTGGAAAGTGTGGCGTAGGCGCTAAATTGACGGCTTATCAGCCTAAAATCAGCGTAATTAGAGCCTGACTGTCATTCAATGTCGCAGGCTTGGCCTTATAATGCCCGCAGCAAATTGTTGCGGGTTTTTTCATTGCGGGCTGATAGCGCCAGCTTCAGGCTCCCTTGATCGTCTGGCCGCATGGCCGTTCTTATAGCAAAATACTCTCATGAACACTCTGATCTGGTTTGTCGTGCTTTATTGGATTATCTCGGTGGGGATAGGCCTGTATGCAGCCCGCTATGTGAATAATTCCAAGGACTACGCGGTCGCCGGCCGCTCGCTGCCCATGTATGTGGTGACGGCCACCGTGTTTGCCACCTGGTTCGGCTCGGAAACGGTGCTCGGCATTTCCTCCACCTTCGTCAAGGAGGGCTTGCGCGGCGTGGTGGCCGATCCTTTCGGTTCTTCGCTGTGCCTGATTTTCGTCGGCCTGTTTTTTGCCCGCCCCCTGTACCGCATGAACTTGTTGACGATAGGTGACTATTATCGCAACAAGTTCGGTCGTGCGGTCGAGGTGCTGGTCACCCTCTGCATCGTGATTTCCTACCTGGGCTGGGTGGCGGCGCAGATCAAGGCGCTGGGCCTGGTCTTCAATGTGGTCTCGGGCGGCGGCATTTCTATGGATGTAGGCATGATGATAGGCGCGGCCAGCGTGCTGATATACACCCTGATGGGCGGCATGTGGTCGGTCGCGATTACCGACTTTATCCAGATGATCATTATCGTCATCGGCATGCTGTACATAGGCTGGGAAGTGTCGGGCATGGTCGGCGGCGCCGGTACCGTCATCGCGCACGCGGCCAATGCCGGCAAGCTGGAGTTCTGGCCGGCGCCTAGCGGCAAGGAAATGCTGTGGTTCTTCGCCGCCTGGATCACCATGATGCTGGGCTCTATCCCGCAGCAAGACGTGTTCCAGCGCGTGGCCTCGTCCAAGAACGAGCAAATTGCCGGCCGCGCCTCGGTCCTGGGCGGCGTGCTGTATTTCTGCTTTGCCTTCATTCCCATGTTCCTGGCTTATTCGGCAACCTTGATCGACCCCCAAATGGTGGAAAGCCTGATCGACAAGGATTCGCAATTGATACTGCCCACCCTGATCATGACCAAGGTGCCAATTTTTGCGCAGGTGATGTTCTTCGGCGCCCTGTTGTCGGCAATTAAGAGCTGCGCCAGCGCCACCTTGCTGGCGCCTTCGGTCACCTTCTCGGAAAATATCCTGAAGGCGATGCTGCCCCAGCAAAGCGACAAGCAATTCCTGTTCATGATGCGCGGCGTGGTGCTGGTGTTTACCGCGATTGTTACCTTGTTTGCCATGAATACCGGTTCCAGCATCTACAAGATGGTGGAAAACGCCTACAAGGTCACGCTGGTGGCGGCTTTTGTGCCGCTGGCCTTCGGTTTGTACTGGAAGCGGGCGACCAGCCAGGGCGCGCTGGCTTCCATCGTTCTCGGCCTGACGGTCTGGATCAGCCTGGAATATGTTGCCCCTGAGGGTTACTGGCCGCCGCAATTGGTCGGTGTGCTGGTCAGCCTGGGCGGCATGGTCTTCGGTTCCCTGCTGCCGCAGTTCGTCAGGAAGCCGGTTGCCGCCGAGGCGTAAACAGGGGGACGCAGGGCAGTGCGCAAATTTCGCCAAAAAACCTTTATAATTCAGGGTTTTATCAGCTTTTTTAGGGCGAGATATGCCGATTTATGCTTACCGCTGTGAAGATTGTGGTTTTGCCAAGGACGTATTGCAAAAGATGTCCGACGATCCTTTGAGTGATTGCCCAGGCTGTGGCAAGGCCAGTTTTAAGAAACAGGTGACTGCTGCCGGTTTCCAGCTCAAGGGTTCAGGCTGGTACGTGACCGATTTCCGCGGCGGCTCCAATGGCGCGGCTGGAACTTCGTCGGCGCCCGCAGTCGGCGCTGCCGGCCCGGAAACGACGGCATCGGGATCGGCCTCCGGCGACGCCGCCAATAGCACCAGTACTGCCAGCGCTGCTAGTACTACCAGCGCAGTTAGCGGCGGCACGGAAGGCAAGGCTGCCTGAAGCGCGGCGGAGCTGGCGTTTCGGATTTGCAGTTTGACTAATAGAATGGCGAGTGTAATGCGTAAATATTTCATCACGGGTTTGTTGATACTGGTGCCGCTGGCAATTACCTTATGGGTGTTGCATGCAATTATCAGTACCATGGACCAGTCGCTGCTGCTGCTGCCGGCACAGTGGCGGCCGGAAGCGGTGGTAGGTTTCCGCATACCGGGCCTGGGCACTATACTGACCTTGTTGATTATTTTTGTGACAGGCTTGCTGACGCAAAATTTTATCGGCAATTACGTGGTGGCGGCCTGGGAGGCCTTGCTCAACCGCATTCCCATCGTCAATTCGATCTATTCCAGCGTCAAGCAGGTCTCGGATACCCTGTTCTCTTCTTCCGGCAATGCCTTCCGCAAAGCCGTATTGGTGCAATACCCGCGCCAGGGATCATGGACCATCGCCTTCCTGACCGGCATTCCCGGCGGCGATGTCGCGAATCATCTGCAGGGCGAATATGTCAGCCTGTACGTGCCGACTACGCCGAATCCTACTTCCGGCTTCTTCCTGATGGTGCCCAAGGCCGAGACGATAGAGCTGGATATGAGTGTTGACGCCGCACTGAAATATATCGTGTCCATGGGCGTGGTCGCCCCCGAGCACCTGCCGCTTAAAAACGGCGACAATTTGCAGTAACAAACCCTATGCGCGGGCTTGCCGGGACACAGCGGCAGGCCGGCCAGTATCATTGATAACTTTGAACAAAGACAGGTAATAGATATGTCCATGCGTACCCACTATTGCGGCCTCACCACTGAGGCTCTTCTCGGTCAAACCGTCAGCCTGTGCGGCTGGGTGCACCGTCGCCGTGACCACGGTGGCGTGATCTTCATCGATTTGCGCGACCGCGAAGGCCTGGTGCAGGTCGTTTGCGATCCGGACCGCGCCGACGTGTTTGCCGCCGCCGAATCCGTGCGCAGCGAGTTTTGCCTGCGCATCACCGGTGTCGTGCGCAACCGCCCCGAGGGCACCAGCAACGCCAACCTGAAGTCCGGCAAGATAGAAGTGCTGTGCCAGCAACTGGAAGTGCTGAATGCATCGGTGACTCCGCCGTTCCAGCTGGATGACGACAACCTGTCCGAAACCACGCGCCTGACCCACCGCGTGCTGGACCTGCGCCGCCCGCAAATGCAAAACAACTTGCGCCTGCGTTACAAGGTAACCATGGAAGTGCGCAAGTTCCTGGATGCCAACGGCTTCATCGATATAGAAACCCCGATGCTGACCAAGTCCACGCCGGAAGGCGCGCGCGACTACCTGGTGCCGTCCCGCGTGAATGCCGGTGAATTCTTTGCGCTGCCGCAATCGCCGCAGCTGTTCAAGCAATTGCTGATGGTGGCCAACTTCGACCGCTACTACCAGATCACCAAATGCTTCCGCGACGAAGACTTGCGCGCCGATCGCCAGCCCGAATTCACCCAGATCGACTGCGAAACCTCGTTCATGAACGAGCAGGAAATCCGCGACATCTTTGAAAACATGATACGCCTGGTGTTCAAGAACACGCTGGATATCGAGCTGCCTAACCCTTTCCCGGTGATGGACTTCGCCACCGCGATGGGCCTGTACGGTTCGGACAAGCCGGACATGCGCGTCAAGCTGGAATTCACGGACCTGACCAGCGTCATGAAAGACGTTGAGTTCAAGGTCTTCTCCGGCGCAGCCAACATGCCTAACGGCCGCGTGGTCGGCCTGCGGGTGCCAGGTGGCGCCAATATGCCGCGCTCCGAGATCGACGCTTACACGCAATTTGTAGCGATCTACGGCGCCAAAGGCCTGGCCTACATCAAGGTCAATGAAAAAGCCCTGGGCCGCGACGGCTTGCAATCGCCTATCGTCAAAAATATCCATGATGCCGCCTTGGCGCAAATCCTGGAGCAGACCGGCGCGCAAGATGGCGACCTGGTCTTCTTCGGCGCCGACAAGGCCAAGATCGTCAACGACGCGATCGGCGCTCTGCGCGTGAAGATAGGCCATAGCGAATTCGGCAAGAAAAACGGCTTGTTCGACGACGTCTGGAAGCCGCTGTGGGTGATCGACTTCCCGATGTTTGAATACGACGAAGCCGGCGACCGCTGGTCGGCGACCCATCATCCCTTCACTGCGCCTAAAGACGGCCATGAAGACTTGATGGAAACCGATCCGGGCAAATGCATCGCCAAGGCCTATGACATGGTATTGAACGGCTGGGAACTGGGCGGCGGCTCGGTCCGTATCCACCGCGCCGAAGTACAGAGCAAGGTGTTCCGCGCATTGAAGATCGACGACGATGAAGCGCAACTGAAGTTCGGCTTCCTGCTGGATGCCTTGCAATACGGCGCGCCTCCGCATGGCGGCCTGGCTTTCGGCCTGGACCGCATCGTGACGATGATGACGGGTTCGGAATCGATCCGCGACGTGATCGCCTTCCCGAAAACCCAGCGCGCACAATGCCTGTTGACCCATGCACCGTCCCCCGTGGATGAGAAGCAATTGAAGGAATTGCATATCCGCCTGCGCAATGCCGAGCCGGTAGTGAAGTCTTGATTGCTGAAATCCTGATGCCTTGGTATTAATTTGGCATAATGAAGGCGCGGAATTCCGCGCCTTTTTTTATTGTTGCAAACCAGGGCGGCTCGCCTGCAGCGAGCAGGTCGCATCTTGTGCTAGTTACCGCACTGTCGCAAGACTATACGGCGGGTAGGATAGTGCATGATGGGCTGTGGTTCCCTGGCCATAATCACGGATGACAATGTCTTATAAAATTCCCGAATCTGTCCTGGTGGTCATACACACTGCGGAATTGGACGTATTGCTGATAGAACGAGCCGACAAACCGGGATACTGGCAATCCGTCACCGGCTCCAAGGACACGCTGGATGAAGCGTTGCTGACGACAGCGGCGCGCGAAGTTATGGAAGAGACGGGGATTGACGTGCAGGCAAACCGGATCGGGGCTTTGACAGACTGGCAATTGTCGAATATATATGAAATATATCCGGTATGGCGTCACCGCTATGCACCGGGAGTGACGCACAATACCGAGCATGTATTCAGCCTTGCAGTGCCGCGCGATATACCGGTCAGGCTGGCGCCGCGCGAACACCTGCAATATGTGTGGCTGCCGTATCGCGAAGCGGCCGATCGTTGCTTTTCGTCATCGAATGCCGAGGCCATCCTGCAATTGCCCAAGTTTTTTGATGCCGCAGCAGATACCTGAAATCACCGGGATCATTGATATCAAATGAAACTGCGTATCGCTACCTATAATATCCATAAGGGCGTCACGGCTTTCGGCCGGCGCGCGCGCATACACGGGATCAAGGACGCGATAGATTTGCTGGACGCCGACCTGGTGTTCCTGCAAGAGGTACAGGGCCAGCATGACCAGCATGCCTTCATGCACAGCCAGTGGCCGTCCGAAGCCCAGCACCACTTCCTGGCCGGCGACAGCCGGCATTCCGCCTATGGCATGAATGCCGTGTATGAGCATGGACATCACGGCAATGCCTTGCTGAGCCGATACGAAATCGCCTCGGTCGCCAACCATGACGTGTCCGATCACGCTTACGAACAACGCGGGATCCTGCATACGCTGATCCGCACGCCGGCGGTAGATATCCATTGCTTCGTCATCCACCTGGGCTTGTTTGCCTCCAGCAGGAAGCGCCAGGTGCAGGCGCTGATCAGGGAAATCCACAATAGCCTGCCGGCGGATGCGCCATTGATCATTGCGGGCGACTTCAACGACTGGCGCAATAGCCTGAGCCACACCCTGTATGCGGAACTGGGCGTGACAGAAGTATTTGACGACGGCACGCATCACGCCGGCATCAGGGCCATGTCGCTGCGGGTGGCGGCGCTGGCCGGTTTCAATGCCGGCATCAAACCCAAGATCAAGACTGGCAGGACCTTTCCCGCGGGTCTGCCCTGGCTCAGGCTGGACCGCATGTATGTGCGCGGTTTCAAGGTCGAGGCGGCCGAAGTCTTGAGTGGAGCCCCCTGGGCCAAATTATCCGACCACGTACCCATCGTGGCTACCCTGGAATATTCGCCCCGGCTAGGGCCTGTTAACATTTAAATTGGGTGTGCGAATGGGTCTAAAACATTGCAGGGCTAGGCACCGAAGTTACAAATTTGGCGCCGCTTGGTTGATCCAAGCCAGCGGCCCGTAGCAACGCCATGCGGTGTTTTAGACCCATTCCCTCCGGGTTCAAACCAAAACGCGCGCTGGACTGCGTTGCGCTCCTTGTTAAGGCGCCAGCTTTAACTGCGTCGCACGCCTTGCCAGCCCGTGTTTTGGTTTGAACGCATCTCCCAATTTAAATGTTAACAGGCCCTAAACAACAATAATGCGCAAACTCAATTTTGTGGGCGGCAATGAAGTCCAGCTCTTGCACAGCGGTGCAGAGTATTTCTCGGCCATGATTGCCGACATCGAACTGGCGCAGCAGGATATCTATCTTGAAACCTATATTTTTTCCTCCGACTCCACCGGGACCCTGGTGCAGGCCGCTTTGGAAAGGGCCGCCAGTCGCGGCGTGCAAGTCAAGGTGATCGCCGACTGGCTGGGCACCGGCGATCGTCAATCGACATCCCTGCTTGAGAGCTTTGCCCGTACCGGGGTCGAGTTCCGCCGCTTCAATCCCTGGTTCCGGCGCGGGCTGGCGCGCACCCACAGGAAAATCTGTGTGGTCGACCAGAAAGCCGCCCTGGTTGGCGGCCTGAATATCAATGACGATATGCTGTCCGACGACGATACTGCGACCCCCTTGCAATTCCCGCGCTGGGATTTTGCCGTGCGCGTCACCGGCCCGCTGGTGGACCAGATACACCTGGAAATTTACGCGCAGTGGCTGCGTATGGGAAAACTGGCGCTGAAGTCGCGCCTGCAATTGCTGATCAATTTGCGCGAAGAGCGGCAAGCCGGGCTGCCCGACTTGCACCAGCCCAGCCTGGCCGCCTTTATCGTCAGGGACAATCTCAGGCACCGGGCGACTATCCAGCGCGCCTATCTGCAGGCGCTGGGCCTGGCCAGGAAAACGGCCATACTCGCCAATCCCTATTTCGCCCCCGGCCGCAAGTTCCGGCGGGCCCTGATCTCCGCTGCCAGCCGCGGCGTCGATGTCACCTTGCTGATAGGGGTGGGCCAGTTTCGTCTGCAGGATGCGGTGGCGCACTCCTATTATCCCAAGCTGATGATGCACGGCGTGAAGATAGTCGAGTACCGCAGGACCCAATTGCATGCCAAAGTGGCCGTGGTCGACCAGGATTGGGCGACCGTCGGCTCCAGCAATTTTGACGGCCTGAGCCTGTTTGTGAACCAGGAAGCCAATGTCGTGATTCGCGATGAAGAGTTTGCCCAAAAACTGACCGCGCACCTGGAGCAGGGCATCGCCGACGGCGTGCTGATCGCGGTCGAGGATTACCATAATCAAGCCTGGTACAAACGCGCCTGGTATGGCACGGCCTACCTGATCTATCGCGGCCTGATGCGCATCGTCACATTGGGAGGTTATGCTTGATACTGCACGGTGTAGACTTTACCTCGGCGCCGTCCAGGCGCAAAGGCATTACCGTCGCCACCGGGGAAGTGCAGCAAGGCGTGTTCGTGTTGCAGTCGCTGCAGTCCCTGCATGATTTTGCCGCCTTCGAAACCTGGCTGCGCCGGCCCGGCCCCTGGCTGGCCGGCTTCGACTTGCCGTTCTCATTGCCGCGCGAACTGGTCGAGCACCTGGGCTGGCCTACCCGATGGGCGGAGCTGATCCTGCATGTGCGCGGCCTGTCGCGCGTCGAGTTGCGCCATACTTTCAAGGCATTTTGCGACGCCCGTGCTGCCGGCAACAAGTTTGCGCATCGCGCCACCGACCTCCCGGCCGGCTCCTCGCCGTCGATGAAATGGGTCAACCCGCCGGTGGCCTATATGTTGCATGCCGGCGTGCCGCGCCTGCTGGAGGCGGGAGTGAGCATTCCCGGCGTGCATGCGGGCGATAGCCGCATTGCACTGGAAGCCTATCCCGGCATGCTGGCCAGGAGCATTACCCGGGCATCGTATAAGAGCGACGCCAAGGCCTGGCATACCGCGGAAAGAAGGAGCAGGCGTGAGCAGATCGTTACTGCGCTGGAGGCGGGCAGCTACAAACTGGGTCTGCCCTTGCAGTGCGGACCGCACAGGGAGGCTTTGATCGAAGACGCCAGCGGCGACTACCTGGACGCGGCACTCTGCGCGCTCAGCGCAGCCTGGGCCTGGCAGCGGCGCGACAGCAATTATGGCCTGCCGGTGTTCGATGCACTGGAGGGCTGGATAGTCGGCGCTTAGCCGGGGGCAATTCAGCCGGCCTGGCTCCTGGCCGCCGCAAATTGCTCAAAGTAGGCCAGGCTGCCGGGATTGGCCATCGCATCGCGGTTGGCGATCTTGTCTATGGGGGTGCCCATCAACAGCTTCTTGATCGGCAATTCCATCTTCTTGCCCGACAGCGTGCGCGGTATCTCCGCCACCGCAAAAATCTCGTTCGGCACATGGCGCGACGACAGCGCCGTGCGGATCGCGCTCTTGATGGACTGTATCAAGTCCTCGTTCAGCTTTACGCCGGGGCGCAGCACGACAAACAGCGGCATATACGATTCGCGCCCTAGGTATTCCAGGTCCACCACCAGGCTGTCCAGTACTTCCGGCAGGCTTTCCACGGCACGGTAGATCTCGCTGGTGCCCATGCGTATGCCGTGGCGGTTGATGGTGGTGTCGGAGCGGCCATAGATCACGGCGCCGCCGCGCGGCGTAATCCTGATCCAGTCTCCATGGCGCCACCAGCCCGGGTAAACGTCGAAGTAACTGTCCAGATAGCGCCGGTTGTCCTGGTCGTTCCAGAAGAACAGCGGCATCGACGGCATCGGTTCGGTGACCACCAGTTCGCCTACTTCATTGTTCAGGGCTTTGCCTTGCTCATCCATCGCATACACGGCGATGCCCAGGCTGCGGCTTTGTATCTCGCCTGAATGGAGGGGCATGATGGGGCAGGAGCCGACGAAGGTGGCCGCGATATCGGTACCGCCGCTGATCGACGCCAGCATGATGTCGCTGCCGACCTCCCGGTAGATCCATTCAAAGCCCTCTTCGGCCAGCGGCGAGCCGGTAGAACCTACCGAACGTAGGTGCCGCAGGTTCGCCAGGCTGCGCGGCTGTATGCCGGCCTTCATGCAATTGGCAAAATAGGCCGCGCCCGCGCCCATGAAGCTGGCTTCGCTTTGTTCGGCGAATTTCCATAGCGTGCCCAGGTCGGGATAGCCGGGATTGCCGTCATACAGGCAGATGGTGGCGCCCAGCAGCAGGCCGGTCACCTGTGAATTCCACATGATCCAGCCGGTGGTCGAGAACCAGTGGAAGCGATCCCGCTCGCCCAGGTCCAGCTGCAAGCCATGCCCTTTCAGGGTTTCCAGCATGGTGCCGCCCTGGCTGTGGACGATGGGCTTGGGCATGCCGGTGGTGCCGGATGAATACACTATCCACAAGGGATGGTCGAAGGGCAGCGCTTCAAACTGCATCGCGACCTCATGCTGCAGCAGGCTGTTCCAGGAAATGAAATTGCCGGCCGGCAGCTCAGGCCGCAATACCGGCAGCAGCACCACCTGTTCCACGCTGGGCAGGGAAGCTTGCAAAGTCTCGACCACATCCAGCCGGTCAAAGGGCTTGCCGCCATAGCGGTAACCGTCCACCGCGAGCAATACCTTGGGATGGATCTGGGCAAAACGGTCCAGCACGCTGGGGCTGCCCATATCGGGCGAGCAGCTGGACCAGATTGCGCCTATGCTGGCACAGGCGTAGAAAGCAATCACCGTCTCTGGAATATTCGGCAGGTAGGCCGCCACCCGGTCGCCGCGCTGCACGCCCATCTGGCGCAATGCGTGGGCGACCGAGGCGATCTGCCTGCGCATTTCACCCCAGCCCAGCGTATGGGTGCGGCCCTCGGCCACATCCGGTTCGGACTGGAAGATAATCGCCGGTCGCTGCACGCTGCCCTGGTCCTGGTGGAAGCGGAATAGCTGCTCGGTCAGATTGAGCTGTGCGCCTTCAAACCAGCGCGCGCCGGGCATCGCATGCGTGCTGAGTACACGGGTGTACGGCGCGCTGCTGTGCACGTCGAAGTATTGCCATATGCTTTCCCAGAAATCTTCCAGGTGCTCGACCGACCATAGCCATAGCGCATTGTAGTCGCTGAAGTGTAGCCCTTTGCTTGCCTGCAGCCATTGCAGGTAGTCGTGCATGCGGCTCTGGTTGATACGCTCGGCCGATGGGGTCCATAGCAGCTTGCCGGGAATGTCTATCGCGTCGCTCATGCTGGATTTTCCTTGAGGGAAGAAGGGGTAGATGCCTGGGCCGCGGCGAGTATGCCGGCGCTAATGAAACGCTGCAGGTGCGGCGCGGCGATAAGGGCATTGCGGGCCGGGCAGCGGCCTTCCGACAGCCTTTCTATGCGGGTATCGACCACATGGTGCAGCAAGGCCCCGAGCGTGAACTGGTAGCACCAGTAGATGGTCTCTATCGGTGCAGCCGGCAGCGCGCCGCTCAGTGCGGCAATAAATTCCCTGGCCATGGGGTCGTAGAATTCGCGGGTGATGCGATCGCTGGCTTCGTGCTGGTCGATCACGCCGCGCATCACCATGCGCGAAAAATTGACCCCGTCCGGCTGTTCATTGAGCTTGAGTACCGGGGTAATGAAGGCGGCGATGATGGCGTTCAGTGCGGCCTCGGGGTCGGTATGCAGCCTGGCCTTGTGCAAGTCCGACAGGCGCTCCGCGATATAGCCGCTGCGGTGTTCATAGATGGCGTGATACAGCTCATTTTTTGCGCCGAAATAATATCCCACCAGCGCGATCGGCACCTGGGCTTCGTGCGCAATATCGCGTATCGACACTCCCTCATAGCTTTGCATCGCAAAGCATTTTTCCGCCGCGACCAGGATGGCCCGCTTTTTCCCGCTTAAATCATTCACTGAGCTCATGCGCTATTTTCCTGTGAAGATCAAGGACCATTGATATCGCCCAGCGCACTCGATCCTGAGTCCGCAGGCGGGATCAAAAACCTCAGCCCAGACTGCCGGGTTGGCAGCATGGGTGATACTCGGCCCCCAGCACCGCTTGAGAAAGCAAATGCTTGGCGAATAGATTGTACGTTCGTACAAATATTTGTCTATGCGCGGTGCAGCAATTGCGCATCTGCATTTAATCGCACCCGGATAGTGCATTCTGTCTATAAATGCCTTGTAATTGCATGGGGGCTGAAATACAGTGCAGAAAATAGTATGGTCGTGTGAAAATAGGCGGATTTCCCAAGGATTTACACGATCAAATCGAGACCAATGAGCGATAGCGTCAGAATAGACAAATGGCTGTGGGCCGCCCGTTTTTTCAAGACCAGGACCCTGGCGACGACGGCGGTGGAATTGGGGCGGGTGCTGCAAAACGGCCAGCGCATCAAGCCGGCGCACAGCGTCAAGGCCGGCGACCTGCTGGAGATCCAGCACGCCGAGCAAACCTGGCAGGTGCAGGTGCAACGCGCGCTGGATGTGCGCGGCTCGGCAACGGTGGCGCAGACCATGTACCAGGAGACTGCGGAAAGCGTGGAAAATCGCGCCAAGGCTGCGCTGCATAAAAAATATTACCGCGAACCCGGCGCTTCCGTGACAGGGCGGCCTACCAAGCGCGACCGGCGCCAGCTGGATTTCACCAGGAATTGAGGCTGCATCGCAATAGAATTCCTGTGGGAAAGGAATCACCAGGAAATACAAGGAAATCCGGGGAAACCCGCGTAAGCAAGTAGGTACTCTCCTCTAAACGCGGCTACATCGCGGTTTCTGGTTTGACTTTTATAGCGCCGTGGCTAATAGTACGAGCGTTCGATTAATTCACATGGTCGCATCGTAAGCCTGCCTCCATGAATCATTCAACACGATTAAATGCATTATGAATATGACATCGAAATTTATGCGTAAAGGGGAGCTGACTCGTGCAGCGATTCTGGATGTGGCCCTGGACGCCGCCAGCCGCGACGGCATAGAAGGGCTGACGATAGGCCTGCTGGCGGACAAGATGAATATGAGCAAATCAGGCGTATTTGCCCATTTCGGTTCGCGCGAGGACCTGCAGATCGAGGTGCTGAAGCTGTATCACCACCATTTCGAGCAGGAAGTGTTTTACCCCAGCATGAAGGAAGAGCGCGGTTTGCCGCGTCTGCAATCGATGTTTGCGCTGTGGGTCAAGCGCGTCACCGTGGAAATCGCCTCCGGTTGCATCTATATCAGCGGCGCCGCCGAATACGATGACAGGCAGGGGCCGATACGCGATGAACTGGTCGGCATGATACACGCTTGGCAGGGCGCATTGCGCCGCGCCGTGACCCAGGCCATACAGCTGGGGCACTTGCGTGCCGATGTCGACCCGGAGCAGATCGTCTATGAAATGTACGGACTGATACTGGCGCTGCACCACGATGCACGTTTCTTGCGCAAGCCTGGCAGCGTGGACAGGGCAGAAATCGGGTTTGAAAGATTAATCGAGAATTATTCGCGGCAGGCTGCAGAGCAGGCATAGGCCAGGCATAACGCAGGCAGGTTGTGCCGGTATTGATAGCCAGGCTAAACCGCCGCCGCAGTAACTGGACAGTAAGCAGATTCAAGTAGATTCCACCACAATTTAATTAAGCTAATTTAACCGGGTATCAGGAGAAAATCATGGGTCAATACGTCGCTCCCTTGCGTGATATGCAATTCGTTTTGCATGAACTATTGCAAGTTGAAAATGAATTCAAGAACTTGCCCAAGTATGCAGAAATCGATGCAGACATCATCAACCAGGTATTGGAAGAGGGCGGCAAATTCACTTCCGAAGTGTTGTTCCCTTTGAACCACTCCGGCGATCGCGAAGGCTGCCATCACGACAAGGCCAGCCATACCGTCACTACCCCGAAAGGCTTTAAAGAAGCCTACAAGCAATACGTGGAAGCCGGCTGGCCTGCATTGTCCTGCGACCCGGAATTCGGCGGCCAGGGCTTGCCTTTGGCGCTGAATAACTCTTTCTATGAGATGCTGAATTCGTCCAACCAGGCCTGGACCATGTATCCCGGCCTGTCGCACGGCGCCTACGAATGCATCCACGAGCACGGCACACCCGAGCAAAAGGCCCTGTACCTGCCCAAGCTGATCTCCGGCGAATGGACCGGCACCATGTGCCTGACCGAAGCGCATTGCGGCACCGACCTGGGCATGTTGCGTTCCAAGGCCGAACCGCAAGTCGATGGTTCCTACACTATCTCCGGCAGCAAGATCTTTATCTCGGCCGGCGAACACGATATGTCGCAAAACATCGTGCACCTGGTGCTGGCGCGCCTGCCGGGCGCTCCTGAAGGCTCGAAAGGCATCTCGCTGTTCATCGTACCGAAGTTCCTGCCCAACGCAGACGGCAGCAACGGTGCGCGCAATCCTATTTTCTGCGGCGCGATCGAAGAAAAAATGGGCATACACGGCAATGCGACCTGCCAGATGAACCTGGACGGCGCTACCGGCTGGCTGATCGGCGGCCCGAACAAGGGTTTGAACGCGATGTTCGTGTTCATGAACGCGGCGCGCCTGGGCGTCGGCATGCAAGGTCTGGGCTTGACCGAAGTTGCCTACCAGAATGCCCTGGTGTATGCCAAGGACCGTATCCAGATGCGCAGCCTGTCCGGCGTCAAGGCACCGGACAAGCCAGCCGATCCTATTATCGTGCACGCCGACGTGCGTCGCATGCTGTTGACGGCCAAGGCCTATGCCGAAGGCGCGCGCGCCTTTACCGGCTACGTCGCGCTGCAGCTGGACAAGGAATTGAACCATCCAGATGAAGAAGTGCGTAAAGACTGCGCCGACGAGGTGGCGCTGCTGACCCCGGTGATCAAGGCTTTCATCACCGACAATGCCTGGACCGCGACTTCCGAGTGCATGCAGGTATACGGCGGCCACGGCTTCATCTCTGAATGGGGCATGGAGCAGTATGTACGCGACGCCCGCATCAACATGATCTATGAAGGCACCAACACCGTCCAGTCGCTGGACCTGCTGGGCCGCAAGATCCTGATGGATAACGGCGCCAAACTGCGCAAGTTCGGCGCCAAGGTGCAAGCCTTCGTCGAAGCCAACGGCACTAATGAAGCGCTGAGCGAATTCATCACGCCATTGGCAGACCTGGGCGACAAGGTCACCAAGCTGACCATGGAAATCGGCATGAAAGCCTTCCAGAACCCGGACGAAGTCGGCGCCGCAGCGGTGCCTTACCTGCGTGTGGTCGGCCATATGGTGTATGCCTACTTTTTCGCGCAAATGGCAAAAATCGCACTGGAGAAAAAAGATTCCGGCGACACCTTCTACACATCCAAGCTGGCGACCGCGCGTTTCTATTTCGCCCGTTTGCTTCCTGAAACAGCGATGCTGATCCGTCAGGCGCGCTCCGGTTCCGCCAATCTGATGGCGCTGGAAGCCGACCTGTTCTAATCAAGATGGCAGCACAGCGCCCTAGGCCGCTGTGCTGCCTTTCCACATGCTACCCATGAGGTAAAAAATGACTAATTTCATCGTAAAAAAAGTTGCGGTCCTGGGCGCCGGGGTGATGGGCGCACAGATCGCTGCCCACTGCGTCAACGCCAAAGTACCGGTCGTCCTGTTCGACCTGCCGGCCAAGGAAGGCCCTAAGAACGGCATCGTACTGCGCGCCATCGACAACCTGAAGAAGCTCAATCCTGCGCCGCTGGGCAACAAGGATGACGCCGCCTACATCGAGGTCGCCAACTATGAAGACAACCTGGACATCCTGAAGGATTGCGACCTGATCATAGAGGCGATCGCCGAGCGCATGGACTGGAAGCATGACCTGTACAAGAAGGTTTCTCCCTACATCGCCCCTAACGCGATCTTCGCATCGAACACTTCCGGCCTGTCCATCACTGCGCTGTCCGAAGGCTTCGACGCTGAACTGAAAGCCCGCTTCTGCGGCGTGCATTTCTTCAACCCGCCGCGCTACATGCACCTGGTGGAGCTGATCCCTACCGTTGCCACTCGTCCGGCAATCATCGACCAGCTGGAAGGCTTCCTGACCACGACCCTGGGCAAGGGCGTGGTACGCGCCAAGGATACACCCAACTTCATCGCCAATCGGGTCGGTATCTTCGGCATGCTGGCCACCATCTACGAAGCGGAGAAATTCGGCTTGACGGTAGACGTGGTGGACGACCTGACCGGCAAGAAACTCGGTCGCGCCTCTTCCGGCACTTTCCGCACAGCGGACGTGGTCGGCCTGGACACCATGGGCCACGTGATCAAGACCATGCAGGACAACCTGCAGAGCGATCCTTTCTTTGCCGTCTACAAAACCCCGGAAGTGCTGGCCAAGCTGGTCGCCGCCGGAGCGCTGGGCCAGAAAGCCGGCGCTGGTTTCTATAAAAAGGTAGGCAAGGACATCCAGCGCCTGGATTTCGCCAAGGCTGAATACGTCGCCGGCGGCGCCAAGGCGGACGACGTAGTTGCCCGCATGCTGAAGGAAAAAGACCCGGTCAAGCGCATGAAGACCCTGCGCGAATCGAGCAACCCGCAGGCACAGTTCCTGTGGGCGATCTTCCGCGATGCCTTCCATTACATCGCCTTCCACATGGAATCCATCGCCGATAACGCGCGCGATATCGACTTTGCGATGCGCTGGGGCTTTGGCTGGAATGTTGGTCCTTTCGAGACATGGCAGGCATCCGGCTGGCAAGAGATTGCTACCTGGGTCAAGGAAGATATCGATGCAGGCAAGGCCCTGTGCGATGCGCCTTTGCCAGCCTGGGTATTTGACGGCCGCACCGGAGTACATACGCCTGAAGGTTCCTGGTCCGCCAGCGGCAAGACTTATGTGCCGCGTTCTGAACTGGCGGTGTACCAGCGCCAGGCCTTCCGCGCGCCAGTGCTGGGCGCAGGTGTAGCAGACGGCAAGACTGCCGGTACCACAGTATTCGAAGATGATTCCGTACGTATCTGGCATCAGAACGATGAAGTGCTGATCCTGTCGCTGAAGACCAAGATGCACGTGATCGGGCCAGGGGTCATCGACGGCATGGAAAAGGCGATAGCCGAAGCCGAGCAGAATTACAAGGGCCTGGTCATCTGGAGCGCCGACGCAGCCGAAGGCGGCGCCTTCTCTGCCGGCGCCGATCTGCAGGCAATGCTGCCGCTGTTCATGTCCGGCGGCGTAAAAGCCATAGAACCGGCGATTGCCCGCCTGCAGCAGGCGCACCAGGCGCTGAAGTACGCCAATGTGCCGGTAGTCGCGGCAGTGGCCGGCCTGGCCCTGGGCGGTGGTTGCGAACTGATGATGCATGTAGCCAAACGCGTAGCGTCGATAGAGTCGTATATCGGCCTGGTGGAAGTCGGGGTAGGCCTGATTCCTGGCGGCGGCGGCTTGAAAGAAGCAGCAGTGCGCGCAGCGAAAGATGCCAAAGGCACGGACCTGTTGCAGTTCCTGAAGAACTACTTCACCAACGCAGCAACTGCAGCAGTCTCCAAATCGGCGCTGGAAGCGCAAAAGATGGGTTACCTGTCGGCCGATGACGTGATCGTGTTCAATGCCTACGAATTGCTGCACGTGGCGAAAGTGGAAGCGCGCGCGATGTTCGATGCCGGCTATCGTCCGCCGTTGAAGGCGCAGGTACCGGTAGCGGGCCGTTACGGCATGGCGACCATTTCTGCCCAGCTGATCAATATGCGCGACGGCGGTTTCATCTCTGCCCACGATTACAAGCTGGGCGCGATGATCGCCGAGATCGTCTCCGGCGGCGAAGTGGAGCAGGGTAGCGTAGTCAGCGAACAGTGGCTGCTGGACCTGGAACGCAAGGCCTTCATGGAATTGCTGAACCATCCCAAGACACAGGAACGCATCATGGGCATGATGCAGACCGGCAAACCTGTTCGTAACTAAGCCAAGCAAGTTACGAATGAATCAGGAGAAATGAAATGACAAAACAACTTCAAGACGCCTACATCGTCGCCGCTACCCGCACCCCTATCGGCAAGGCGCCGCGCGGCATGTTCAAGAATGTGCGCCCGGACGACCTGCTGGTGCGCGCACTGCAGTCGGCCATGTCGCAAGTGCCTAATCTCGATCCTAAGCTGATCGAAGACGCCATCGTCGGCTGCTCCTTCCCGGAAGCCGAACAAGGCCTGAACCTGGCACGCATGGGTGTGTTGCTGGCAGGCTTGCCGAACACCATAGGCGGCGTCACCATCAACCGTTACTGCGCTTCCGGCATTACTGCCGTGGCAATGGCGGCGGACCGCATCCGCGTTGGCCAAGCCGATGTCATGATCGCAGCCGGTGCTGAATCGATGTCCATGGTGCCTATGATGGGCCATCATCCGTCGATGAACATGGCCATCCTGAAGGATGAAAATGTGGGCATGGCCTATGGCATGGGTCTGACCGGTGAAAAAGTCGCGAACCAGTGGAAAATCTCGCGCGAAGCGCAGGATGCATTTGCATTGGCTTCCCACCAGAAGGCACTGGCAGCGCAAGCCGCTGGTTACTTCGATGCCGAGATGACTTCGTTTGACATCGTCGAGCGCTTCCCCAACCTGGCTACCGGCCAGATCGATATCAAGACCCGCACCGTCAATAAAGACGAAGGCGCACGTCCGGATACTTCGCTGGAAGGCCTGGCAAAACTGAAACCGGTATTCGCCGCCAAGGGCAGCGTTACAGCAGGTAACAGCTCGCAGACATCCGACGGCGCAGGCGCGCTGATACTGGTCAGTGAAAAAATCCTGAAAGAGTTCAACCTGACGCCACTGGCGCGCTTCGCCTCGTTCGCGGTACGCGGCGTGCCGCCGGAAATCATGGGCATAGGTCCCAAGTTTGCCATTCCCGCGGCTTGTCGCGCGGCTGGCATCACGCAGGACCAGATCGACTGGTTTGAGTTGAATGAAGCCTTCGCGGCGCAGGCGCTGGCCGTGATCCAGGATCTGGGTCTGGATCCTTCCAAGGTCAATCCTATGGGCGGTGCTATCGCTTTGGGCCATCCTCTGGGCGCGACCGGTGCGATCCGTGCCGCCACCGCGATCCACGCCATGCGCAGGAACAAGCTGAAGTACAGCATGGTGACCATGTGCGTGGGTACCGGCATGGGTGCGGCAGGTATTTTCGAAAACATGTAAGGTGCATCGCCGCCAATCTACTGCGCGACTCAATCTCGCGTTTGTGATGCTCGCCGTACTTCAGTACGGTTGCGCTTCTCAACGCGACCTTGAGCCGCTCGCTACGATTGGCAACGATCCACCGCGTTTATTCTAGTTACCGAATCGGCCGCACAGAACCATGTTCCTGGCGGCTTTTTTACTGGAGGCAGCGTGGAAAACATAGAACTGGTGACCAGCGATGGCGTGAGCCTGGCGGCGACGCGGTTTGCGGCGGTGGGCGCGGTCAAGGCGGTGGTGGTGTTGCCGGCTGCGATGGGCGTCAGGCAAAATTTTTATGTGCCGTTTGCCGAGTTCCTTGCTGCTAACGGCGTTGCGGTGCTGAGCTTTGATTATCGCGGCATGGGGGATTCGCGCCCTCAGAAATTCCGCAGCTCGCTGCGCGGCTTCAAGGCGACAGTACTCGACTGGGCCGAGCTTGATTACAATACGGCCTTGCAGGCGGCCAAGGCCTGGCAGCCGGGCGTGCCCTTGCAGGTGATAGGGCATTCGCTGGGCGGGCAATTGCCTGGTCTGCTGCCGGACAATCATTTGATCGACGGCTTGATCACGATCGCGGCCGGTAGCGGTTACTGGCGCGATAATGCGCCGCAACTGAAGCGCTTTGTCTGGTTCATGTGGTATTTTGCGGTACCGCTGTATACCCGCTTGTGGGGCTATTTCCCCGGCAAGAAAATGCGCAAGGTCGGCGACCTGCCCAAGGGCGTGATCTACCAATGGTCGCAATGGTGCCGCAGCCCGCATTATGTGGTGGATGCGCAAGGAACTCCGATCCGCGCCGGCTATGAAAAGATCCGTGCGCCTATCCTCAGCCTCAGCTTTACCGACGACGAGATGATGAGCCGGCGCAGCATAGACAGCCTGCACGATTTCTACAAGAATGCCCCTATGGAGCGCCGCTATATCTCGCCGCAGCAGATAGGGGCAAAGCACATCGGCCACTTCGGCTTCTTTCGCCCGCAGTTCCGCGCCACCTTGTGGCAACAGGCCCTGGACTGGCTGCAAGCCGTGCCGGCAGTCAGCCGGGCGGCGTAAAATTTTGTGCTGTTCAGGCTGGGGCGGCACAAAGACCAGATTAAATTTCGAGCAATTTTTAGTAAAAAATCATAGAGACGAACAGGAAACGACATGGATATCTTGACCCAAAAAGAAAACGGCATACTGAGCATCAGCTTCAACCGCCCGGAAAAGAAAAACGCGATCACCGCGGCGATGTACCAGGCCATGGCTGATGCGCTGAAGGATGCAGAGACAGACGCGGCCATACGCGCGATCCTGATCACCGGCAAGCCGGAGATTTTTACGGCCGGCAACGACCTGGAAGATTTCATGAAAAACGCGCCCGGCACCGCTGCGCAGGACGGCGTGCCTGCGGTGTACCAGTTCATGCAGGCTTTGAGCGGCTCCAGCAAGCCGGTAGTGGCGGCGGTGTCGGGCGCGGCAGTCGGCATAGGTACCACCTTGCTGATGCACTGCGACCTGGTCTATCTGGCCGACAATGCCAAGCTGTCCATGCCTTTCACGCAACTGGGCCTGTGCCCCGAGTTCGCCTCCAGCCTGCTGTTCCCGCAAATCGTCGGCTATCCGCGCGCCGCAGAAAAACTGATGCTGGGCGAAGCTTTCTCGGCCCAGGATGCCTGGGACATGGGCCTGGCCAGCAAGGTATTGCCGCTGGCAGAATTGCTACCCTACGCGCAAAAGCAGGCTGCCAAGCTGGCCGCCTTGCCGGCGACCTCTATCCGCACCACCAAGCGCCTGATGAAGAGCAACCAGGCCGCCGCCATCGTCGCCAAGATGGAAGAGGAAAACCAGAACTTCGGCAGCATGCTGGCCGCACCGGAAGCCAAGGAAGCGTTCACGGCGTTTTTTGAGAAGCGCAAACCGGATTTCTCTCGTTTTTCCTGAGGGTTAATCAGGGG
>JAZJYH010000037.1:0-55086 GCA_040390485.1 Pseudomonadota bacterium
CGCAAGGGCGACCGGGTGCGCGGGCAAGGCGTGTCCGACATGAAGGGCGGCGACGTGATCATCATCGAAGCCTTGCGCGCCCTGCAAAAGACCGGGGCGCTGGACAACACCAGCATCCAGGTCGTGTTTACCGGCGATGAAGAGCGTGCCGGTTCGCCGATAGAAGTGGCGCGCGCCGACCTGATCGCCGCCGCCAAGCGCAGCGACGTGGCGCTGGCCTTCGAGGGCACGGTGCGCGACAAGAACGGCAAGGACACCGGCACCGTCGGACGCCGCGCCTCGGGCAGCTTTACGCTGGAGGTCAAGGGCAAGCAGGGCCACTCTGCCGGCGTCTTCGGCAATGACGGTTACGGCGCGGTGTACGAAACGGCGCGCATCCTGAACAGTTTTCGTGAACAGCTGATCGAGCCCGACCTGACCTTCAACGTCGGCGTGATCCTGGGCGGCACCGATGTCAGCTATGACGATCCGGCCACCAGGGGCACCGCCTTCGGCAAGACCAATGTGATCGCCAGGAGCGCGCTGACCAAGGGCGACCTGCGCTACCTGACGGCGGAGCAGCGCGACAAGGCCTACGCCAGCATGCGCCAAATCGTCGCCAAGAGCCTGCCCGGCACCAGCGCCGCGATCAGTTTCCATGAAGCCTATCCGCCGATGTCGCCGACGCCCGGCAATATGCAGTTGCTGGAGCGGTATTCCCAGGCCAGCAAGGACGCCGGCCTCGGCCCTATCGCCGCGCTGCCGCCCGGCCAGCGCGGCGCCGGCGACGTGCAATTTGTCGCCCCCTATGTAGACAGCCTGGACGGCATGGGCGCGACCGGCAATGGCGCGCATTCGCCGGAGGAAGACCTGGAGCTGGCCTCGATACAGCGCGCCACCATCCGTACCGCGCTGCTGCTGTATCGCCTGACGCGCTAGCGCTGGGGCGCTAACCCTGGGGCGCAATACGCGATCCTCCTAGCCGAAAAAACGGCCTCCAGGCAAGGGGCCGGCTTTGCACTCGATTTTCTGGATCGGCACAGCCTCGAAGGGACATCGCGCTGCTATTCTTGTCGCTGATCTGTCAGGCAGTATTAGAAAATGCCCTGATCTCAATTCATAAACCGTCCATGATATTCATCAAGATTCATAATTTGCCCGATCAGGGTCACCGCATCAGCGCCTTGATTGAGCAGCAGATCAAAGCTAGCTTGGTCGGGAGCATGTCCGAGCAGGCCGACGTAATCAAGCGCGAGCGAAACCTTGGCTTGGGAAGCAGTTTTGAATTCTGCTGACTCCGTAAAGTTCGCCAGCAAATCCCCGCGCGTGAAACCATTGGCGAGCTGCCCCAACCAATACGCCTTGCCGGAAGGGTCCGCAGCGCGATGCCAGACATTCTGATACACCTGATCCAAAAAGGCTGAGTTGTCCAGGCTGCTGTAAGTACTCTGGGACACAAAGGAGTCGCTGATATTGCTCAGACTCGCACCATTCTTTTGCTGCTGCATCCAGTACGCCAGCCCATCCTGGTCTGGCAAGCGGTTAAAGGCGCCGAAGTACAAACGGGTGAGCTCGCCCACCTTGTTCTGAAACTCGGCTGACCCCATCAGCGACGCCGCCACCTGTGCACGCGTCATCGCCCCGCTGTCAATCTGGTCCGTCCAATATTTCAAGCTCGCGGCATCGGCCTCTCGAGATAACACATCCCGGGATAGCTGCATGACAAACAAGTCCGAACGATGGAGCACATCGTTATCCTTCACACTCGGATTCGTGCCGACCTGCAACTCTATCGCATCCGGAATCCCATCGCCGTCCCGGTCATTCGACAAGCCCGTAGCAGCCGAGACAACGGTGACGGTGTTTTTCAATGCCGTTGTGGCAATACCGTCACTGGCGCTGATGGTAAAAGTGGCGACTCCGCTGCCGCCGGCCGGTACCCACCCGGCCGCTGGCTGGAAGACCAGGCCATGAATGGCGGTCTGTATCGCGGTAGGTGTGCCGGCCGCATGGGTATAGGTCAAGCCGCCGTCGGCGGTGGCAAAGCCGGTGGCTGTCAGTGAGGCTGCAGTGAAGGCGCCTTTGGCGGCCTGGTCCAGGGTGATGGTGATGGTTTCGAAGGCATTCGTATCGGGGTCGGTAATAGTGATGCCAGCGAAGGGGCTCAAGCCGGCATTTTCCTTGACAGTCTGGCCGGCCACCGCACCGCCGATGGTCGGTGCGACATTGTTACCGCTAAGCAAAAACCGCCCGTGATACTCATCAAAATTCATGATCTGCCCGATCAGGGCCAGCGCATCGGCGCCTTGATTGAGCAGCAGATCAAAGGTAGCCGGATCAGGCGCATGTCCGAGCAGGCCGACGTAATCAAGCGCGAGCGAGACCTTGGCTTGAGACGCAGCTTTGAATTCTGCTGACTCCGTAAAGTTCGCCAGCAAATCCCCGCGCGTGAAACCATTGGCGAGCTGCCCCAACCAATACGCCTTGCCGGAAGGGTCCGCAGCGCGATGCCAGACATTCTGATACACCTGATCCAAAAAGGCTGAGTTGTCCAGGCTGCTGTAAGTACTCTGGGACACAAAGGAGTCGCTGATATTGCTCAGACTCGCACCATTCTTTTGCTGCTGCATCCAGTACGCCAGCCCATCCTGGTCTGGCAAGCGGTTAAAGGCGCCGAAGTACAAACGGGTGAGCTCGCCCACCTTGTTCTGAAACTCGGCTGACCCCATCAGCGACGCCGCCACCTGTGCACGCGTCATCGCCCCGCTGTCAATCTGGTCCGTCCAATATTTCAAGCTCGCGGCATCGGCCTCTCGAGATAACACATCCCGGGATAGCTGCATGACAAACAAGTCCGAACGATGGAGCACATCGTTATCCTTCACACTCGGATTCGTGCCGACCTGCAACTCTATCGCATCAGGAATCCCATCGCCGTCCCGGTCATTCGGCAGCCCTCCCGAATTGGCCGGTATTCTAAAGCCCGGTCCGCCAGTACTGAGAATCTTCCCATCCAGCTTCCCGTCGGCATCGGTCACACTGCCGTCGGTGAGCGAAAAATCCACCCTGAGCTGGCCATTTACCGTAGAAATATTGGTCGCAATATTTACCCAATCGCCCGCCTTGTTTTGCACCCAATAGCCGTTCACCGGCGCCAGTGCATCCGTGTACAAAGTCAAAGTCGTCGCCGTGGCACCCGCCCCCTCCAGCACAAAACTCAACACGCCATAAGGCAACTTCATGTCCACAGGCAAATTGCTCGGTGTAGGCGTAGCCGACACATGGGTTTGCGATAAGGATTGATCATTCGCCAGCGTCAAGTAGTGCGTGCTACTGAAACTATTATTCCACGCAAGTGAAACCACATCAGTGGCAACATGAACAGCGGTCGAAACCACGGTGGTGGTGTTATTCAATACCGTCGCAGCGATACCATCATTGACGCTGATGGTAAAGGTAGTGGTTTCGCTGCTGCCAACCGGTACCCGCCCGGTCGTAGGCTGGAAGACCAGGCCGCGAATAGCGGCCTGTATCGCGGCAGGTGTGCCGGCTACATGGGTATAGGTCAAACCGCCATCTGCGGTGGAGAAGCCGGTAGCCGCCAGCGAAGCCGCGGTGAAAGCGCCTTTGGCGGCCGTGTCCAGGGTGATGGTGATGGTTTCGGAGGCGCCAACATCGGGGTCGGCAACGGTAATGCCGCTAAAAGGACTCAGGGTGGCGACGTCTCCAACGGCCTGACCGGCGACTGCGCCGCCGATAGTCGGTGCGACGTTGTTGCCGCTGACGGTAATAGGATTGCCAAACAGGTCGGCGATGACGACCGCGACGGAGGCACCTGCATTCCAGTCCTCCAGGGCGCCCAGGTTATACGTGGTGGTGTCGGTCGCTGACGTACCATCCTTGTTCAGGCGCAGCGCTAAAGCGGCCCTGTCGTTGGCACTCATGGTCATGGTGAAACTGGTGCCGGACGTGATGTCCACATTCGGGGTATTGGTCAGGGTGTAGTTGAACGCCCCCTGGCCCAGGAAACGCAGGCGGTTGGCGGTGATGTCATCAGCGGCACCCGTCAGTGACAGAAAGTTGGTGCCAGTGACGACCAATACACCAGTGACAACGTTATAGGTGGCCGAGGTCACCCTGGGTGCGACGACATTCGTTACGGTGATGCCGTTGCCGGTCAGGTCGGCAATGACGACGGCAGCATCGGCACCGGCAGACCAGTCCTCGGCAGCGGCCAGGTTGTAGGTGTTGACGCTGGTGGAGCTGTTGCCGTTCTTGTTGAGAATAAGGTTGACCGCGGCTTGGTCGGCCGCACTGAGCGTCAGGCTGAAGCTGGTCCCGGAAGAAATCTCGACATTGCTGGTGGTGGCCAGGGTATAGGCAGCACCGCCTTCGCCAACGAAACTGAACTTGTTGGCAATGATGTCATTGCTGGCGCCCGACCGGGCCGTCAGGCCGGTTCCGGTCACTACCAGCACACCGGTGGAGGCATTATAGATGGACGAGGTAACGGTGGGGACAGAGACATTGCTGACGGTAATTGCGGCAGTAGGCACAGAAATGTCGGTATTGTTGATGACACTGTCCCAGTCGTCGGCTGCGGCCAGATTATAGGAGGTGCCGCCAGTTGACGCCGTGCCGTTCTTGTTGAACAGTGCTTCGACCTGGGTTTGATCGGCACCGCTTAAGGTGACTGCAAAGCTGGTGGCGCTGGTGACTTCAACATTACCGGTGGTGGACAAGGTCCGCACTACCCCGCCTTCGCCCTTCAGTGTCAGCGCGGAAACGGTAATGTCATTGCTGCCTCCCACAGTAGCAACCAGGTTGCTACCGGTGACGGTCAGCACATGGGTGCTCATGTCATAGGCGGCCGATGTGATGGTCGGCGAGCTGACATTGGCGACGGTAACGCCATTGCCGGTCAGGTCCGCACCCGAGGTGGTGGTCTGATCCCAAGCGGCGGCGGCAGCCAGATTAAAGGTGGTGGTGTCGACTGCGGCAGTGCCGTTATTGTTCAGGATGCCGTTGATGGCGAGCTTGTCGGCGGCGTTCAGGGTGACACTGAAGGCAGTACCGCTGCTGGCGGTGACGTTGGCAGTGGTCAAGGTATAAGACCCGCCCTGGCCGGTCAAGCTCAGCTTGCTGACGTCGATCGTGTCTCCGCCGACAATGTTGACGGCGGAGACACTGAGGATGCCAGTTGCTGCATCGTAGGTGGAACTGAGTATGCTGGGTGCGGCATTCGATACGGTGATGCCATTGCCGGTCAGGTCCGAGATATTGCCGCCGGTGACGACGCTGTTCCAGTCGTCGGCAGCGGCCAGGTTGTAGGTGGTAGTGCTGACGGAACTCGTACCGTTTTTGTTCAGCAATGCATCCACCGCAGCGACATCTGCACCGGCCAGCGTGAATGTGAAACTGGTGGCGCTGGTAATTTCGACGTTACCGGTCGTAGACAGGGTATGGGTCGCACCGCCTTCGCCGGTAATCGTCAGTGTGGAAACGGTGATGTCATTGGTGGCGCCTATGGTTTTAACCAGGCCGCTACCGGTAACGGTGAACACGTGGGTGGTGCCGTCATAGGTCGCCGAGGTAATGGTGGGGGCGGTGACATTCGATACAGTAACGGCATTGCCGCTCAGATCAGCACTGGAGGTGGTGGCCTGGTCCCAAGAAGCGGCAGCGGCCAGATTAAAGGTGGTGACGTCGACTGCGGCGGTGCCGTTATTGTTCAGAATACCGTTGATGGCGAGCTTGTCGGCGGCGTTCAGGGTAACCGAGAAGGCCGTGGAGCTGGCAGCCGTGACGTTGGCCGTGGTCAGGGTGTAAGACCCGGCTTGACCTGTCAGCGATAATTTACTCACATCAATGGTGTCGCCACCGACGATGTTGACGGCGGAGACACTGAGGATGCCAGTTGCTGCATCGTAGGTGGAACTGAGTATGCTGGGTGCGGCATTCGATACGGTGATGCCATTGCCGGTCAGGTCCGAGATATTGCCGCCGGTGACGACGCTGTTCCAGTCGTCGGCAGCGGCCAGGTTGTAGGTGGTAGTGCTGACGGAACTCGTACCGTTTTTGTTCAGCAATGCATCCACCGCAGCGACATCTGCACCGGCCAGCGTGAATGTGAAACTGGTGGCGCTGGTAATTTCGACGTTACCGGTCGTAGACAGGGTATGGGTCGCACCGCCTTCGCCGGTAATCGTCAGTGTGGAAACGGTGATGTCATTGGTGGCGCCTATGGTTTTAACCAGGCCGCTACCGGTAACGGTGAACACGTGGGTGGTGCCGTCATAGGTCGCCGAGGTAATGGTGGGGGCGGTGACATTCGATACAGTAACGGCATTGCCGCTCAGATCAGCACTGGAGGTGGTGGCCTGGTCCCAAGAAGCGGCAGCGGCCAGATTAAAGGTGGTGACGTCGACTGCGGCGGTGCCGTTATTGTTCAGAATACCGTTGATGGCGAGCTTGTCGGCGGCGTTCAGGGTAACCGAGAAGGCCGTGGAGCTGGCAGCCGTGACGTTGGCCGTGGTCAAGGTATAAGACCCGCCCTGGCCGGTCAAGCTCAGCTTGCTGACGTCGATCGTGTCTCCGCCGACAATGTTGACGGCGGAGACACTGAGGATGCCAGTTGCTGCATCGTAGGTGGAACTGAGTATGCTGGGTGCGGCATTCGATACGGTGATGCCGTTGCCGGTCAGGTCCTGGATGTTGCCACCGGTGATGACGCTGTTCCAGTCGTCAGCAGCGGCCAGGTTGTAGGTGGTGGTGCTGACGGAAGACGTACCATTTTTATTCAACAAGGCATCGACCGCTGCGATGTCAGCACCGGCCACAGTAAAGCTAAAGCTGGTGGCACTGGTGATTTCGACATTGCCAGTGGTACTCAGGGTGCGGGTTGCTCCCCCTTCGCCGGTGATAGTCAGTTTGGAAATGGTGACATCATTGGTGGCACCCAGGGTGCTGACCAGGTTGGTGCCAGTGACGGTGAAGACGTGGGTGGTGCCGTCATAAGTCGCTGAGGTAATCGTTGGGGCGGTGACGTTGGAAACTGTCACTGCATTGCCGGTCAGGTCGGCCGCTGCTGAAGCAGTGACATCCCAGTTGGCTGATGCGGCCAGGTTGAAGGTAGTGGTATCTACAGCTGTAGTACCGTTCAGATTCAGCACGCCATTGACCGCAATTTTGTCAGCGGCATTAAGCGTGACAGAGAAAGCAGTGGCGCCACTGGCAGTGACGTTGGCGCTGGTAAGGGTGTAAGAGCCTGTCTGGCCTGTTATGGCCAGTTTGCTGACATCTATCGTACCGCCACTGGTGATATTCAAGCCCGTAACAGAAATAATACCCGTGCTTGCATCATAAGTGGCACTGTTGATGATTGCAGGAGCGTTGGATACCGTGACCGCATTGCTTGCGTCGGCAATATTGCCGCCAGTAATCGCACTGTTCCAGTCATCAGCGGCAGCAAGGTTGTAAGTGGTGCCACCGCTGGAAGTGGCACCGTTTTTATTCAGCAAGGCATTTACTGCTGCGATATCTGCACCTGCCAATGTGAACGTGAAACTGGTTGCGCTGGTTATTTCAACGTTGCCGGTAGTGGACAGGGTTTGTGTTGCACCGCCCTGGCCAGTAATGGTCAGGGTAGAGACGGTAATGTCATTCGTTGCACCGACAGTCTTGACCAGATTGGTGCCGGTGACGACGAATACATGGCTGCTGCCATCGTAAGTTGCTGACGTGATAGTTGGTGCCGTGACACTTGATACGGTGACGGCATTACTGGTCAGGTCCGCAGCTGCATTCGCAGACCAGCTTGCGGCAGCGGCCAGATTAAACACTGTGGTGTCAACAGCCGATGTGCCGTTGTTATTGAGTATGCCATTAATGGCCAGTTTATCTGCTGCGTTCAGGGTAATCGAGAACGATGTTGCGGTACTGGTCGTGGCTGCGACCGTCGTCAGTGTGTAAGACCCGCCCTGGCCTGTCAGTGAGAGCTTGGTTTCATCAATGGCACCACCGTTGATCAAATCAACTCCAGTCACCACCAAAACGCCCGTGCCGGCGTTATAAGTGGCACTGGTAATCACTGCGGGGTTGTAGTTGACGTCTAAGGTGCCGCTGTTATTGTAGATTTTGGCGACACCTGCTGGAGAAGATCCAGCAATGCTGCCCCCATTGACCACAGCCCCTACCGCACCACTGACACCGGAGTTGCCTGTCATTGCGGTGTAAGCGCCAGTGGTAATCTTGACAGTGCCACCCTGGTTCCAGATACCGCCGACACCCTTGCCACCGAGACCCTCGTTATTTCCAGCGCCGCCACCGCCGCCACCACCACCGCCAGCACCTATATTGTTGGTGATTGCTGATGTGCCTATGATGAACATGGTGCCCGTGTTATAGATCGCACCGGCCGCTGCTCCGCCCGCACCGCCAGTGGCATCCCAGCCTGAGCCCCCGCCACCGCCACCTATCGTGACGCTATTCGCCGTCGCAGTTGCGCCTGCGCCGCCATTGCTGTAGCCACTGGACCCTATGGCACCAAGACCCCCGCCGGTACTGCTACCCCCGATGCCGCCCATATAGGTTGGATGGCCAAAGCCGCCGCCATTACCACCAGTGCCACTACCGCCGGCATCGCCGCTATAGGCACCACCAGCACCGCCAGCATTACCGCCGTTGCCACCGCCTATGCCTCCAGAGCCGCTGCCACCGCCACCGCCGCCGCCCACAGTAGGACTGGCTGCACCGCCGCCGCCGCCGCCGCCGGTCGCAAAGTTGCCTGTGACCGTGGTATCTTTCAGCGTCAGGGTGCCTGCATTCAGGATGGCGCCGCCATTGCTGGAGCCACCGGCGGTAACATTGAAACTGGTGCCACCACTGCCAGAAATCAGGCCATGTGTGATGGTCACGCCATCCAGGACGACCGTACCAGTCGTGATGTTGAATGCGCGGCTGCTGTAGTTTGCGTTCACTACGACATCAGGCGTGCCGTTGTCGTCAAGATCGAAGTCTATGGTCAGGTTCTTGTTGATGACCAGTTCGCCGGAACTCAGGGTCACCGTCCGGCTGGCATTCGAGGTAACGGTGTCACCCACACCGGCTACAGCAATGGCATTGCGCAGGGAACCCGCACCCGTATTATTGCCATTGGTAATGGTGACAGTCGCCAGCGAATGATCATAGTGACTTTCTGCATCTTTGGATAAAACTGATGTGGCTTCAATCTTGCCGGTAGTTACCTCCAGATCCCAGTCGCCACCTGCACCAGTGCGATTGCTGGAAGCGGCCACATCAGCACCGGTCAGTGTCGCCAGATTGGAGACAAAGCTTGCACCGTCATTGCCAGCGGCCAAATTACATGAATACACCAAGATATCGCCGCCAGGCACCAGCGCCTTGCCAATCTGGGCCAATGCTTCGCTATGGGTATTGATGGTATTGTTGTCGAGAAAAGTCTTGCCTAGCCAAAGCTGGCCTTCAAAGCCATGTGCGACGATTTGCACGGAATGGGCCTGATGTCCGGCCAGGTAATCCGCCATCTGCTGTAAGCCATCGCCATTGCTTTGCAAGAAAACCACATCTGTATTAGGGGCCAGGCCTTTGAGCAGGCTACTGGCGTCCGCTACCCGGCTATCAACAAATACGACGTCATGCGCAGCAGCTGCACCGGTACCGGCGACAGGAGCCAGCGCCTGCGGTGCGAGCTGCGGGGCCGTTAGCTGAATTTCGTGGGCTTGGGCAGGCGCATTGTCGTGTTCAGACAGGATGTCTTGCGGGCGAAGGAAATTGGATCTGTTCATAATCGTCGGGCCTCGCTTAGAGAGTGGACGTTAACTTCTTGATCAAACCTGCGTGAACATGGCGGCTAAGACCATGCTCGTTTGCTGAGAATCTTGTGTTTCAGCAGTAGTCGGCGCCTTTGCCGTAATGACATTGCAGCGGCTGTTGCTGGTGTCAGTCCAAAACGACAAGGATGAAAACTTTTCAAACAAGTCCGGCGGCAAGATCGTGCTGCGATTTTCAAAACTGACCGCGGTGCGTACTTTATGCAAGCCGTGCATGCCCAGCGGCGCATCGAATTCCGGCGCGTCGTAGCCGACATGGCCGAAGTCGTGCTTGAATTCGGCTTCGCCCAAGAATTGATAAATCAGGGGCATGACCTTGGCGGGCGCCTGCGCCAGCAGATCATAATCAACGATTAACAGCGACCCCGCATGCTCGCCGTAAAAGGCTTCCTTCAAGGCCGTCCAGGGGTAACCGACCAGGCGGTTGGCCTGTGCCAGCGTTTCCACCCTGCTGTATACGGTATTGCGTTCCGTGTCGTCATTGAACAGGCGGGTGATTTCATAGGGGTTGGCGCGATAGCGACGTTCCAGGCTATCCATCACCCAGGCTACATTGCGTACGCAGGCAATGACCTTGGAGCCTGGGAATTGATCCATCAACACCGGCATGTGAGCGCTCCACATGCGATTGGTGTCGAAGATCACTTCTTTGTCAGCCTGGTCGGCGTAATACGATTCAAAAAGGCCACGTGTCAGCCGGCGTCTTTGCTCTTTGCTGACGACACTACCGAATTCACTGCCTGCACCCAGTTGGTTCAGCATGCCGCGAAACAGGCTGCCTACCGGGCTGGTCATGCCAGCGTGAAAGCGCGGATTTTGCAGCAACAATGCAGCCAGCAAGGTCGAACCCGAACGTGGCAAACCGGAAATGAAATGATATTTGGCGGCGGTCATGAATCAGCCTGTCTTTTGGCAAATGGAACAAACTGATCAATGCCATCAATCAGCGCTATCTGACGGGTATCGATCGTATATTTCGGTGGGATAGGTACTTCGTAAGGAACAGATATGCCGGCCAGTTGCAATGCCAGGTTGTTCTTCGTTTTCTGAGCAGCATGATTTGCGTTCATCTCTTTTTGACGTAAGGAACAAGACCTTTTCCGACAAGAGAATTTCAAGCAGAGATAAGGTTCTGCCAGATACCTCCAGCACTGCCAGCGACGGCGTCTGCACAACGGGCGATCTCTACTCCATAAGCTTTCAGGGAAGCTTCGTCGAAAGACGCCTGGAACCCATGCTCCATTTCACACACTGCTTGCCAAAGACATTCAACATGCTCATCCAAGGTCTTTGCTTATCCAATGCAGATACTATTTATTCGAGCAAGTCGGCTGGAGCTGTTTCCTTTGGTTGAAATTCGGGATCGCAAGGCTCTACCTATCCCGTCATCCCGCTTGCATGCCTGCAATTCTGGCGCCCCGATGCATATATACATGGGTGCACGGCTGCGTTTCTGTGCTCCAGAATAATCGCTGAAATATTGCAGTTTATGCAATATGGCAAAATTTGTTGTTTTTGTCAACAAAAAAATACCCCGGCAATTCCATTCCTCAATTCAATTCAATTCCCCAAGGAAATTAAATCTTAAGAAATACTTCTCCACGGAAATTATGCGAGATAAGCATGGGATAGATATTTTTTGCGCGAAGTAAAGCAATGTTGCAAATTTTGCAAACAAGGAGTAAATTGCCTAAAAAGCATTGACTGCAACGCAACTCGGTGCAAATTTGGTCTATTTCGCAAAAAGGAAAATCATGTCCAAACCAATCTGTGCGGCGCTTGCCCTGCTGGTAATGACAGGGATGGGAGCGGAGGCAAGGGCTGAGTCTGGCCAGGTATTAAACGAAAAAAATTTCTCGGCACAAAGCTTCGCCGACGCATTGATGCCTAAAGCCGAGCAGATGCAAACCCGCAGCATAGGCATACAATCAAAACCCTCGCGGCCTCCCGAAGCCAATGTGGACATCACTTTTGCCAACGGCTCGGCCATACTGACCTCCTCATCCAAAAGGATGCTAGACAAAGCGGCGGCGGCCATGCAGGCGGACACCCTGAAACCCTTCAAATTCGAGATCGACGGACATACCGACATTTCGGGCTCGCCGCAAAAAAACCTGCAGCTCTCGGAACGCCGGGCCAAGAGCGTCGTTTCCTATCTGGAAACCAGGCATGGCATCAGCAACCGCCTGTCTGCGGTAGGAAAAGGCTCGGCCGAGCCACTGGTCGCCAGCGATCCCGCCTCGCCCGCCAATAGACGCGTGAGTTTTGTCAACAAAGGCATGGCCGACAACGAATAACACGCGCCTGCTCGCCGACTTAGTTTTTGCCAGGGACTGCTGACAGCCAGATGAAGCTACTCGCACATGTTTTTTTGTGGTTCGGCATATTCCTTGCCTGCACCCCTGGCCTTTCCGCAGACAAGATCAAGAAACCAGGCAGCCCGGCCTTGCAGGAACCACTGTCCCGCGTCGCGCTCATCATCGGCAATGCCAATTACCGTGATTCGTCCAAGCTCAAAAATCCGCTCAACGACGCCAGGGACATGTGCACGGCGCTCAAGCAATTGAATTTTGACGTCATCTGCAAGCTGGACATCACCACCAAACGGGATTTTAAAAACGCCATCTACGAATTTACCGAAAAGATAGATTCGCGAACGATAGCGCTGTTCTATTTTGCCGGCCACGGCATAGAAGCAGACCGCATCAACTACCTGCTCCCTACCCAGGCCGCGCTGAAAACCAAAAGCGACATAGACGACGAGGCCGTCCCGGTCAATTACATCGTCAGCGAATTGAATGCCCGCCGCGCCATGTTGAATATTGTGCTGCTCGACGCCTGCCGCGATAACCCCTTGCCAGCGCCGATACGCGGCTACACGCAGACCGTGGGCTTTGCGCACCAGGACGTGCTGCCGGACAATGGCGTGGTCCTGCTCTCCACCAAGCCCGGCAAGGTGGCGTTGGACGGCCTCGGGGACAATAGCGTTTTCACCCGCAACATATTGCGCTCGATCAGCCTGCCCAAACTGAGCATCAACGACTTCGTGCTGAAGACCATGGCGGGCACCAGCAAGGAGGCCAGGGCGATGGGCTTGGAGCAGCAGCCGGAACTGAGGCAGACCTTCAATGAAAAACTCTGCCTGGCAGGTTGCGACGATGAGCGAGGCGGCACGGCCAGCCGGGAAGCTCAGGAAACCCAGCTTAAATTGAAACAGCAGGAACTGGAGCAACTGCAAGCCACGATATCGGCCGCCAAGGCAGAACAAAGAGAAGTCGAGGCGCAAAAGAGCGACATGCTGCGCAAGCAAGGCGAGATAGAAAAAATCAAGGCTGGCCTGGTCAGCAGCCAGGCCGAGCAGGCCGCGCTGGAACAGCAAAAACTCGTCCTGCAGCGACAGAAAATGGAAATCGACGCCCAAAAAGAGGAATTGCTGCGCAAGCAGACCGACATAGAAAAAATCCGGCGCAGCCTGGCCGACAGCCAGTCCGAGCAGCAGAACCTGGAATTCCAAAAGCACGCCCTGCGACAAAAACAGCAAGAAATCGATGCGCAAAGAAATAGCCTGGCGCAAAACCAAAAAGAAGTCGAACAGATCAAGAGCAGCCTGGCCGGCTCCAGGGAAGAGCAGGCTACTCTGGAAAATCAACGCAAGGACCTGTTGAAAAAGCAGAAGGAGGTTGAAGGGCTGAAACAAGACATCGCCAGTGCCAGCAATAAATTACAGGAAATGCAGGACGCAAAAAAACGCCTGCTGGAAAGACAGGACGAACTGGACCGGCTGCATAAGCTGCTGGCGGCGCAGGAATTGGAGATCAAGGCGAAGGAGGCAAAAATTCAATCCGAATTAAACAACCCGAAAAATAAGCGCACTAACGACCCCGTGATTATTCCATCCTTTTAATACAAATAAGAAATGTGGAGAGATTCAATATGAGCGTCTACAAGCTTGCCTACTTGGTTGCCGCGACAGCTTTATTTGTTGCACCCTTATCGGTATCGGCCCAGAGCGCCGACGATTCCAAACCCCAATTCAGCGTTGGCGTGAAATTATGGAATTCTTCCTGGCTGTCTTACCTGCCGACCAGCACCGTAGCGGTGACCCCGCAAGGCGCTCCAGCCATCGTGGAATCGCTAAACTCAGTCGAAGGCAACAAAAAATGGGACGTACTGCCGTCCCTTTCGGTACGGTATAAGGAATATTTTGTCTCTGCCAGCTACGGCCGCTTCACCAGCGACTTCACTTCGGGATTCACCACGGTCGGCACGCCCACCGGCGCCAATGTGCTGACTTCGCGTACCGATCACGTCAAGCGGGATGAGTACGACATCAATTTCGGCTATGCCTTTGCCCCCGGCATGGCGGCGACGATAGGCTACAAGGGCGCCGATGAAACCCGCGATATTGCGCTGGGCATCGCCCCCGGTGTCTCTTCCAGGTTAGGGGACAGCAATGCAAAAGCCTTGCTACTCGGTTTGGCCGCTTCGCATAGTTTCAACGACCGCTGGAATGCCTACGGCCAGTTCGCATTTGGCAGGGGCAAAATCAAGACAACCTACGCCGCCTCGTCTCAGGGTCCTGCTTCCAGGGATGACGCCAACGCCGACTACATCATCGGTGAACTTGGCCTGGCCTATGTGCTGCCGCCCACTACCATGTTCTCGCGCTCTACCCTGGGCCTGGGCTACAGGATACAAACGGTACGGACCCACAGCACCTTCCCGGTCACCCGCGAGCAGCGTGACGTGCGCGATACCAGGGATGGCTTCGTGCTGTCGCTGAATGTCAGCTTTTGACGGGGCAACGCTCCGCCCTAACCGTTTGGAACATACGCGACCAGCCGGCATGAGCGGCTCAGTGAGCTTCGACCTCTTCTATCGTAAACATCGCGGCGCCGAAGGCCTCCGAACAGGGCTGCTTATTCCCGGCACACTTTACTGTGCCCGTATGCAAGGACGGCGTTCCGGCGGGATTGCCGGCACCGAGATTGGCGGCGGAAAATTCGGCGAAATCATTATTGTGCATCCTGAATCCGGCACTGGAAAAATCGCGCGGCGAATCGGAGACGATGACCAGTAACTGATCTATCCCTGCCGGCCCCTGCACGGTCAAATCAAAAGACGGCCGCGGAAAACTCAGGCGCTTGCCGGCGCCGACCAGGTTATCCCCGTCTTTCTTATTCGGGAATAATAACCAGAACTGTGCCGGATCGGTGCCTAGCATCAGCAGGTAGACATAACCGCCCTTGGATGACTGCACGGAAAACTTCAAGGCATCCCTGCCTATGCGCACGCGCGGCTCATCCACGGTAACAGCAACCGCATGCTGGACATCGCGCGCCGTAAATATCTCGTTCAAAATTTTGATGGGCTGTGGCGGCATCGCCTGCGGGACTGCCGTGGCCAGTGTCGCCGATGCAGCCGCAGCCTTGGCCGGCAGCGGCGCTTCCGCAAGCCGCATATCGACAGCAGCGACAACAGCGGCAGCAGCGGGGGCAGGCGTAGCGGGGCCGCGACCGAACCGGTAGTAGGCGAAACCGCCGGCTAGCAGCACGGCAAGCGCTGCGATGCCTGTTAAGCCCGCCAGGCCCAGCCGGGGACGGGTCGCACCAGCTACACCAACTTCCGGAACAGGGGCAACGGGGGCCGGGGCAGGCTTAGGCGAAGCGTGCCCGGTGCGCCAGATTGCGCTGCTCGCCTTGGGGATGCCTAATAGCTGGCGGAACTCTGCGATGGTTTGCGGCCGGTCTTGCGGCAGGACCGCAAGCGCCTGGTCTATCGCGCGCAGAAACTCGCTGCCGTATTTACCGGCGTAGCGGGCGCTCAAGGGCGTGTAGGTATCGGACACCAGCCGCGAAATGGACGCCAGCGGCGCCACGCCGGCGATTGCAAAATGCAATACCGAAGCCAGCGCGTAGATATCGGTCCACGCGCCTTGCTGCATCGTAGCGATTTCGGCATATTGCTCCACCGGCGCATAACCCTGCTTCAGGATCACCGTGAAGTCTTGCTTCAGCCCGCTGATAGCCTGCCTGGCCGCGCCGAAGTCGAGCAGCATGGGATGGCCATCGCCCAGGACCAGGATATTGTCCGGCGCCACATCCCTATGGAAGCAATTCTCGCGATGGATAAAATCCAGGGCATCCAGCACCGGATTGCATAATTGCTTCAGCCATTCTTCAGTCGCGGCCACGTCGCGGTTGCGCAAGACCTGCTTCAGCGTAACGCCTTCGTAGAAGGGCATGGCCATGTAGGCGGTGCCGTTTTCTTCCCAGAAGCGGAATACCTTGACCAGGGAGGGGTGGTCGAAATGCGCCAGCAGGCGCGCTTCATTGATAAAGCTGCGCAGCCCAGTCTTAAACGCATCCCGCACATGCTCCGACCTGACGGTGACGTGCGCCATATTGGTACGCGCGGCCAATGCCTCGGGCATGTACTCCTTCAATGCAATTTTACGTTGCAGCGAATGATCGTAGGCCAGGTAGACGATGCCGAAGCCGCCCTGTCCTATCAACTCCAGGATTTCAAATTCCCCCAAACGAGTACCAGCATGCAGGGCATGGCTGGTCATGGCATGGCCTTCTGCGTCCGAGACATGTGGCTTGGAATGGGAAGCAAGAATGGTCAGGTCATTATCTACTGGCAACATTATTATTGTTTCGAGATCGACATCAAACCGGGGCAACCAGGTCCAAAGGACACTAGCCGAAAGAGAGTTCGCATCCACTTATGCCGCGCAGGCCGGCTGCGGCGATTGCTTTGTTCTTTGCATCTATCCAGCAGGCGCCACCTGGAATTTGCCTGCCATCCGATAAGGTAATTGATTTCTTTTTCGTTGACAATAACACATTTATCTTTTCTGCATTAGAACATATCGTCCCCGGCAAGCACGGGGCTAAGCCGGGGATTTTCGTTTGCAAGGCTCCTGCAATTCCCCTGTGCGGCCAGGCACTGGCTAACGCGGCATCTCACGCTGCAAGGCGTCGATAAATTTCGCGATCATCGCCGGTGCGTCCCTGCGGTAAATCAGCCCCACCACAGACTTGGCTTCCGCTGCGGGCAGGCTGAGGAAACATACCCCTTGCGGTGCCACCTGCTGCATGCTGTCCGGGACAATGGCGATGCCCATATTCGCATCGATCAAATTCAGCAAGGAAGTCTTGCGCGAAATGGCGCGCGCCACCTTGGGAAAGAAGCCCTGGGCCTGGCACAGGCCGGCCACCAGGTAGCTCAGTCCGCCCCTGTCCCTATGCGGTATCGACACGAAATATTCTTCGCGCAAGCTGGCAATGTCGGTGCTGTCTCGCTGCGCCAGCGCATGCTGCTGCGATACCGCGACCATCAGCTTCTCGCTAAAGAGTTCCTGGACGACGACGTCGGGGTATTGCCTCAGTATCGGCAGCCTGATCAGGCCGAGGTCGGCGCGGCCTTCGTCGATGTCCGCCGCCTGGTGATCCGAGGAAGCCTTGGACACATCCAGCGACACCCCGGGAAATTCCGCCAGCAGCTTGTTCAATACCTGGCCGATCTCGGCGGTCAGGGTCACCGAACTGGAATGCAGCAGGCGTATCGTGCCCTGCTGCCCTTTACTCACCTGATGCGTCTGCACAACGGTTTCAGCAATGTCTTCCAGTATCCGCTTGCTGCGTTCATAGAATAGCCGACCGGCATCGGTCAGTTCTATATGCCGCGAATCGCGCTCCAGCAACAGCGCCTGCACCTCGTTTTCCAGCTCCTTCATTTGCCGGCTCAACGCCGATTGGGCCACGTACAGGCGCTCGGCCGCGCGAGAATAGCTGCCGGCGTCGACGATTTCCACGAAATACTTCATTTGCTTCAACGAGATCATGTGTATGCCGTTTTGAGATAGCTGCTTGCCATATTTGATATTGGAGTAAGGGCCATGAATGCTGTTACAGTCAAGGCACTGCTTGCAGCTAAGCTGCAATGCCGAATTTTATGGTGAGGATGGAAATCATGTTACTCGTATTGGCAATCGGCGTCATCGGCATGCTCATCAGTGTTGCGGTGAAACTGCTATTCATCCCGGGAAAAAAGAAGTGACGGAGCCCGGCCGAATGCCCTGAGCGCATTCAATATTAAATAGCTGCACTGCGGCTTCACTGCAACTTCTCTGCGGCTTCACTGCACCTTTATCGCAGCCTTGCGGTACTGCATAGGCGTCTGCTCGCAAATCTGGTGGAAGGCGCGCCGGAACGAGGCCTCGTTATTGAAGCCGCATTCCAGCGCCACCTGCAAGACCGGGCCGCCTCTCAGCTCCAGCAATTTCTTGGCGTGCTCCACCCGGCAATGCGAAATATAGTTCAGCGCGGACATGCCTACCGCTCCCTGGAAGCGGCGCGAGAAATTGCGCAGGCTCATCGCCGCGCGCCGGGCGGCATCCTCCACTGAAATATCCTGGTTGAAGTGCCGCTCTATGAACTCCTGCGCCTGCTTGACCCTGTGGTCGGCGTGGTTCTTCCACACCGCGTTGCTCAGTTCCGTGCGCTCATAGGCCGGCCGGTGCACGGGATTGGTGTAGCGCGTGAACTTGTGCGCGGCGGCCTCGCCGTAAAACTGGCTGACCAGATAGGCGCAGGCGTCCATGCTAGGCGCGGTGCCGGTGGCGCTGATGATGCGGCCGTCTATCACGAAGGGCACTTGCGGCGAAAAATGGATGTGCGGATAGTGGCTGGCGAACACCTTTTGATCGGACAGGTTGCCCGTGACCTCGTGGCCGTTCAGCAAGCCGGATTCGGCCAGCAACCTGACGCCGCCGTCCAGCCCTATCAGGATCGCGCCATTGTCGTAGGCGCGCGTCAGCCAGCGCCGGAAGCCGAGGCGCGCAGGCGCCGGCTGCTCGTCAAAAAAATAATAGGGGGGAACAACAATCACGTCCGGCGTGGCGGCGCTCTTCAGCGTGCAGTCCGGCGTGATCGGGGTGCCGGTAAATGAGCGGACCGGCTTGTCGCCAGCCGCCACCAGGCTGATATGGAATAGCTCGGACTTGCGCAAGTCAACGCTGCGCGAATGCAGGGTGCCGGCGATCACCAGGAATTCCTTGAACAGCAAGGCGACGCCCGCCCAGCAGCCGTCGTCGATATAGATGCTGACTTGTACCGGCTTTCTCATCTTTCCCCCTGGGCTATCAAGAAGCAGAACACTGAAGAACCTGACTGGCTTTGCCGAATCTAGCAAGACATGGCTGATTTTAACGACAATATTGGCCGATAATCGCTTATATTTTGAGAAATTATTAGCATAGAATCAAAAGCATCTCAAAAATAATATAAATATATTTGAGCTTGTGCTGAACTCTTGCTTTGCTGTGATGCAACAATGTCCAGCTCTTCAAACAGGTTTTTAGCATTTCCACCAACCGGGACGTTGGACATTTGAGGAGACCTTCAATGCGGAAATTAGTGACACCTTTCACCTGCGCCGCCCTGCCCTTGCTATTGTTGTTGGGCGCCTGCGGCAAAACTTCCGATACCGGCAACGACAGCGCCAAAGCGCTGGCATCCAGCGAAGACGCCGCCTTCCAGAAAAAATTGCAGGAGCAACTGCTCGACGCCAAACCCGGCAGCGTGATAGAGATCCCGGCCGGCAAGCACCACCTGAGCAGCGGCCTGACCCTGCGCGTGCACGGCGTCACGATACGCGGCGCCGGCATGGAAAAAACCATCTTGTCGTTTAAGGACCAGGTTAGCGGTCCGGAGGGCCTGCTGGTGTACGCGAATAATTTCACGATAGAAAATCTGACCATAGAAGACAGCAAGGGTGACGGCCTGAAGATCAACGACGGCGAAAACATCACGATACGCGGGGTCAGGGTGCAATGGACCGGCGGGCCCAAGGTGACTAACGGCGCCTACGGCATCTACCCGGTGAAGACCAGCAATGTGCTGATCGAGGATTCGGTGGCGATAGGCGCGTCGGACGCCGGCATCTATGTCGGCCAATCCAGGAACGTGGTGGTGCGCCGCAACCGCGCCGAGCAAAACGTGGCCGGCATAGAGATAGAAAACACCATAGACGCCGACGTCTATGAAAACACCGCCACCAATAATACCGGCGGCATTCTGGTGTTCAATATGCCCAACCTGTCGCAGGCCGGCTACGGCACGCGGGTCTACAAGAACCGGGTGATCGCCAATAACCTGGGCAACTTTGCCGCCAAGGGCGCAGCGGTGGCCAGCGTGCCGGCCGGCTCCGGCGTCGTCATCAATTCCAATTCCAAGGTCGAGATTTTTGACAATGACGTGTCGGACAGCAAGACCGCCAACGTAATCATCTCCAGCTACTATTCCACCGGCTACTTCAGCGACAAGGGAGTCAGTCCAGACTACGACCCCTTCCCGCGCGCGATCTATGTCTACGGCAACCGCTTCAAGGGCGGCGGCGACTCGCCGGACGGTCTCGACCTGAAGGCGCTGAAGGTGGCCATGTTCGGCTTGAACGGCCATTTCCCGGACGTGATCTGGGACGGCTATGTCGATACCAAAACCTTCGTCAACGGCGTCATTCCCGCCAATGACCGCCTGTGCGTGCAGAACGGCGACGTTAGCGTGCTGAACGTGGACGGCCCCAACAAATACAAGAATCCCAAGAACGATGCGGCGCCCCACCGTTGCGAGCTGCCCAAGCTGAAACCGGTCAGCATCCCGCAACTGGCCGAAAACGCAACGGCAAAGGGATGATGCATGTTTAAAAGTTTAGCGCGTGCTTACCCTGGTAGGCGGTATGTGTTACGGGCAGTGTGGGCAGTATTATTGGTGGCGGTAATGGGTACGGTAATGGGTGCACTGACGGCTTGCAGCCGCAAGCAGGAGCCGGTAGTGTTTCATGCAGAAGGCAGGCCGGAACGCCTCAGCGAATGGCATTTGCTGGCGACCGAGCAGGATAAACTGGTATTGAACGAAGGCGTGACTCCCTATGATTTGAACACGCCGCTGTTCACCGACTATGCGCACAAGCTGCGCACGATCTGGATGCCCAAGGGCAGCTCGGCCAAATACGACGCCGAGAATTCCTTTGAATTCCCGGTCGGCACCATCATCTCCAAGACCTTTTATTATCCGCGCGTAGCCGGCGAAAAGAAGAGTTCCAATCTGGTCTCCAGCGCCACCGACACGTCGCGCGACTTCGTCGGCGCGGATCTGAACCTGGACCAGGTGCGCCTGATAGAAACCCGCCTGCTGGTGCGCCGGGCAGACGGCTGGGTGGCGCTGCCGTACGTCTGGAACGAAGAACAGAGCGAGGCGATACTGCAGCGTACCGGCGGCCAGGTCCCCTTGCAACTGGCGTCTGCCGGCCAGGCAAAACTGCCGCTGACCTATGTGGTGCCCAATGTCAATCAGTGCGCCGGCTGCCACGTGGCGAATATCAAGCTGCGCGAATTCGAACCGATAGGCCCCAAGGCCCGGCACTTGAACCGCTCTTACTCCTACGGCGGCGTGGATGAAAACCAGTTGCAGCACCTGGCCGCGATCGGTTACCTGAGCGGGCTGCCGGACCTGAAGACGGTGCCGCATAACGTCAACTGGCAGGATAGCTCGCAAACGCTGGACAGCCGGGCCAGGGCCTACCTCGATATCAATTGCGCGCACTGCCATAACTCCAAAGGGGCGGCCAATACCACGGCCCTGCACCTGGAACTCGGCGCACCGGCCAACCTGCACCTGGGCATCTGCAAACCCCCGGTAGCGGCCGGGCGCGGCACCGGCGACCGCAAGTTCGACATCATTCCGGGCAAGCCGGAAGACTCCATCATGCCCTTCCGCCTGAATTCCGACGAAACCGGATTGATGATGCCGGAACTGGGCCGTAACAGCATACATAAAGAGGGGGTGCAACTGATCAAGGCATGGATAGCCGCCATGCCTGGGGAGTGCCGGCAACAATATTGAACAATATTAAGTAGAGAAATACTTTCAGCGTTTTCAAATTACAAAAATCGGAGACACCGCATGAAAATGAATAAGCGAACACTGGTCATCAGTATTTCTCAAGCATTATTAGGCAGCGGCATCGCCGGGCTGGTTGTCCCCGGCACGGCCCTGGCGGAGGAAGACGTCGCCACCGTGGTCGTTACTGCGCAAAGCCGTTCGCAATCGGCGCAGGCAGTGCCGATTGCGATGCAAATCCTGAGCGCCGAACAAATTGCCAAGCTGGCGGCGACCAACCTGGCGGCGATCAACGGCTATATCCCCGGCTTGAACGTGGACGGCAACCAGCCCACCCAGCCCTACTACACCCTGCGCGGCATCGGCACTTCCGATTTCGGCATAGGCACTGACTCGCCGGTAGGCGTGTATGTGGACGGCGTGTATTCGGGCAAGAGCGGCGGCGCGCTGATGAGCTTCAACGACGTGCAGCGGGTGGAGGTGCTGAAGGGGCCGCAGGGCACGCTGTTTGGACGCAATAGCGCGGCCGGGGCGATCTCCATCATCACCAAGGAACCGTCCAAGTCTTTCGAGGCCGACGTGAATGCGCGGATTGGCAACTACGGCACCAAATACATAGACGGCATGATCAATGTCCCCATCAACGACAGCGCCGCGTTCCGCTTCAGCGCCGTCAGCAGCAAGCGGGACGGCTGGTTGACCGACGCCGCTACTGGCCAGAAATACAAGGGCGACGACGATTGGGGCACACGCGCAAGCGTGCTGCTGAGGGCGCCGGCCGATACCAAGGTATTGCTGTCCTGGGAGCATGAGGAGCTGGACACCAAGGCCCGCCCGGCGATTTCCATGATACAGCGCCCGCCTGCCGGCACGCTGCCGACTTTCCCGGCCGATCCCGCCACTTACGTCGATCCGCGCAGCGGGCCGCTGTATAACGACGCGGTAGGCAACAAGGAAGCCAAAAAGTTCGACGGCGTCACCTTGCGGATAGAAAAACCGCTCAGCTGGGCCACGTTCAACTCCACTACCGCCTACCGCCATTTCAACTCGATCAACCGTGAAGATAACGACGGCACCAATCGCATCGAGACCTACCTGGATACCGCCAACGTCGAGAGCAATACCTCGTGGCAGCAAGAGTTCAAGCTGTCCGGCAAGAACGACAGGGTGGATTGGGTGGCCGGCGCCAGCTATTTCTATGAAAAGGCCGACCAGAACAGCCAGGTGAACACGTATACCGATTCGCTCAATACCTTGTTTGGCAATGTCGCCGGCTTGCCGGTCTACAGCCTGCTGAACGGCGCCGCCCAGCAGTTCGGCTTGCCGGTCAACCTGTTCGGCAATAGCTGGCAAGAGAATATGTTCAACAAGGGCACCAACAAGGCCTATGCCGTGTACGGCGATGCGATCTGGCACCTGAGTCCCAAGATGAACCTGACCACCGGCCTGCGCTTCACCCGCGATGAAAAAGAGTTCAGCTGGTATGCGCCGAACCGGGTTTCACCCGGCGTCGACGGCTCGCTGGCGGTGTTCAACCAGGTTGGTTTTTTCCCCGGCCTGGTGCAGGCCGGCGCCATTTCCGCCGAGCAGGCCGCGCTGATACAGTCGCTGTTGAGCAGCAACCAGCTGGTGGCCAATGCCGGTGCAGCGAACGCCCCCTACTCCACCAAGCGCAGCTGGAGCGACGTCAGCCCGCGGCTGCTGCTGGATTACCATATCACGCCGGACGTGATGTTCTATGGCTCGGTTTCCAAGGGCTATCAATCGGGCGGCTACAACACGCTGCAGATAGGCAGCAAATACGATCCCGAGCTGGTATGGAACTATGAGGCAGGCGTGAAGAGCAATCTGCGCGACTACCACCTGGTGCTGAATGCCTCGGTGTTCATGTACAAGTTCACCAACCTGCAATCGCTGAGCCTGGTTGCCGGCGGCAATTCGGTCGGCGTGCCGGCCTACCAGGTGGTCAGCAGCGACCAGAAAGCGCATGGCGTTGATCTGGAAGCGCGCTGGCAGCCTACCCCGGCGATGCGCATGTACCTGACCACCGAGTACATAGACCAGAAGTACAAGGACTACATCGCCAACGACGGCGTCAACCTGAGCGGCCAGCCAGTAGGCACGCCCAAATGGAGCGCCGCCACCGGTGTCGACTACACCTGGCACAACGTCGCCAATGGCCACCTGAACCTGACCCTGCAACACGCCTACACCGGGCCAACCAGGTGTAACGACGATGCGGTGGCGCAGGGCGCCTGCCTGAACACGCCGAGGTTTACGGTGGGTTCGGCGATGCAGCGCACCGACGCCCGCATAGGCTGGATGAATGACAAGCAAAGCTGGGGCGTCTCGGTGTTTGCCAACAACCTGTTTGACAAGCGCTATGTGTATAACGTCAGCAATATCACCGCCTCGTTCGGCACCCCGTTCGCGTCGATCACCGCGCCGCGCATGGTGGGGATAGAGTTCAGGGCCAGCATGTAGACACAATTTTCCAGCGCTGCATGAATGCAAAAGGAGGCCGCGGCCTCCTTTTTTTTACACCAAACGATGAGCACTCGCCGTCAATCGGCCATCAGCCCATCAGCCCCTGCAGCGCCTTCCCAGGAACCAGGCCAGCGCCAGCGCCAGCAAGGCCAGCACCAGCACAATGGCATTGCCGCCCAACAGGATATACGGCGTCATGCCGGCAGTGCCTTGCACCGTGGCGCGCAGGCTGCCCAGGCTGTCATAGTCCAGCTTGGCGCGCACGATGCCCTGCGCGTCGATCACCGCGGTGGCGCCGGTATTGGTGGCCCTGATCATCGGCCGGCCGGTCTCCAGCACGCGCATCGTTGAAATCTGCAAGTGCTGGGGGATCGCGCTGGATTCCCCATACCAGGCCATATTCGAGACATTCAGCAAGATGCTGGCGACCCGGCCGCCGGCGGCCCGCTGCGCATTCAGCTGCGCGGCGATCTCGCCGCCGAACACGTCTTCATAGCAGATATTCGGCATCACGCTCTGGTCCCTGACCTGGAATGGCGGCTGCTGCAGGCCGGCGCTGGTCAGGTCGGCCAGCGGGATGTGCATCAGGTCGACGAACCAGCGGAAACCGGTAGGGATGAATTCGCCGAAAGGCACCAGGTGGTGCTTGTCGTAGCGGTAGGGCTTTGCTGTGCTATTTCCCGGTGCAAATCCCAGTACGCTATTGGAAAATTTACCGGGACCGTCGGTGGCGAAGATGCCCAGGATCACATGGCTATTGCTGGATTCGGCAAACCCCTGGATCAGCGGCAGATAGTCGGCCGGCAGTTGTGTGGACAGCAGCGGCATTGCGGTTTCCGGCGTGGCGATCAGGTCGGCCGGGGCTTCCAGTATCATGTCGCGGTACAGCTGCAGCGACTTGACCAGGTGCTCCTCGTCAAACTTCAGGTCTTGCGCCACGTTGCCTTGCAGCAGGCGCACCGTAATCGGATTGCCGTTCGGCTGGGTCCACTGTATGGTCTTCAGGCCGGCGCCGCCCAGGAACACGGCCAGCAGCACAGGCAGTGCGATTTTCTTATGCGCCCAGCAAGCCAGGCAGGCCGCGCTCAGCGCCACCAGCCAGCCTATGCCGTACACACCGATAATGGGAGCATAGCCGGCCAGCGGGCTGCTCGTATGCGCATAGCCTATGGAGATCCAGGGAAAGCCGGTAAACAGCCAGTTGCGCAAACATTCGCCGATGGCCCACAAGGCCGGCATCACCAGTAGCAGGCCGACCTTGTCGCCGATGCCCCAGCGCTGCCTGAGCCATACGGCGCCGCCCAGCGTCAGCGCCGCATAGCCCGCCATATAGGCCACCAGCAAAGCCAGAGCCGGCGCCGACAGCCAGATCGGCATGCCGCCAAAGCGCGTCAAGGCGATCAGCAGCCAGGACACGCCCAGGTACAGGTAAGCAAAGCCGTAGCACCAGCCCAGCAGGGCCGCCCGTTTGACGGAAGTGCTGCGCCAGCCCAGCTGGAAGACCAGGGCCAGGCTGAAGATCTGCACCGGCCACAGGTTGTAGGGCGCGAAAGCCAGCAAGCTGGCGCAGCCGGCCAGCAGGGCGGCGGCGATGGACCAGAGGGGATGGGAAAAACGGCGGAGTGAGAGTTGCGCAGTCTGTGGCATCAAGGCGGATATTTCCTGTTCTTGTTGAATTTGTTGGCAGGATTTACGCAAAGGCACACGTAGGGCAATGGAATGGACTCAATAGCGCAGCGTATTGCGCCGCATGGAACTGCATCTCATGGTTCGCGTAAATCCGGATTAGTCATTGTCGTCTATCAGGTCCAGCAGCAACTGGCGTTTTTCCACCAGCAGCACCTGGGCCTGGCGGGCATCGGCGCGCAAGACCTCGAAATGGATATGTTCTATGTCGAATTCATCGCCCTTGTGCGGCACCCTGGCCAGGTGGTTGGCGACCAGGCCGCCTATGGTGTCCACGTCTTCGTCGGAAAAATTGGTGCCCAGCATAGAATTGAATTGCTCTATCTCGGTCAGCCCCTTGACCCGCCAGCGCTTGCCGTGGCCATTGCCATCCACTGCAATGATATTGTCTTCCTCTTCATCGAAATCGTGCTCGTCCTCGATGTCGCCGACGATTTGTTCCAGCACGTCTTCTATCGTGATCAGGCCGGCAATGCCGCCGTATTCATCGACCACCATCGCGATATGGTTGCGATTGGCCCGGAAGTCGCGCAGCAGGATGTTCAGGCGCTTGGATTCAGGGATGTACACCACCGGGCGCAGCATGTCGCGCACCTCGAACGGTTCTTCGGCGTAGTAGCGCAGCAAGTCCTTGGCCAGCAGTATGCCTATCACCTTGTCACGGTCGCCGTCGACCACGGGGAAGCGGGAATGCGCGGTGGACAATACCTCGGGCATCCATTCTTCGATAGGCTTGGAGATGTCGATCACGTCCATCTGCGCGCGTGGCACCATGATATCGCGGGCGGACAGGTCGGAAACCTGGAACACACCTTCTATCATCGCCAGGGCATCGGCATCGATCAGGTTGCGTTCTTGCGCATCGTGCAGGACTTCCAGCAGTTCGGTGCGGTTCTCTGGTTCAGGGGAAATGAGTGCGGTCAAGCGTTCAAACAATGACCTATGGGGTTTAACGTCAGTAGTCCTGACGTTACTAGAGTGCTCTTGCATATGAGGCGTGACGCCGTTGTTTCAATCCTACAGGATACAACAAATCGCCGATTGATCCCGGATGTGACAAAAAAATAGTGAATTCCATAAGGATATTCACTATTTATTTCAAAAAAGCAATTATTTTGCTGGAATCAATGCCGGCCTGGCATCTCTGGCCGCCAATGAGCGGCTATTGATAGGGATTGGCCAGACCCAGGGTTTCCAGGATCTCCACTTCTATCCCTTCCATCTCTTCAGCCTCTTCGTCGGTCTCATGGTCATAGCCTTGCGCATGCAGCACGCCATGCACGACCAGGTGGATGGCGTGCGCTTCCACGCTCTTTTTCTGTTCTTTGGCTTCCTTCTGCAAGACGTCGGTGCACAGGATGATGTCGGCCTGGGTGACCTCGGCATCCTCGTCTTCGGTATACGCAAAGGTCAGCACATTGGTGGCATAGTCCTTGCCGCGGTAATCGCGGTTCAGCGTGCGCCCTTCTTCCGCGGCGACGAAGCGTATGGTCAATTCTGCCGGCGCAAACAGCGTGGCTTGCACTGCTTTGCGCAACAGCGGACGCGGCAGGATTTCTTGCAGGCGGGGATCGGCATATTGCACCGACAGTGTCAGTTTATTTTTTGCGGCCATGATGTGCGGAACTCAAAGGGGTGGCTTGTTTCAGGATGCCGATATTGGCGGTATGCGCGCTGGCGGCCTCGTAGGCGTCGACGATGCGCCCGACCAGCGGATGGCGCACCACGTCTGCGCTGGTAAATTGGGTGAATGCGATGCCGCGCACATTTTCCAGTATCTGGCAGGCGTCCACCAGGCCGCTCTTCTGGCCGCGCTGCAAGTCGATCTGGGTGACGTCGCCGGTCACCACGGCCTTGCTGCCGAAGCCTATGCGGGTCAGGAACATCTTCATCTGTTCCGGCGTGGTATTTTGCGCCTCGTCCAGGATGATGAAGGCGTGGTTCAGCGTGCGGCCGCGCATATAGGCCAGCGGCGCGATTTCTATCGCCTGCTTTTCAAACATCTTCTGGGTGCGGTCAAAACCCAGCAAATCGTACAGCGCGTCATACAAGGGGCGCAGATACGGATCCACCTTTTGCGCCAGGTCGCCGGGCAGGAAACCCAGGCGCTCGCCGGCTTCCACCGCCGGCCGGGTCAGCACGATACGCTTGACCGCATCGCGCTCCAGCGCATCCACCGCGCAAGCCACGGCCAGGTAGGTCTTGCCGGTGCCGGCCGGGCCTATGCCGATGGTGATGTCGTGCTCGACGATGGCGCGCAGGTAATGGTTTTGATGCGGGGTGCGGCCGCGCAGGTCGCTGCGGCGGGTCTTCAGCACCGGGCCTTCGACGTCGACATCCGGGTCCAGCGCTTCCTTGGGGGGGATGACTTCGCCGGTATCCACCTTCGGCAGTTGCTTCAGCGTGCTGCTGGCGCGCTGCTCTACCAGGGCCAGTTGCACCTCGTCGATGGAAATGATTTTTTTTGCCAAGGCATAAAAATGCTCGAGCATTTCCAGCGCCTTGTCGGCATTGGTGCCGCTGACGATGAACTTTTCACCGCGGCGAAAGATGCTGACGTCGAGCGCCGCCGAAATCTGGCGCAGGTTTTCATCCAGCGGGCCGCACAAATGCGCGAGCCTGGTATTGTCCAGGGGCTGGGGGATGAAGTTCAGTACGGGTACCGGGGACTTGGTTTTCAAAAGAGTGGGGCTCGGCTAATGGATAATATGAATAATAGGATTAAATTGAATTTCGTTGCAGCCCTGAAGATTTCTACGCAGCGGCTAATGTGCCGCCGACTTGGAAAACACGTTCAAGATCACCACGCCGGCGACGATCAGCGCCATGCCCAGGATGGCCGGCAAATCCAGCGACTGCTGGTAAAACAGCCAGGCCACCATGGCGATCAGCGTGACGCCGGCGCCGGACCAGATGGCATACACGATGCCTATCGGCATGGTGCGTACTGTTATCGACAGGCAATAAAAAGCGATTCCATAACCCAGCGCGACCAGCAGCGTCGGCCAGGGCTTGGTAAAACCGTCAGCGGCCTTCAGCGCCGACGTGGCGATCACCTCGGCGACGATGGCCACGGCCAGTATCAGCCATTGCATATGACAGCTCCAGCCATCCGCATCACGCCGCCACCTGCCGAACCTCCGGCAATAACAACTCGCCGCGCAAGGAGTAATTATAGGACTCGGTAATCCGGGTATCCACCAGCTGGCCTATCAGGTCGGCCGGGCCGGCGAAGTTCACTACCCGATTATTTTCGCTGCGGCCTTGCAGCTCGTTCGGGTCTTTGACCGAAGGGCCTTCCACCAGGATGCGCTGCACCGTGCCTATCATCGCATTGCTGTATTTCTTGGTGTTGGCGTCGATCACCGCCTGCAACTGCTGCAGGCGTTTCAGCTTGACCTCGTGCGGGGTATCGTCCTGCAGATTGGCCGCCGGCGTACCGGGACGCGGGCTGAAGATAAAGCTGAAGCTGTTGTCAAAGCCTATGTCGTCGATCAGCTTCATCAGCGCGTTGAAATCCTCGTCGGTCTCGCCGGGGAAGCCGACGATGAAATCGGAAGATACCGAGATATTCGGCCGCACCTGGCGCAGCCGGCGCAGCACCGACTTGTATTCGATCGCGGTATACCCGCGTTTCATCGCCGCCAGGATGCGGTCGGAACCGTGTTGCGCAGGCAGGTAGAGATGGTTCACCAGCTTGGGCACCTTGGCGTAGGTATCGATCAGGCGCTGGGTAAATTCCTTGGGATGGCTGGTGACAAAGCGTATCCTTTCTATCTGCGGGAATTCGGCGACGTATTCTATCAACAGCGCGAAATCGGCGATCTCGCCGTCGGCCATCTGGCCGCGGTAGGCATTCACGTTCTGGCCCAGCAGGGAAATTTCCTTGATACCCTGCTCGGCCAGGCCGGCCACCTCGGCCAGCACGTCTTCAAAGCGGCGCGACACTTCCTCGCCGCGAGTGTAGGGCACCACGCAATAGCTGCAATACTTGCTGCAGCCTTCCATGATGGAGACGAAGGCGGTAGAGCCTTCCACCTTGGCCGGCGGCAGGTGATCGAATTTCTCGATTTCAGGGAAGCTGATGTCCACTTGCGAGCGGCCGGTATCGCGCCGGGCATTCAGCATTTGCGGTAGCCTGTGCAGGGTCTGCGGGCCGAACACCACGTCCACATACGGCGCGCGCTTGACAATCGCTTCGCCCTCCTGCGAAGCCACGCAGCCGCCGACGCCGATCACCAGTTCCGGCTTCTTCAGCTTCAGTTCGCGCAAACGGCCGAGGTCGGAAAACACCTTTTCCTGCGCTTTTTCGCGCACGCTGCAGGTGTTGAGCAAGATCACGTCGGCGTCTTCCGGCTTGTCGGTCTTGATCATGCCGTCCGACGCATTCAGCACGTCCGCCATCTTGTCGGAGTCGTACTCATTCATCTGGCAGCCGAAGGTCTTGATATATATCTTTTTTTGCATGTGTTTCTTTTGGTTTACTGCTAGTCAGTATTTTCTTGCCGGCGCCCGGTAAGTTCCGGAGTATTCTTATTTGGCGATTTTCTTTTGGCTGCTCAATGGCGTAGCGGACTCGGCCGCGGTCAGCAGCCAGATACGTTCTACTTCGCCATAATCGTTTTGCGTATAGTTGACCACCTTGCTGGCCGTGCCCAGCATGCCGGACATGATGATCAGGTTGTCTTCATTGTAGATACGGGTAGACGGCGAGACTCGGCGCAACTTGTCATCGATCACGATATCCGGATTGGCAGCGGATTTTAAGATGCCGCGCCTGGTATTCTCGGGAAAGCTGCGGTCCTCAGCCGAGGCCGCCAGCGACAGGCCGGCCAGCACGCCTGCCAGCAATAATCCGCGTAAAGATTGCAATTTAGACATAGTCTCAGGGCCCAAATCAAAGAATTCGCGTATCCCCGGGTGGCTCGTCGAGCACATCGGGCGCATATAAAAATGCGCTGAAAAATCAATCACTTATCCTGATTTATTCGCGCCGTGAAGGCGCAAGTTTAGCACATGCCGGCCTTTGCTTCATCCATTGCAAAATGCCATCATCCGGCTGCGCGCCACTCACCAGCCTGTCCATAAGCCCTGTTTCTTTGGCTAAATCCCAGATTTTCCATTAGACCGCTTCTACTTCGCCAATAAAACCGGTGGATTATGATCTTATCTATCTGAATATCTGTCCAGCGCTCTAGCAGCGCTACCTATCCAATTGCACATCTGCCAAGCCGCCTAGCTGCTTCGGCATTTCAGTGAAATGCCCTCCGCCTTGCAACGTGGAGGTTGCCGCGGTGAAGTGGGGAATTCAGACGACATGTCGTCTGCCCATGCAACGGTTTGCCCTTGCAAGGGCAAACTCCTACCCTATAGGGTTAAGGGCGTCGCGCCTTGCTATGCGGCCTGGCAGACGCACACTTGGATATGTCCTAACGGAAAAATCTGGGATAATGTCAAAAATAAATCTGGAATTCTGATGCACACTCGCTCTCCCCGCGCCGCCAAACGTGAATTTGACACCCGGCATTTCCGTAGCGCGCTGTCCCAATTTGCTACCGGCGTCACCGTGATCACGACTCGCCTGGCCGACGGCAGTTTCCTGGGATTAACTGCCAGCTCTTTCAATTCGGTGTCGCTGGACCCGCCCCTGGTGCTATGGAGCCTGGGCAATATCGCCAGCAGCCTGCCGGTATTTACCGGCAATTCTCACTATGTGGTGAATATCCTCTCGGCCGACCAGGCCCATTTGGCGGAGCAATTCGCCAGCCGCAAGAAAAACCGTTTCGAAGGCGTGGATTTTTCGCTGTCGCCTACCGGCCATCCCATCCTGAACGGGGTCTCGGCCTGGTTTGAATGCCATAACCGCAGCCGCTATCCCGAGGGCGACCATGTGATTTTTGTCGGTGAAGTGGAACACTGCCAATTCACGCCGCAGCCGCCGCTGGTATTCCATGCCGGCCAGTTCCTGCTTGCCTCTTCCAAGCCAGCTTGATGAGTACCGCGCTACCTGACCTGGTCGGCTATGTCGCCGCTTGCCTGACCACTTCTGCCTTCATTCCGCAAGCCTGGCTGACCTGGAAGCGCAAGCGCGCCGAAGGCATATCACTGGGCATGTACCTGATCCTGACCGGCGGCGTCATGCTGTGGCTGACCTACGGCATCTTGCTGGACGCCTGGCCCATCATCATCGCCAACTTCGTTACCTTGCTGCTGGCCCTATTCATACTGGGCATGAAGCTGGTCTATAAGTAAGAGGCTGTTGCGAAATTACCCTGGCGTTGTTGCGCTTCCTTGCCGTGCTAAAGCACTGTCTTCGTCAGCGACGCCTAGCCAGACTAATTTCGCAACAGCCTCTAAGTAAAGTAAGTGAGCAAAGACAGCGCAGTCTTGATGCCGCTGATCCGGCGGGCTAAGCCAGCAAGCCGGCCAGCACACCGGTAGAATCGAAAGCCGCGCGGCGCAGCCTGTCGTTGACGCCCTGCCAGTCTTTATCGTCGGGCAAGGCCTCCACCAGGATGATGTCGGCGTGTGCGGCATCCAGCGCCCGCAAATCCGCGTAGAGGTCATGCGCATAGGCATGCGGCTCAGCCGCCAACACCAGGTGCGCAAGCGCCGCGGTTTTACCGTTCAGGCTGTACGACATCAAGGCAAAGCTGCGGCCGGCAGCCGCCAGTTGCTGCATGGTCTTTGCCAGGTCGTCGGGCGTCACCAGCACCACCGGGGTATTCGGCGCATAGTGCGCGTCCAGCGTGCCGGAGGCGCGCGGGGTGGCCGGATCTGCTGGATCTGCCGAATCGGGCGCGGCGGGCAGCACGCCCAGCACTTGCGCCAGCTGGGTCGCGCTGATGTCGCCGGGCCGCAGCAACACCGGGCCGTGCGTTGCCAGCCGGGTCAGGTCGACGATGGTGGACTCTATGCCGACCTCGCTCTGGCCGCCATCCAGGACCGCCGCGATCACGCCGCCGGCTTGGGTCTCTTGCGGGAATTCATCCAGCACGTGCTGTGCGGTGGTCGGGCTGACGTGGCCGAACTTGTTGGCGGATGGCGCCGCCACGCCGCCCTTGCCGCCCTTGAAGGCGCGCAACAGCGCCTGCGCCACCGGATGCGACGGGCAACGCAGGCCTATCGAATCCTGGCCGCCGGCTACCGCCGCAGGAATATGCTCGGCGCGCTTCAAGATCAGCGTCAGCGGCCCCGGCCAGAATGCCGCAATCAATTTGTGCGCCTGCTCCGGAATGTCCTTGGCCCAGTAAGCCAGGTCCGCTTCCGGCGCCAGGTGCACGATCACAGGATGATTGGACGGCCTGCCCTTGGCCGCATAGATGCCGGCTATCGCCGCCGGATTTTCGGCGTCGGCGCCGAGGCCGTACACGGTCTCAGTGGGAAAGCCGACCAGGGCGCCGGCCTCCAGTTGCCGCGCGGCGTCCTGTATCGCCTTGTCATCAATCTTCAACATGCTCACCAGTTCCTCAGTCCGGGATGCCGAGAATACGGCAAGCCTGCTGCAAATTGGCCTGCGCCAGTTCCATCGTGGTCGCGACAAAGGTCACGTGGCCCATCTTGCGGCCGCGCCTGGCTTCCGCCTTGCCGTACAGGTGCAGGTGGGCGCCGCGCAGGGCCAGCACCTGGTCCCAGGCCGGCTCGCGCGCCGTATCTGAGGCGCCCTCAAACCAGACGTCGCCGAGGATGTTCAGCATGACCGTAGGGGAGTGCTGGCGCACGTCGCCCAAGGGCAATTGCGCGATGGCGCGCGCCTGTTGCGCAAACTGGCTGGTGATGCAGGCGTCCATCGTATAGTGGCCGCTATTATGCGGACGCGGCGCCATCTCGTTGACCACCAGTGCGCCATCCTGCAACACAAAGAACTCTATGCACAGCACGCCGACATAGCCCAGCTCGGCAATGATTTCCAGGGCCGCCTGCTGCGCTTTTTCTGCAATCGCCGCAGACACGTTCTGGCTAGGCACTGTGGTGGTGAACAGGATGCCGTCCCGGTGCACGTTTTCCGCGATCGGGTACACCACCGCTTCGCCGTCGACGCCGCGCGCCACCAGTACGGAGATTTCATAAGCCAGCGGCAGCATTTTTTCCAGCACGCAGACGACGCCATTCATGCCGGCATAGGCGGCATGCAGTTCTTCCAGGCTCCGGACCCTGACCTGGCCCTTGCCGTCATAGCCCATGCGCGCGGTCTTCAGGATGCCGGGCAATAATTCCGAGCCCACTGCATCAATATCGTCGCTGCTGATGATCACCGTATGCGGTGCCGGAAATACTTTGCTGGCGGCGCCGACCCGGGTAAAGAATTGCTTCTCTGCCACCCTGTCCTGGGCGATCGAGACGCAGGCCGCGCCGGGTGCGACAAAGGTACGTTCGGCCAGGAAGGCCAGGCTGTGCGCCGGCACGTTTTCAAATTCCGTGGTCACCGCGACCGACAGGCTGGCCAGTTCCGCCAGCGCCTTTTCGTCGGTGTAGTCGGCTTGTATATGCCGGTCGGCGACCTGGCCGGCCGGGCAGTCCGCCTGCGGCTCCAGCACGGCGACCTTGTAGCCCATCGCTTGCGCAGCGTGTGCAAACATGCGGCCCAGCTGGCCGCCGCCCATGATGCCCAGCCAGGTTTGCTCGGACTCGGTAGGGAGGTGGGCGGTTCTTGGAGTTTGATTTTGTTGTGTTGCCATTTTTTTCTAAGCCTGGTTCATGGAGGCTAACAATTGGGGGGAAAGCTCCCTCTCCCGCATGCGGGAGAGGGTCGGGGTGAGGGTCGTCAAACTGATGTAGAAAAATTCATACACACAATCCGGCAATGCCTTTTTGTGCCGAAACCACTCAAGCACCTATCGGTGATTTGGTGATTTTTTTTCAAAATTTCCATCATCCTTTGGCCGCCCTCACCCTACCCTCTCCCGCACGCGGGAGAGGGGGTATCCGGGCTCTGCTCGGCTGGCGGCTTAATTTACCTAAGCGTCAATCAGACCGGCAGCGTCATATCCTTGGCTGCCCGCGTTTGCCTCTCGCGATATTCCAGCAGCCGGCTCGCCAGTACATTGTCCGTGGTCGCCAGCATGGCGATGGCCGCCAATGCCGCATTGGCGGCGCCGGCCTCACCTATCGCGAAGGTCGCCACCGGTATCCCTTTGGGCATCTGCACGATGGACAGCAGCGAATCCTCGCCGCGCAGGTATTTGGAAGGAACCGGCACGCCGAATACCGGCACGATGGTCTTGGCCGCGATCATGCCCGGCAAATGCGCAGCGCCGCCGGCGCCAGCGATGATCGCGCGCAGCCCGCGCTCCCTGGCGCTTTCTGCATAGCTGAACATCTCATCCGGCATGCGGTGCGCCGACACGACCTGCGCTTCAAACGGAATGCCGAACTCCTGCAGGATGGATACGGCGTTCTGCATCACATCCCAATCCGACGAAGACCCCATGACCACGCCGATCAAGGCTGCATTATTTTCCGGCGTCATCGTCAGTCCTTCAGTGTTTCGCCGGTCAGGCGTTCCAGCGCTTCGCGGTATTTGGCCGCGGTCTTGGCCACGACTTCATCCGGCAGGGCCGGTGCAGGCGCGGTTTTTTTCCAGCTGGTGATGGTTTCCAGGTAGTCGCGCACGAATTGCTTGTCGAAAGACGGCGGCGACATGCCCGGCGCGTAGGAGTCAGCCGGCCAGAAACGCGAAGAGTCAGCTGTCAGCACTTCATCCATCAAGTGCAGCACGCCATTGTCGTCCAGGCCGAACTCAAACTTGGTGTCGGCGATGATGATGCCGCGCGTGGCGGCGTAGTCTGCCGCTTCGGTGTACAGCTGTATGCTGATGTCGCGCATCTTGGCGGCCAACTCAGGGCCCATGCGCGCCTCCATGTCGGCGTAGCTGATATTTTCATCATGCTCGCCCATCTCTGCCTTGGCCGCCGGGGTAAAGATGGGCGCGGCCAGCTTGTCGGCCTGGCGCAGGCCTGCCGGCAATTGAATGCCGCAGATGGCGCCGGTATCCTGGTAGTCTTTCCAGCCGGAACCGATGATATAGCCGCGCACTACGGCCTCCACCAGGATAGGCTTGAGGCGCTTGGCAACCACCGCGCGGCCGCGCACCTGGGCCGCTTCGTCGGCAGACACCACAGACTCAGGATCGATGCCGGTCAGGTGGTTGGGCACGATATGGCCCAGTTTTTCAAACCAGAAATTGGCCATCTGGTTCAGCACCCGGCCCTTGTCGGGGATAGGCTCGGACATGATCACGTCGAACGCGGACAGGCGGTCGCTGGTCACGATCAGCAGTTTATCTTCGCCGACGGCATAGTTATCGCGGACCTTGCCGCGGCCCAGCAGCGGCAGGGAAGTGAGTGTGGATTGGAGTTGCGTAGTCATGGAGGTGATTTCAGTAAAACGGAATACGGCCAAAAGTGCCGAGGGCGCATTCGACTCAAATTCGATGCGCCCCGGGTTGCTGTGCTGCTTAGTTGACGATTTGCGCCAACGAGCCTTTTTTGTACTGCTCGGCCACTTTTTCCAGCGGCAGCGGCTTGATCTTGCCGGCCTGGCCTTCGCAACCGAAAGACAGGTAGCGCGCCTTGCAGACCAGCTTGGCCGCTTCGCGGGCCGGCTTCAGGTAGTCGCGCGGATCAAACTTGCCTGGATTTTCAAACAGGTAGCGGCGGATCGCGCCCGTCATCGCCAGACGGATATCGGTGTCGATATTGATCTTGCGTACGCCGTGCTTGATGCCGATCACGATTTCTTCTACCGGCACGCCATAGGTTTCTTTCATGTCGCCGCCGAACTGGCGTATCTCTTCCAGCAATTCTTGCGGCACCGACGAGGAGCCGTGCATCACCAGGTGGGTATTCGGGATGCGGGCGTGGATTTCCTTGATACGGTCTATCGCCAGGATGTCGCCGGTAGGCTTGCGCGAAAATTTATAGGCGCCGTGCGAAGTGCCGATCGCGATCGCCAGCGCGTCGCACTGGGTCAGCTTGACGAATTCGGCGGCCTGCGCAACGTCGGTCAGCAATTGCTCGCGGGTCATCTGGCCGTCGGCGCCGTGGCCGTCTTCCTTGTCGCCCATCATAGTTTCCAGTGAACCGAGCACGCCCAGTTCCGCCTCTACCGTGACGCCGATCGCGTGCGAGAATTCCACCACCTTGCGCGACACTTCCACATTGTATTCATAGCTGGCGACGCTCTTGCCGTCTTCCATCAGCGAACCGTCCATCATCACCGAAGTGAAGCCGGACTTGATCGCCGCCATGCAGACCGCCGGCGACTGGCCGTGGTCCTGGTGCATGACCACCGGGATGTGCGGGTAGGCTTCCACCGCCGCCGAGATCAGGTGGCGCAGGAAGGCTTCGCCGGCATATTTGCGGGCGCCGGCAGACGCCTGCATGATCACCGGCGCGCCGACTTCATCGGCGGCCTGCATGATCGCGGTCACCTGTTCCAGGTTGTTGACGTTGAAAGCCGGCAGGCCGTAGCCGTTTTCGGCGGCGTGGTCCAGCAATTGGCGCATGGATACGAGAGGCATATTGATTCTCCTGATGTACTACAATTAAAAATCCTGAGGGCTACCGGCCAGGCTGCTGCGCTTATCCAAAGCGGTGCTCGCTATGCCTGGCTGGCTTTCCTTGCTACTGCTCACCAACCCTGACTATCTTCAGGGCATTGGTGCCGCCGACTTCTCCCATGGGTTCGCCCCAGGTCACGACTATCATGTCGCCCTTGCTGACCACGCCGTTTTCCAGCAGCATGTTTTCCGCCGCCTTCAGTACCTGGTCCCTGTCGGTCGACGACGGTAACTTGAATGTCTGTACATTGCGATACAAGGCCACCTTGCGCTGGGTCGCGACACTCGGCGTCAGCGCAACGATGGGGATATCGATCATGTGCCGGCTCATCCACAAGGCGGTGGAGCCGGATTCGGTCAGGGCGGCAATCGCCTTTACCCGCAAATGATAGGCAGTGAACAGCGCGCCGTAGGCGATAGACTGGTCGATACGGGTGAAGGTCTGGTTCATGAAATCGGCATCCAGCTTGCACTCCTGGAAGGCTTCCGCCTCCAGGCAGATGGCTGCCATCGCTTCCACCGTCTCTACCGGGTATTTGCCGGAGGCCGTCTCCGCCGACGTCATCACGGCGTCGGTGCCGTCCAGCACCGCATTGGCCACGTCTGACACTTCCGCGCGAGTAGGCACCGCATTGAAGATCATCGACTCCATCATCTGGGTCGCGGTGATCGCTATCTTGTTCGACGCGCGCGCCATCTTGATCATGCGCTTTTGCAAAGCCGGCACCGCCGCATTGCCGACTTCCACCGCCAGGTCGCCGCGCGCCACCATGATGCCGTCCGATGCATCCAGGATTTCCTGCAACAGCGGGATCGCTTCTGCGCGCTCTATCTTGGCGATCATCAGCGGCTTGTGGCTATAGGCTTCGCCGGCAATATTGGCCAGCTGGCGCGCCATTTCCATATCGGTCGCGTTCTTGGGAAAGGACACGGCGATATAGTCGGTCTGGAAAGACATTGCGGTCTTGATGTCTTCCATGTCCTTGGCGGTCAGGGCCGGCGCGGTCAGGCCGCCGCCCTGGCGATTGATGCCCTTGTTATTGGACAATTCGCCGCCTATCCTAACCGTGGTGTGGATCTCGCTGCCGACGATCTTGTCGACCACCAGCACGATCAAGCCATCGTTCAGTAACAGCACGTCGGCCGGACGCACGTCGCGCGGCAGGGCCTTGTAATCGAGCCCTACCCGCTCCTGGTTACCCATGGCGCACTCGGCGTCGAGGATGAACTTGTCGCCATTGCTGATTTCTATCTTGCCATTTTCAAACTTGCCTATGCGGATCTTGGGGCCCTGCAAATCGGCCATGATCGCAATCTCGCGACCGCATTCGGCGGCGACTGCGCGCACCATCGTTGCCCGGTCGATATGATCCTGCGCCTTGCCATGCGAAAAATTCAGGCGCACGACATTCACGCCCGCCATCAGCATGCGCTTCAGTATCACCGGATCACTGGAAGCTGGGCCTATTGTTGCAACGATTTTTGTTCCGCGTAACATCAAGTCTCCTGGGGTTTTTCTTGTGTAGTGCCTGGTAGTGCGCCTTTTCCCTGCCTTACCCGGCTTTATAGTGCGCTTATTTCGCCCTTTGCAGCAGGATATCTACGGCCGGCAAAGTCTTGCCTTCCAGAAATTCCAGGAAAGCGCCGCCGCCGGTAGAGATATAGCCGACTTTATCGGTGATCTGATATTTGGCGATGGCCGCCAGAGTATCGCCGCCGCCCGCTATCGAAAAGCCCTTGGAGTCGGCAACCGCCTGCGCCAGCACCTTGGTGCCGTTGCCGAACTGGTCAAACTCGAACACGCCGACCGGGCCGTTCCAGACGATGGTGCCGGCCTGCTTGATCTGCGCGGCCAGCGTGGCGGCGGTGACCGGACCTATGTCCAGGATCATGTCGTCATCTTCCACCGCGGCTACCGGTTTGACGGTAGCCACCGCTGTCGGCGAAAATTCCTTGGCGCACACCACGTCGGTAGGGATAGGCACCGAGGCGCCGCGCTTGGCCATCATGTCGATGATGGCCTTGGCTTCGTCGACCAGGTCGGCTTCCGCCAGCGATTTGCCTATCTTCAGGCCGGCGGCCAGCATGAAGGTGTTGGCGATACCGCCGCCGACGATCAGGTTGTCGACCTTGTCGGCCAGCGATTTCAGGATAGTCAGCTTGCTGGATACCTTGGAGCCGGCCACGATCGCCACCAGGGGACGTGCCGGTTGGCCCAGCGCCTTGCCCAGCGCATCCAGCTCGGCCGACAGCAAAGGGCCGGCGCAGGCGATTTTTGCGTATTTGGCGATGCCGTGGGTGGTCGCTTCGGCGCGATGCGCAGTACCGAAGGCATCATTGACGTAGATGTCGCACAAGGCAGCCATTTTTTGCGCCAGGGCGTCGTCGTTCTTCTTTTCACCCTTGTTGACACGGCAATTTTCCAGCAAGACCAGCTGGCCGGGAGCCACCTCGACACCGTCCACCCAGTCCTGCTTCAGGGGTACTGGCATGCCCAGCAATTCGGACAGGCGCCTGGCTACCGGCGCCAGGCTGTCCTGCGGCTTGAACTCGCCTTCGGTAGGACGTCCCAGGTGCGAAGTCACCATCACTGCCGCGCCAGCCTGCAGCGCCGCCTTGATCGCCGGAACGGAAGCGCGTATGCGCGTATCTTCGGTGATATTGCCGTTATCGTCTTGCGGAACATTCAGGTCTGCACGGATAAATACGCGTTTGCCCTGAAGCTGCTGGCCTGCGATCAAGTCGCTGAGTCGATTGAATTGCATGGAGATGATGGTTGGTGAAAAGGATAAGACCAGTATTTTACCAAACCCACCGTCCGGACTACACGGTTTTCGCAATTGCTATACAATATTGATTACAAAAAGAACAATTAACCAAAAACTTCTATTAGCATGAACTATTAAAACTCTTAAGTTCGAGGCTGCTGAGAAGTTAGTCTGGCTAGGCGTCGCCGACGAAGACAGTGCTTTAGCCCCTGTGTCCCTGTAGGGAAGGAGTGTCGCCTTGCAAGGCGACACCGTTACGCAGGCGAGCAGCATGCCGCTCGAATTCCCTGCTTCACCGGCTAGGAGGGCGTAGCAGGGGGTTCAGACGACATTGTCGTCTGCCTGCGGAGCGGCACTGGCTTGCAAGCCAGTGTGCGCCCTGCAAGCGCAACAACGCCAGGCTAATTTCTCAGCAGCCTCTAAGCTATAAGCCGAGCCGAATATAGGTATACACCGCCATGCCAAAGAAAATGGTCAGCAGCATATTGCGCTTGACCAGGAAGAAGGCGGTGGCGGCAAGCCCGGCAACCAGGCGCGGATTGCCGATCGCCACATCCATCTGGCCATTGGTCAGCACCAGGTCCGGCAGGATGATCGCCGCCAGCGCGCAGGCCGGCGCATAGCGCAGGGCCTCCTGCACCCGCTTCGGCAGGTTGATGTGATGCCCGACCAGCCAGAATGAGCTGCGGGTAATAAAGGTGGCCACCGTCAGCAGCGCAATCACCAGCCAGACTTCAAGATCGCTCATGCCTGCTCCTGTCCATCGCTATTTTGCTTGTCGTCATTATTTGCCTTGCCCTGATTGGCATGGCGCTTTTCCAGCCACTCTTCCACCGCCATCGCCACCGCCATGCCGACCAGCACCGAGATCAGCAAACCCAGCTTGTAAGGCATCTTGACAGTTGCCAGCGCAATCGCGCCGGCAACGACTACGCCGATCAACGCCGCCTTGCTCATCACCAGCGGCAACATGATGCACAGTATCGCCAGCGTACCGGCAAAGCCGAGGCCCCAGCTGGTGGGGATCTGGCTGCCCAGCAGGATGCCGATCACCGAGCCGACTTGCCAGGCAGTCCAGTTAGGGAAGATCAGGCCCTTCAGGTAAGGCAGCTTGCGCTGGTCGACGCCGGGCTCAGGGTAGCGGTACATGAACAGGCCCACCGAGATATCGCCGGACAGGTAACCGAGCCAGGCGCGCTTTTTCCATGGAAGATGGGCGAAATGCGGCGCCAGTATTGCAGAAAAAATCACGAAACGCAGGTTGACCACCAAGGCAGTGGCAAAGATCACCCAGGCCGGCGCATGGGCAGCGATCAGTGGCAAAGAGGCAAGCTGGGCCGAGCCGGCAAACACCAGGAAGGTCATGCCGAGCGCCTGCGGCACCGTTAAACCGGCCTTGATCATGGCCACCCCGACCACCAGCCCCCAGGCGCCTACGCCGAACAGGGTAGGCATCCCTGCTCTCGCAGCCTCGCGATAGGCGGCTTTTTCCATCTCCGTACTTATGTTGTCCGTCATGCCCATCCTAGTTTTAATACTCCAGCATCCAAATCCCGTGGCCGGCAGCATTCAAGCCGGCACATATCATCCCGTCGCGTGCAATTGAGCCGCTGGACAAGAAAAAACGGGGAGAAGCCCCGCATTTTACCGAGGAAAGCAATTCAATGCTGACGCCTGGGGCACGGAATCCGTTAAAATCACGGTATGCGAATCATCTGCACTAATAGCCATACTCATTGAAATTGGAGAAATTCATGCAAGCAAGCACTGCGCCGATAGCCGTTGTAGAACTAAAAGCCAAGGACCTGCCGGCGCATTGCCCCAACCCGGCCATGCCCTTGTGGTCATCGCATCCGCGTGTGTATCTCGATTTGTCTCATGGCGGCATGGCAACTTGCGCCTATTGCGGCACCCAGTACAAACTGGCCGCCGGCGAAGTAATCAAGGGTCATTGATCCTTCCCCGGGTCGTTGCTATGGTGTAAGGTATAAGCGCGGCCAGTTTACTTTCAGCAAAAAAAAGCAGGGCAAGATGCCAGTCAAAAAACAATTGAATGGAAGCGCTGACGAGGTTGAAGCGGCATTTTACGATGCGCTGAGCCGTGCCGACCTGGACGGCCTGATGGCCTTGTGGGCCGAGGATGAAGAGATAGTCTGCATCCATCCCGGCGCACCGCGGCTGATAGGACATGCCGCCATACGCGCTTCCTGGGAAGCCATTTTTGAACGGGGCAGCGTACATATACGGCCGGTGCAATTGCATGCGAGCCATAATATGCTGAGCTCGGTCCACAGCATTATCGAGCAGGTGGAAGGCAGCAGCGATGCGCCACAGGATGTGCATATCCTGGCCACCAATGTGTATGTCAAGACTCCGCATGGCTGGCGGATAGCCACCCATCACGCGTCGATCGCCGCCGGCAAACCACCACTGGATTTATTCAAGGCCAGCGTACTGCATTAGCACTAGGAACAATGAATTATCAAGCACCACTCTGGTTGCCGACCGGGCATCTGCAAACCATCTACCCCGCCCTTTTTATCCGCAAGCCCGCCGTCAATTTCCGACGTGAACGCTGGGATACGCCAGACGGGGATTTCATCGACGTCGATTTTGTCGACGGCCAGCCCGGCCTGCCGTTTGTAGTCTTGTTCCATGGTCTGGAGGGCTCCTCCGACAGCCACTACGCGCGCTCGCTGATGGCGATGCTGCAGGCGCGCGGCTGGTCGGGTGCGGTGCCGCATTTTCGCGGCTGCTCGGGCGAGCTGAATCACGCACCGCGCTTCTACCATTCCGGCGATGCGCAAGAGATAGACTGGATCATCCGGCGCCTGCACCAGGCTTACCGCAGCCACAATCCGGATGGAAAATTTTTCGCCAGCGGCGTATCGCTGGGCGGCAACGCCCTGCTGCGCTGGATAGGCGAATCGCAGCACCAGGCCGAGATCATAGAAGCCGCAGTCTCGGTCTCTGCGCCGCTGGACCTGGCGCAAGGCGGGGCATCCTTGTCGAGCGGCATCAATATGCTCTACACCCGCATGTTCCTGCAAACGCTGAAGCCCAAGTGCCTGTTGAAACTGGAGCAATTCCCGGGATTGTTTGACCGCGAAGCGCTGATCAGGGCCAGGGACCTGTATGAATTCGACAATGTGATCACCGCCCCCCTGCACGGCTACCGCGATACTGAAGATTACTGGGACAGGGCCAGCGCCAAGCATATACTGACTGATATCACCTTGCCGACCTTGATCCTGAATGCGCAGAATGATCCTTTCCTGCCCGGCGAGCACTTGCCGCGCAAGGCATCGACGGCGGTGATACTGGATTATCCCGAGCACGGCGGCCACGTGGGTTTCGCCGCGGGAGCAGTGCCGGGCAGCATAGACTGGCTACCGCAAAAGATTTTGCATTTCTTTGACGGCAAGTCTTAGGGCTGGTTTGGTTGATAAGCAAATAGTTCGCTGTGCAAATCCATCAATCTACACCTCTGGAGGTACGACATGGACGACATAGTCAAGCAAGCAATGGCGCGCTGGCCAAATGTGCCGCATTGTTATGGCTGGCTGGCGCTGGATGCGCGCGGCGTGTGGCGCATGCGCGATGAGCGCGCGCAGGCCTTGCAACTGCCCGGCGACAAAATCGCCCACGCCACATTACTGGGCTTTATCAACCGCAACTACCAGCATGACCAGCAGGGCCGCTGGTATTTCCAGAACGGCCCGCAGAGGGTATATATCAACCTGGAGGCCACACCTTACATCGCGCGCACTTCGCCCGAATCCGGTTTTTTACTGCACACAGGTGCGGCGCTGGCCAGCATAGAACAGGCCTGGCTGACCAGGGAGGGCCGTTTGATCTTGCAGTCCGGCGAGATCCTGGCGCTGGTGGACGACCGGGATATGGCCGCTTGCCTGAAACAATTCCGGCTGGACGGCCATCCGCTCAGCGATGAACAGGTATTGGAGTGGCTGGAACAACAAGATAAAGAAGCCAATGCGCAGACTGACAAGCCTGCCGAAACGCTGACGATGCGGCTAAACGCCCCCTATCATCAGCAGATCACGGTCAGGAAGGCAGAACTGGCGGATCTGGCCAGGCAATTTTGCTTCGCGCTCATCCCGCAGCCGGATTGAGAGCTACTTCCGTTTCTTCTCGTCTTCCAGTTCTTGCCGGTGCTTCTCTTTCCATTCGCGCTCCCTGGCGTCGATGACCGCCTGGTCGTAATACTGCGCATCCGGCGAGCGGCGGGCGATATCCAGCTGCTGGATGGCCGCAGGCAGGGCCCCGTTCAAGGCATAGGCTTCCGCCAGAGACATATGTTCCAGGGCTTGCTTGCCCTCCGCCGAATAAGCCTTCGCCAGCAATTTGTACAAGGCCGGCTCTTGCCGGTATAGCTGCACCTGGTCGCGCAGGAAACGCGCCGCATCCTCCTGTCTTTTCGCCGCCAGCAAGGCTTCGGCATATTGCCGGGCAATGCTGCGCGACAAGGGCAGTTGCTGCATCGCGGCCTCGGCCTCCTTGACCGCCAGGTCGGGCTGCTTATTGGCAATCTTGATATCGATCGCCAAGTCGGCAAAGGCGCTGGTTTCCTTCAGCATATTCTTGTACCTGGCATCCTGCTGCACCTGCTTGACGACTTCATTCAGCAAGGACTCAGCCTTGACATAGTCGCGTTGCTTGTAGGCGACAAAAGCCAGCCCGTATTTGGCGGCGATTTTACCCAGCTCTTTCTGGTTTTTAAGCTGGTTCGCAAACATCTCTGCCGTGTCTATCAGGCCCTGGGTACCGGCGTCCTGCAATACCCGCACCCTGGCCTGGGTCAGGAAAAAATCCAGGCCGTCGACATGCTGCTTGTAACGCTGGTCGATCTGGCGCGCCTGGATGTCGGCGATCCTCTCGGTGGTCAGCGGATGACTGCGCAGATAGGCCGGCGCGGTGTCATTGTAGTTGCGGCTGGACGCCTGCAGGCGCCCGAAAAAAGCCACCATGCCGGACGTGTCATAGCCGGCGTCGCGCAGGATCTGGAAGCCGACGCGGTCGGCCTCGCGTTCTGCGTCGCGGCTGAAATTGAGCTGCCTCTGTATCGCCAGCCCCTGGCCGCCGGTGGCCAGCGCCATCGCCGCATCCGGGCTGGATTTGGCCGCCAGTGCCGCCAGTATCATCGCCGCCAGCGGGATCAAGGCATCCTGGCGCTGGTTGCCTATCATGCGCGCAATATGCCTTTGCGCCACGTGGCCGATCTCATGTCCCATCACCGAGGCCAGCTCAGACTCGCTTTGCGCTGCCAGGATCAGGCCGGAATGCATGCCGATAAAACCGCCGGGCAAGGCGAAGGCATTCAGTACCGGGTCGCGCACCGCAAAAAATTCGAAATTGTAGACCGCCTCGCCGCGCGCCTCCGGGCGGGTGGCCAGCAGGGAATTGCCGAGCTTGTTCAGGTATTCCAGTACCGGACCGTCATCCAGGTAATCGGGATCGGTCCTGACGCTTTGCATGATTTGCTCGCCCAGCTTGCGCTCCATGAGCGGCGACAAGTCTTCGCGCTCGGTATCTCCCAAAGTAGGCAGATTTTGCGCAAAACCGGTAGCGGGTGTGGTTGCCACTGTAGTTGCCACTATAAACAGGCAACAGCCCGCCAGTACTGCCGCCCTTGGCCAAGCCAGCAAACTAGTCATTAATTTCAATTTAGGCATGAGAGATATGGGTTTCACAATGCTATGATACTTTCAAGAGCGAGATGTTCCTTGTTAATTCACTCATTGTTTCACATTTTCCTCAATGGCAAACCAATCCCACAAACCTAGCCCTACCGCCGACGCCGGACAACTGAGCCATTTTGACAGCGGCGGCCAGGCCCATATGGTGGATGTCGCCGAAAAAAAAGACAGCCATCGCATCGCGATCGCCAGCGGGCATATCCGCATGAAGACAGAAACCCTGGCCATCATTCAGCAAGGCAACGCCAAGAAAGGCGACGTGCTGGGTATTGCGCGCATCGCCGCCATCATGGCCGCCAAGCGCACCTCCGACCTGATCCCGCTATGCCATCCCTTGGCACTGACCAGGGTGACGGTGGATTTTAGCATCGACGAAGCAAAAGCCAGCGTCAACTGCACCGCGCAAGTGGAGACCGTAGGCAAGACCGGGGTTGAGATGGAAGCGCTGACCGCGGTGCAGGTCGGCCTGCTCACGATCTACGATATGTGCAAAGCGGTAGACCGCGGCATGGTGATCGGCGACGTGCGGGTGCTGGAGAAGCACGGCGGCAAGTCGGGGGATTGGGTTAGCCTGATAGACGGCTAAACCTAGAGGCTGTTGCGAAATTAGTATGGCTAGGCGTCGCCGACGAAGACAGTGCTTTAGCACGGCTAGGAGGCGCAACAACGCCAGGGTAATTTCGCAACAGCCTCTTCCTCATTCCGCTTCGCGCGGCGGCATGTACTGGAACACCGCGCCATACCTGGCCGGGTCGACGGCGCCCTTGGCTTTCCAGTAGTCGTAATACGCATTGTAGGAAAAAGGGTGCAGGCGCTGCAAGGTGATCATCGTGCGCAAGGCTTGCTTCGGCTGCCCATTCAGCACATACACTTCCGCCATCGTGTTCAGCACGTGGACGAAACCGTAACGCCGGCTCATGCGCTCGACAAAGGCTATTTCCTGCGCCGACATGCCTTCGCGCGGCTTGAGCTTCATCAGCGCGAAATACTCGAAATAATAGGGGAATACAGTGAACCCCGGCGATTGCAAGAGTTTTTCATCCACGCTGTAGCCGGCTTGCTCCCAGCGCAAGGCCCGGAAACCGTCCTGCACTCTTTGATAATCCGCCGTCATCATGGCCATACCGGCGATGACCACGGCGACCGTGCCGGCAATCCAGCCCCGCGCCACAGTGACGGGCGCGGTATGCCAATACAGCTGATGCAGCATGCCCATCAATACCGCCACCGGGATCAGTACGAAGGCATACCACAGCGGAAATTCCACCATGCTATGCACCAGGGTCGCGATGAAGATCAGGCTGGCGAAGCGCAGCGATGCGGAATGCTCGTGATTGCCGTCACGGGAGGCGCTGCGATGGATGCTGAAAAACCAGGCAAACAAGACGGCAGCCAGCGCTATCGTCGCCGGCCAACCCAGTTCCGCAGCGAAATTCAGCATCAGGTTATGCGCGTGTTCGGCATAGGTCGTCGGCGTAAAGTTGGCAGCGATCTGCACCTGTTCCGAACCAAAGCCAAACCAGCCCACCCCAAACCAGGGATGCTGCAAGCTCATCTGCAAGGCTTGCTGCATCAAGACCATGCGCTCGGAGCGGCCACCCACGTGCTCGGTGACGGAACTGGTATCCACTCCCACCATGGCCGCCAGCATGGGCATCGCCAGCACCAGGCCGATGTAAGCTAGCAGCAGGCCCAGCAACAGCATTTTGCTAACGGCTCGCTCTTGCCGAGCTTGCCGACTCTGCTGATGACGCGGCCATAGCATACCGACGAAGGCCGGGGCGATGATCCAGCCTATCCTCGATTGCGTCAGGCTGAGCCCCCACAATAAAAACAGGGCCAGCGCCGCCGCCACCAGCGCCGGCAGGCGCGCCTGCTGGTATAACCACCAAACGGAGGCCAGCGCCATGCACAAGAGCAAGGCCAGCTGGTTAGGCTGGGCCACATTGGCATACGGCCTGAGTATGGACTTCGGTCCGTGCTCCATATACATGACCACCGGCGACAGGTCCAGCCCCAGGAACTGGGTATTCTGCATCACCACCGATAATAATCCGGCCAGCAATAGCCCGGCCGCCAGCGTCAGGCAAATCTTCTGCCCGCCGCCAGGAGTCGCCGCCACGCTAGCGCCGTAGACCATCGCCAGCGCCGCCAGCAACAGATAGACCAGCGGGATCAGCACCTCCCAGCCGTGCTCTATCAGCCCCGACAATAATTGCACAAGGATCAACAGGACTATCGTTAGCGGCATCCATATTATCGCTGGCAGGCTGAGCTCGGATTTTTGCGGAATGGCAAAAAAGGCAAACGCCAACAGCAAGCCCAGCAGCATCGCAGCATCATGGTAATAGGTGCGAAACGGGTGGATATGCAGCGGATGGATATAAGAGGCGACAAGCAGCAATCCAAAGACCATTAAGGAACGATGGATGTGTTTTTCAGCAAGCATTATGGATTTCGGCGATATCGGTGGCGATCAAAGTCAGGATGATAGCAAGGGAATATTTCTTATGCCGCAACTATTTTCCGCTTTCGCCGGTAACACCGATAAAACGCATGCCAGACCCGTGATAATTGTCTGAATGAACAACAAATATTGGCAAGGGCGACAGAAATTCGCTCTCGGCGACCAGAAGCTCCATAAAGGATGCCGGCAATAAATTGATGCCTGGCTCTAGTGTTGCCTTATTGATGGGCTAAGGTGGCACTCAAGTGAAGCTCAAGGGCTTAATGAAAACAGCATTTTGGTGCCGCTTAATTCAATAGTATCCCCATCAGCCAAAGGAATTGGCGTTGAATTGATGGGTTTGTCATTGACCAGAGTGGGCGAATTCCCTTCGACGTGGTTGACGAAGTAAGTCTGATTCTGCAAAGTAATTGCAACTACCTGGACACTGGGGCTACCCAGCGTTGTCACCGCTTTGGTCAGAGATAGCTCCTTGCCGGCGTTAACTCCATTAATAATCTTGATCTTTGCCTGCTTGCTTGTTTGCGTAGCTGCACTATCTTTATGAACCTGCACCGCAGCTTGGGCCGGAGCAGGTTCCCGCTGCAGCTCTATCATGACACGCAATTTATACTTGCCTATTTCTATGACATCGTCATTTTGCAGCAGGTGCTTCTTGATGGGCTGGCCATTGATCATGGTGCCGTTGGTGCTGCCCAGGTCAAGGATGAAGGAACCCTGCGACGAAGTGTCTATCGCCGCGTGCTGGCCGCTGACGGTCAGGTGGTCTATGACCAGATCATTGGACGGCCGCCTGCCTATCGTGATGCGCGGCTTGGCCAGGCTCAGCTCTTGCTGGATCAAGCCGTTATAGGTGACAATGATTTTGACCATGACGCTCTTAAGAATAGAGTGTTTAATTTTTATGGGACCGCAGCCTAGCCGGCAAAAATGTGATCTATCAGGGAACGCTGGCGCAGCTCTCTGACCCGACACAATACGACTGAAATATTGTCACGCCCGCCGTTGGCATTGGCGCCGGCCACCAGGGCCTGGCAGCACCGCTCAAGATTGCCTGCCTGTGCCGTCATGATGTTGTGAATTTCATCATGATTGAGCATATCGGTCAATCCGTCCGAACACAGCAGGTAAATATCGCCCTCTTCCATGGCGTGTTCCAGGATGTCGACCTCGATATCGTGCTGCACGCCGACTGCGCGCGTGATCAGGTTCTTGATCGGCGAAAACTGCGCATGCTCTTCGCTGATCAGACCGGCATCTATTTGCGCCTGCAGCACCGAATGGTCGTGCGTGATCTGGCTCAGGCAGCCGGCGCGGTAACGATAGGCGCGCGAATCGCCAACATGCGCCACCAGCAGCAAGTCCTGATGACAATGCGCCACCACCACGGTGGTGCCCATGCCGGCATATTCGGAATTGAGCTGGGCGGCGTCGATCACGCTTTCATTGGCTGACTGGATGGCGTCGCAGATCCAGCGCTTTACCGTATTCGTCGACGTCGGGAACACCTGCACCCACTGGGAACTGAACTTGGACTGCAGGGCCTTGCTCACCACGTCGGTGGTAATGGTGCTGGCAACCTCACCGGCGTTATATCCACCCATGCCATCAGCGAGCACGGCAAAACTCGACTCGGCACAGATTTCGATCGCATCTTCATTATGCGTTCTCACCTGTCCTATGTCGCTAAGGCCGCTGAATTCTAGTACGTGCTGAAAGGGCATGAATATAAGTAAACAATGAAATTAAACAGCTTTCCTGGATTGGATGGCAAATGCGCAGACCACGACGGCAAATGCCCCCAACAAGCCAGGTACGCTAAGCTTAACACCAAGCAAGGGAATTGTTATAAACAGATAGGCCGCCAATGTATCAATAAAAGCAGATATCGCCGGATCTGCACACGCCATCGCTGCCCCAAGATAGCCGAGCAAGGCGGCTCCCAGCGTGACAATCACGGGGAAATTCTGCATCAGCTTCAAGACCAGGGTACTACCCCAGACCACGATGGGGATGCTGACGGCGATGCCGAAGATGATCAGCGCAAATTGACTATTTCCGGCATCGCCGCTGGCCTGTTCCGCGGCGCTGGCCACCGCAATCACATTGTCCAGGCTCATCACCAGGTCGGCCGCTATGATGGTCTTGATGGCGCTCAGCAGGCGGTCGCCGGCGGGAATGCTATCGTGCGCATTGCCCTCTTCCAGCAGCAGTTTATAGGCGATCCAGAACAACAACAGGCCGCCTGCCAGCTTGACGTAGGCCAGCTGCAGCGCGGTAACGGCGAAGGCCAGCAAAATGATGCGTATGCCTACTGCCCCCAAAGTACCCCAGACTATGCCGCGCAAGCGCAACTGGGGCGGCAAATTCCTGCAAGCCAGCGCAATGACGATGGCATTGTCGCCGCCTAGCAGGATGTCGATCAGGATAATCTGACCGACCGCCCACCAATTGAGATTGAGAAGAAACTCCATGCGAGCAATAAGTGTAGAAAAATTAGCAAAGAACCAAGAATAACCGATTCTGGCAGCGTAACGCAGTAATCCAGGCCGGCTTCGTCCTGATTCAAGCCAAAAAGGAAACCCCCTGGCGCGCCACAGACCGCGACCATAAAAAAACAGGGAGCCTGAGCTCCCTGCTTGTTGTAACAGCCGCTATGTGCAGATTACAGCATCGCCTTCAGCAAACGCGCCATTTCAGACGGGTTCTTGGTGGCCTTGATGCCGCATTCTTCCATGATGTCCAGCTTGGCTTGCGCAGTATCTGCACCGCCGGAGATCAGCGCGCCGGCGTGGCCCATGCGCTTGCCCGGTGGGGCGGTGACACCGGCGATGAAGCCGACTACCGGCTTCTTCATGTTGTCGCGTACCCAGTAAGAAGCATTGGCTTCGTCAGGACCGCCGATTTCGCCGATCATGATCACAGCGTCTGTATCAGGATCGTCGTTGAACGCTTTCATGATGTCGATGTGCTTCAAACCGTTGATAGGATCGCCGCCGATGCCGACTGCGGAAGACTGGCCCAGGCCCAGTGCGGTCAATTGACCGACCGCTTCATAGGTCAGGGTGCCGGAGCGCGATACCACGCCGATGCGGCCCTTGCGGTGGATATGACCCGGCATGATGCCGATCTTGATTTCGTCGGGAGTGATCAGGCCTGGGCAGTTAGGTCCGAGCAGCTTGGTTTTGCTGCCGGACTTTGCCATGCGGTCTTTCAGCATCATCATGTCACGGACAGGAATGCCTTCGGTAATGCAGATTGCCAGATCCAGATCGGCTTCTACCGCTTCCCAGATCGCAGCTGCTGCGCCTGCAGGCGGCACATAGATCACGGAAACGGTGGCGCCGGTAGCGGCCTTGGCTTCGCTGACGTTGGCAAAAATAGGAATGCCTTCGAAATCTTCACCGGCTTTTTTCGGATTCACGCCGGCAACGAAACAGTTTTTGCCGTTAGCGTAATCGCGACACATGCGAGTGTGAAATTGGCCGGTCTTGCCGGTAATACCTTGGGTAATGACTTTTGTGTCTTTATTGATCAGGATAGACATATCTTTTCCTTGCGATTATTTAGCTTGGGCAGCAGCGGCGACAACTTTCTGCGCTGCTTCTTCCATGGTGTCGGCGGCGATGATAGGCAAACCGGAGTCGGCCAACATTTGCTTGCCGATCTCTTCATTGGTGCCCTTCATGCGGACCACCAGAGGCACTTGCAGGGACACTGCCTTGGATGCAGTGATCACGCCTTCGGCAATCACGTCGCAACGCATGATGCCGCCGAAGATGTTGACCAGGATGGCTTTCAGGCCTGGGTTTTTCAACATGATCTTGAAGGCTTCAGTGACTTTTTCTGCCGTCGCACCGCCGCCTACGTCCAGGAAGTTGGCTGGCTCACCGCCGAACAGCTTGATCGTGTCCATGGTCGCCATCGCCAGGCCTGCGCCGTTTACCAGGCAGCCGATATTGCCGTCGAGCGAGATGTAGGCCAGGTCAAACTTGGAGGCTTCGATTTCTGCCGGATCTTCTTCGTCCAGATCGCGGTAGGCAACGATTTCCGGTTGACGGAACAAGGCGTTGGCATCGAAGTTGAACTTCGCATCCAGCGCGATCACTTTGCCGGAGCCGGTCAGGATCAGGGGATTGATTTCAGCCAGCGAGCAATCCGTTTCCATGAAGGCTTTGTACAGGCCCTTCAATTGGGTGCGGGCATCAACCACAGACGCTTCAGGCACGCCGATCTTGCGAGCGATGTCATCCGCTTCGCCGTCTTGCAGGCCGGCGGTAGGATCGATCGCGATCTGGTGGATCAGTTCAGGGTGTTTTTCCGCCACTTCTTCAATGTCCATCCCGCCTTCGCTGGAGGCCATCAAAACTACGCGCTGGCTGACACGGTCGGTGACCATGCTGACGTACAGTTCTTTCTTGATGTCCGCGCCTTCTTCGATCAGCAGGCGGCGTACTTTCTGACCTTCAGGGCTGGTCTGATGGGTTACCAGTTGCATGCCGAGAATCGCGTTGGCGTATTCCCTGACTTGTTCCAGGGATTTCGCCACTTTGACGCCGCCGCCTTTACCACGGCCGCCGGCGTGGATTTGCGCCTTGACAACCCATACCGGGCCGCCTAACGTCTCTGCCGCTTTGACCGCTTCATCAACGGACAGACATGGAATACCGCGTGGTACTGTCACTCCGAATTTACGGAGGATTTCTTTACCCTGATACTCATGGATTTTCATACGAGTTCCCTTCAGACACTGAGGTAGTAATAATAAAAATTAATCGTAAAATTAAAACGAGCTTAAATTGGACTAATTGGACTAAGTTGCAGAAGACGGTTTAATCGCCCACCGCGGGTAATATTGCGCAACCGCCGGGCCATCGAGGCGCAACGCATGGCAACGATCGAGTTGAAACGGCTGCTGGGCTTGCTCTGAACTGCCGGCCCCGTCGCGCGTATCGATCACTTCGCCGGCAAACGCCTGCACCGCAGCCGTCGGCAGGATTTGCGCCAGCTCTGTCAGGTGCGTACAGCCATCAATGCCGGACAATCTTTCCTTCACACCCTGACGGAAGCGCTTTAGCAAGTTCAGACCGATCAGCTTCCTGTAGTCCGGGCCTATAGTATTGCAAAAACCGGGATAAGGGACGGCGTCCGACACGGCCTCGGCATCGACAATGGTCAAACCGGTATCGATGGTGATGCGCAGGGTCAGGTCGTGCAAGGCGGAGCCGACGGGACGAATACCCGATGCGAGTTTGATATCGCGGGTCTTCATGTCGGTGATGTGAGCGTCGAGATCCCACAACCCATCATCGCGTGCAAACGCCTCTATGGTGATTGCGCGCGTATGCTTTAACGCACGGCGGGTAGTGGATGGTGATAAGGGCATAATGCCAACAGGCGGCTATTCAATATAAAAGAGCCACAATTGCGTGTCGCTACCGCAGCTTCTACGGTAACAGCCGCTCTTGCGGCGCTGCAAAAAACCATAGGAGTTTAGCACAGCTAGGCGACTAACTCACCTGCTGTGTCAGTTTTCGATATTTTTCGCCGCAGAAAAATACGTGTCTAGGGCGTGTTTTGAGAAAAATTTTGCAGAAATTTCAAGCTCTTGCCAAGATGATTACGCATCCTCGCCTGCACTGTCCGCCTCGCGTGGCGCGCGCATGGCCGCCTGTATCGCGCGGCTGGAGAAGCCGCGTTGCTGCAAAAACCTTGCCTGTTTTGCACGCTCCATATGGTCCAGCGGCGGCGCCGGATATTTTCTATGCAAGATGTCGATCGCCCGCGCCGCCTCGGACTCGGTTATCTCCAGCTTGACCCGGGTGATTTCTTCGCCGGGCAGGCCATGGCTTTGCAACTCTGCAATGATGCGGTTATTCCCAAAGCGGGCCGAGCGCCGGTGCACCAGCGAATCGGAAAAGCGTTCCGCCGACAGGTATTTTGCCGCCTCCAGCGTATCTAGCAACGCCTGCACATCGTCCTTCTCTTCTGCATAGCGGGCCAGCTTGCGCTCCAACTCCATGCGGCTGTGTTCGCGCATGGATAAATATCTCAAGGCCCTTGCCTTCAGGCTGATTTGCAGTTTGGCCATATTCCCAGGTGTATAAAACGAAGCCCAAAGCTAAACGCCGACCAATCCTGATGGGATTGGCCGGCGCAGATGTCTACTACTCTACTACAGATCACAGCAAATCCAGACCGGGGCCCGGATGCGCGCGATTGATTAAGCACTTACTTTTATTAAGCGCTTACTTTTTCCGGCAACAGCGGAACGCCCAGGCTTTCGCGTACCTTGTTTTCAATTTCATAGGCGAGCTCAGGATGCTCTCTCAGGAAATTGCGCGCATTATCCTTGCCCTGGCCGATTTTTTCGCCGTTATAGCTATACCAGGCGCCCGCTTTTTCCACGATCTTGGCATCGGCGCCCAGATCCAGGATTTCACCTTCGCGGGAAGTGCCTTCTCCATAAAGAATATCAAAGTGCGCTTCCTTGAATGGAGGCGCTACCTTATTCTTGACGACCTTGACCTTGGTTTCGTTACCAATCACTTCGTCGCCGGCCTTGATGGAACCGGTGCGGCGAATGTCCAGGCGCACGGAAGCGTAAAATTTCAGCGCATTGCCGCCGGTGGTGGTTTCCGGGCTGCCGAACATCACGCCGATCT
>JAZJYH010000038.1:0-23851 GCA_040390485.1 Pseudomonadota bacterium
TTTGTGCGACGGCATCGATGCCGCACTATTCGGAGGAGACGCAAATGATTGACCGTTCCACTGTTTGGAAAAAGACGGCCCGGCCGCTGGCTGCTTTGAGCTTGTGTTGCGCCGCGCTGGTCAGTCTGCAGGGCTGCGTAGGCGTGATGGTGGGCGGCGCGGTGATGGGCACGCTGGCTGCCACCGACAGGAGAACGCTGGGTGCGCAAACCGAAGACAAGACCGTTGCGGTCAAGGGCGACGTGCGCCTGTCACGGGTGCTGGGCGATTCCTCGCACATCAATGTCAACAGCTTCAACCGCAGGGTGCTGCTGACCGGCGAAGTGCCGGACGAAGCCGCCAAAACCACTGCGGAGAGCGAAATGCGCGCGGTGGAAGGCGTGGAATCGGTAACCAATGAACTGCAGGTAGCCGGCGTGTCCAATTACACATCCCGTTCCAACGATGCGCTGATCACCGGCAAGGTGAAAGCCTCGTTTGTCGATACCAAGGATTTGTACGCCAGCGCCTTCAAGGTGGTGACAGAATCCAATGTGGTCTACCTGATGGGACGCGTCACGCAGCGCGAGGGCAACTTGGCCGGTGAAGTGGCGCGCGGCGTCAGCGGCGTCCGGAAGGTCGTCAAGGTATTCGATTACATCAGCGAAGGCGAGCTGAAAACCCTGAGCACCACTCCCGATACTTCGGATAAGCAGGATAGCGGCAAAGACAAATAAGCCTGGAATAATATCCGGCCTGCGCTGAATCTATATGGCAAGAATGGATGCATGGGCCCGGCCGGCCCGTGCCCACACTGAACGGGAGCAATCATGGCGGCACTGATCATTCTACTGGTCATTATTCTGGTATTTGTTTTTTGGGCGGTCGGCGCATACAACCGGCTGGTCAGCCTGCGCAACCGCTTCAAGAATTCGTTTGCGCAGATCGACGTGCAGCTGAAACGCCGCTACGACCTGATTCCCAACCTGGTGGAAACCGCCAAGGGCTATATGAAGCATGAGCGGGAAACTCTGGAAGCGGTGATCGCGGCGCGCAACCAGGCAGTCACCGCCAATGCCAAGGCAGTCGGCGACCCCTCCGATGCCGCCGCCGTGCAACAACTGTCGGCGGCCGAAGGGGCGCTGACCGCTTCGCTGGGAAAAATGTTCGCACTGTCGGAAGCCTATCCGGACCTGAAGGCGAACCAGAACATGATGCAGCTGACCGAGGAGCTGACCGGCACCGAAAACAAGATCGCTTTTTCCCGCCAGGCCTATAACGACAGCGTGATGCAGTACAACACGTCGATAGAACAATTTCCGGGTTCCGTCATCGCCAATATGTTCGGCTTCCGCGCCGGCGAATTATTGCAGGCGACCGAATCGGCGGAAGAGCGCAAGGCGGTCAAGGTTTCGTTTTAACATGGCGCAGCATGGCGGACCTGCATTTTCCTGCCGGGCTGACACAATACCCCTCCATGCAAGCGTCCTTCATTCGCCTTTGAGCAAATCCTGATGGATTTTTTTGAGCAACAGGACCAGGCGCATCGCCAGAGCAAAAAGCTGCTGTTCCTGTTTTTCCTGGCGGTGATCGCGATCGTGCTGGCAGTCAACGGCAGCCTGGCGCTGGTCTGGATCTGGGCCCACGGCGGCACGCTGCCCGCCGTCCAGCCCTATCCGCGCGGATTCTTCCTGACCAATACCGTATTGACGCTGCTGTTCATCGGCGGCGGCACCTTGCTGGAAACCTTTCGCCTGGGTGACGGCGGCGACGCGGTCGCCCAGATGGCCGGTGGCCGCCTGGTGATACCGTCGTCGCAAAACCTGCAAGAGCGCCGCCTGCTGAATATCGTCGAAGAAATGTCGCTGGCGTCCGGCATCGCCTGTCCCCGTGTGTATGTGCTGGACAGGGAGGAGGCGATCAATGCGTTTGCCGCCGGTTATCATCAAAACGAGGCGGTGGTCGCGGTCACCCGGGGAGCGTTGGTCAGGCTGACCAGGGATGAACTGCAGGGTGTGGTCGGCCATGAATTCAGCCATATCATGAATGGCGACATGCGCATGAACATCAAACTGATAGGCGTGTTGTTCGGCATACAGATGCTGTCCGGCTTCGGCCAGGAACTGATGTACTGGAGCTCGCGCCTGGGCTCTTCGCGCAGCCGCGACGACAAGGGACCGCCGATACAGCTGGTACTGCTGGTGGTCGGCGCGGTACTGTTCGCGATCGGCTATGTGGGAATTTTCTTCGGCCGCCTGATCAAGTCCGCCGTTTCCCGCCAGCGCGAATTCCTGGCGGATGCCAGTTCGGTGCAATTCACCCGCAATCCGGACGGCATAGGCGGAGCCTTGCGCAAGATAGGCGGGCTTACCCGTGTCAACCAGTGCGGCTCGCGCATCGATAGTCCAAAGGCCGAGCAGCTATCTCATCTGTTCCTTGGCGCCGCCAGGCCCAACTTGCTGTCCGGCCTGTTTGCCACCCATCCACCGCTGGAAGAACGCCTGCGCCGCGTGTATGGCCGGCATATGGATTTCATGGACGCCGATGAATTGTTCGAAGAGCAGGATATTCCGCCATTGCCGGAAGGCGTTTTCGGTTTCGGCTCCAGAAACATAGAGATGGCGCAGGCCGCCAGGGCGAAAGCGCAGGCGCGTGCCGGTTCGGCATCGATTGCCATAGTCGGCCAAAGCCAGCAGCAGGACTCGCAACAGGGACAACTGGCGTCGGAGCTGGTCGGCGCGGCACGCGATCCGCTGGGGGCGGGCGCCATGGTGTACGCCTTGCTGCTGGATCGTTCCGATGCCCAGGCCTACGCTGCCCAACTGGCGATCTTGAATCAGGATGCCCAACCGCAATGCGCACTGGCCAGCATGCTGCTGGAAGCGATAGACAAGTTGCCGCGCAGCGCACGCCTGCCCTTGCTGGACCTGGCGATGCCGGCCTTGCATATGCTGTCCGACGAACAGCGCATCGTGCTGCTGGCAGTGGTCGATAAGCTGATCGCAGCGGACCAGAGAACCACGCTGGCCGAATTTGTATTGCAGACCGTACTGGGGCGGCGCCTGGGCGCGCAATCCAAGCGCTCCAGCGCCATCAAATACGGCAGCCTGACGGAGTTGAAGGCGGAGACTATACTATTGCTGTCGCTGGTCGCGTTTGCCGTCGGCGAGACCGGTTCGGTCAGCCAGGCGTTTGCGCGTGGTGCGGAAACCGTCGCCGGCCTGGGGATCGCGGGGAAAGACATGATAGCCGTCAATGCATTGGATTTTTCCGAGGTAAAGCAGGCGCTGGACAGGCTCAACCAGTTGACGCCGCTGGTCAAGCCCTTCCTGATCCGCATGCTGCTGGCAAGCGGCGGCGACCCTATGAATGTGCAAGTGGCGGACTTGATACGCTGCATTTGCGCCGCGATTGACAGCCCGGTGCCGGACGTGGTCGCGGCAACGTATACGCCGCATCATTGGGCATACAACGAAGTTTGATCAGTAAACTGTAACAGCGCCCGGGAGATCCGTATGGTATTCATGAATGCTCGCCTACTTGCTGTATTGCTGCTGTGCGGGCTGTCGCCGCTGTCCATCGCCGCTGCGAATGACAAGCAGGCGCAACGCCTGGCCGCCAGTTGCGCCAGTTGCCACGGCACGGCGGGCGTCGCGGTCAACAATAGCCTGCCGGTGCTGGCGGGGCAATCCAAAGAGAACATCATTTCCAGCATGCAAGCCTTCAAATCGGGCGCCCGTCCGGCCACGGTGATGCAGCAACTGGCCAAAGGTTACACCGAAGAGCAGATAGTGCTGATCGCTACTTATTTTGCCGGCCTGAAAACCGTTGAAGCGGGAGCTGTGAAATGAAGCGGCGTCAATTCATGCAGGCCGTGGGCGGGGTGCTGCCCGCAGTCGCGATGCTGGGCAGTCCGTTAGTGCGTGCGCAATCCAAAGCACAAGCGAAGGTGGTAGTGGTCGGCGGCGGCTACGGCGGCGCCACTGCGGCCAAGTACCTGCGCCTGTGGGGCGAAGGAAAAATCGATGTCACTCTGGTAGAGCCGAACCCCCAATTCGTATCCTGCCCGCTGTCCAACCTGGTACTGGGCGGCTTCCGGCAGATCGCCGATATCACGCTCAGTTACGACAACCTGGCCAAGCGCCATGGGGTCAGGCTGGTCAGAGATTACGCGCAGGCGGTCGACAAGGAAAAAAGCATGCTGAAACTGGCCGGCGGCCAGAGCCTGCCCTATGACAGGTTGATACTCAGTCCGGGCGTGGATTTCCTGTGGGAGCAGTTGCCCGGCATGAATACGCCGGAGGCGCAGCAAAAAATCATGCATGCATGGAAAGCCGGACCGCAAACGGTCACGCTGCGCAAGCAACTGGAAGCGATGCCGGATGGCGGCACTTTCATCATCTCGATTCCGCCTGCGCCTTTCCGCTGCCCGCCGGCCCCCTACGAACGGGCGTGCCAGGTGGCGGCCTATTTTGCGCAGCACAAGAAAAAATCCAAGGTACTGATCCTGGATGCGAATGAGGACGTGCTGTCAAAGGGCCCCTTGTTCAAGAAGGCCTGGGCTGAGCGGTACCGGGGCATCGTCGAATATACGCCCGGGTTTACCACCGCCGATGTGGATGCTGCCGGCAATACCGTGATCTCCGATTTCGGCGACAAGATACAAGGGGCGGTAGTCAATGTGATTCCGCCGCAGCGTGCCGGCGGGATCGCGCTGCAGGCCGGCCTGGCCAATATGAACAAGCGCTGGTGCGAAGTGGATTTCCTGAGTTTTGAATCGACGCAGGCAAAGAATATCCACATACTGGGCGATGCGATCCAGGTCGCGCCGCTGATGCCCAAGTCCGGCCACATGGCGAACCAGCACGCCAAGGTATGTGCGGCGGCGGTGATCGACCTGTTGAATGGCGGCATGCCCGAGCAGGCGCCGATGCTGAACAATACCTGTTACAGCTATCTGTCGGAGAAGCAGGTAGCCCATATATCTTCGGTGCACGCGTATAGCGCGGATAAGAAGACTTTCCTGAGCGTACCGGGAGCGGGCGGCCTGTCCGCTGCGGCGAATGAAGCCGAAACCAGGTACGCGGAGAGCTGGGCGCAGAATATCTGGGCGGATACGCTGGCCTGACGCGGCCAGTACCGACAAGCCCAGCCGGGACGGCGAGGTAAATATTTGCTGCAGCGCAAGATGAAAATTTCTTGTATATTTAGCTTATTAATTGATAATGCATATAACTATATGCGTAATTGCTCATATAGTTGATGGGGTGGCGATGAATGAATTGAATCAGTTGTTCGAAAAAGTTTCGGGATACTTTGCGCTGCTGTCCGAGCCAACCAGGCTGAAGATACTGCACGCGCTGTGCGACGGAGAAAAATCGGTAACGGATGTCGTGACGTCCGTCGATTCGACCCAGGCCAATGTATCCCGGCATTTGAACACGATGTACCGGGCCGGAGTCTTGGGCCGCCGCAAGGACGGCAATATGGTGTATTACGTCATTTCCGACGAAGCCTGTGTCGAGCTATGCCGGTCGGTGTGCACGCAGATTGCCAGCAGCATGGAAGAGCAGAATATTTCCAGGCGCGCGGTCAGGGATTTCATGCCATTGGGATAATGATTGTTTTGTAGGGTATCTTCCGGACAGGTATCGGGGTCTCTGTGGAACAGTTTGTATAAACAGTAGACGAGATGAGCCAGCAAAAACCGCCAGGACGCCTGCAAAAAGCACCGGAAAATTTCCTCGACCACAAGCTGATCCAGGAAATCACAGCACAGGGATTGAACGAGCGGCGCCGCCTGTTCCTGCGCCAGAGTTTTGCCGCCACCCTGGGCGCCGCCGCAACCGGCATGGCCGCCCATGCGCGGGCGCAGGCCAGCCTGGACGGCGATCCTGCCATCTTGAATTTACCCGAACACTCCAAAACCCTGGGTTTGCCAGTAGCAAGCACTCCTTACGGCCTGCCTTCCAAATACGAAAAAAACCTGCAAAGGCGGGAAAGCCCGGGCCTGACCCGGGTCGGCGCCGCCTCCGTGTCGTTTTGCCCCTTGCAGGGCATGTTCGGCATCATCACCGCCAACGGCCTGCATTTCGAGCGCCATCACCAGGGCTGGCATGACATCGATCCGCAGCAGCACAGGCTGATGATCAATGGCCTGGTGAAAAATCCCAGCGTGTTTACGATGGACGACGTCATGCGCCTGCCTTCGGTGTCGCGCATGCATTTTATCGAGTGCGGCGCCAATACCGGCATGGAATGGGGCAATGTCGCCGTGCCTACCGTGCAATACACGCACGGCATGCTGAGCTGTTGCGAATTCACCGGCGTACCGCTGTCCACCCTGCTGGATATGTGCGGCATCGACAAAAAACGCGCCCGCTTCATCTTGGCGGAAGGCGCGGACGGCTCGGGCATGACGCGCACTATCGCTCTGGAGCGCGCGATGGATGACGCGATCGTCGCTTACGGCATGAATGGAGAAATGCTGCGTCCGGAAAACGGCTATCCGCTGCGCCTGGTGGTGCCGGGAGTGCAGGGCGTATCCTGGGTCAAATGGCTGCGCAGGATAGAGGTGGGCGACATGCCGTATGCGACCAAGGACGAAACTGTGCATTACATCGACCTGATGCCGGACGGCACGCACCGGCAATACACGTCGATACAGGAATGCAAATCGGTGATTACCACACCGTCCGGCGGACAGACGCTGATAGACAAGGGCTTCTTCAATATTTCCGGCATCGCCTGGTCGGGCCGCGGCAAGGTCAAGCGGGTCGATGTTTCCGTCGACGGCGGCAAGAACTGGCGCAGCGCTAGGCTGGAGACGCCGGTGCTCAGCAAATGCCTGACCCGCTTCAATCTGGACTGGGTCTGGGACGGAGGGCCGGCGATCCTGCAATCGCGCGCGATAGATGAAACCGGCTATGTACAGCCGCAGATGCGGCAATTGCGCGAGGTCCGCGGCGCCAAATCGATTTATCACAATAACGCCATACAATCGTGGCAGGTAGCTGAAACCGGCGAGGTAGGCAATGTCCATGTTTCCTGATTTTTCCGGCGGCTTGCGCGCCCTGTTGCGCCCATTGTTTGCTGCCTTGCTGGGCTTGCTTCTGTGCTGCATTTCCTTGTCCTTGTGGGCCGCGGATGCCTATCCTGGAGTGGGCCGGACCGCCACTCCCAAGGAAATCGCGGCCTGGGATATAGACGTGCGTCCTGACTTCAAGGGTTTGCCTGCGGGGTCGGGCAGTGTCGCCAAGGGCATGCTGGTGTGGGAAGGGAAATGCGCGATGTGCCACGGCAGTTTTGGTGAATCCAACCAGGTATTCACTCCCATCATAGGCGGCACTACCAAACAGGATATACAGACCGGCCGCGTTGCGGCGCTGACCGGCAATACCCAGCCGCAGCGCACCACGATGATGAAACTGTCCCAGGTATCCACGCTATGGGATTACATCAACCGCGCGATGCCCTGGAATGCGCCGAAAACACTGTCCACCGAGGAAGTCTATGCGGTGACCGCCTATATCCTGAACATGGCGGAGGTGGTGCCGGATGATTATGTCCTCAGTGAGAAAAACATTGCAGAGGTGCAAAAGCGCCTGCCCAACCGCAACGGCCTGCAAACCAATCACGGCATGTGGGATGTGAAGGGCAAGCCCGACGTCAGGAATACTGCGTGCATGAAGGATTGCTCAGCGACGGTCAGCATCGCTTCCCGCTTGCCGGACTATGCGAGGAATGCGCACGGCGATATCGCCGAACAAAATCGCCTGATAGGACCGGTGCGCGGCGCCAACACGCTGGCTGCAGCGCCGACGGAAGCGCTAAAGAGTAAGGCCGGGCTTGTTGTTGCCGTTGCGTCTGTGCCTGAGCAGGCGCCAGCCAGGCCGCTGCCTGCCAGGCCTGCGGTCATTGACGCTGCGGCGCTGGCAAAAAAATATGCGTGCATGGCTTGTCACGGTGTCGGCAACAAGATAGTCGGCCCGGCATTCAGGGATGTGCAAAAAAAATATGCCGGCGCCGCCGATGTAGAAAACATGCTCAGCGCCAAGGTAAAGGCGGGCGGGCAGGGCGCCTGGGGCAGCATACCTATGCCGGCCAACCAGCAGGTGCCCGACGCCGATATCAAGCTGCTGGTGCAATGGATCATGGCAGGAGCCAAGTAACACGGGCCAAGCCGCAGCTTATGGTTTTTGCATAAATACTGTGTTGCGGCAGAAAACTATTAAAATAGCGTTGAATAACAGGAGAGAGCAATGAAACAAACTCGTCGCGATGCATTGCGCATCGCCAGCATCATGGGCCTGGCGGTTGCCGCCGGCCTGATCAAGCCGGGCGAAGCCTGGGCCCAGGCCCAGGATTGGAACAAAACGGCATTTGATGCCAAGAATCTTGCCGATACCGTCAAGGCGTTAGGCGGCAGTAACGCCAGCATGTCGGCAGCAGTACAGATAGAAGCGCCGGATATCGCCGAGAACGGCGCGGTAGTCCCCGTTGCAGTATCGTCGACGCTGCCGAATGTGCAGCAAATGGCGATCGTCGTCGAAAAAAATCCGGCCGCGCTGTCAGGTACTTTTACGATACCGGCCGGCACCGAGCCGTATGTCGCAACCCGGGTCAAAATGGCGCAAACCTCGAATGTGCACGCACTGGTCAAGTCCGACGGCAAATGGTTCGTGGCGACCAAGGAAATCAAGGTCACACTAGGTGGCTGCGGCGGCTAGAGCAATGCCGGCGCCGGTGGCGCCGACAGTAAATAAATTATTCAGGAGAGCAGCATGGCAGACCCGATGCGCATACGCGCGACAGAAAAAGCAGGCGTCACCGAAGTAAAAGTATTGATGAGCCACGAAATGGAAACCGGCCAGCGTAAAGACGGCAGCGGCAAGATAGTGCCGGCATGGTTCATCCAGAATGTCTCTTTCAAGCACAAGGACAAGGAAGTGTTCACCGCCCAGTTCGGCACTTCGATCTCGAAGAACCCCTTGCTGTCCTTCCGCTTCAAGGGCGCGGAAAAGGGCGACAAGATCATCGTCAACTGGGTCGATAGTCGTGGCGAAAAACGCCAGGACGAAGGGACTGTCATCTAGTGTCCTGAGTCAGAAATTCGTCGAAGAAAAAAGATGAAATCAATGCCATGCGTCGTTGCAAATACTCGCAAGGGGCCCACCCTTGCTCCGTTTTGCATCTAGCCTGACACTGATTGCATCATTTTTCATTTTCAACGAACTTCCGACTCAGAACACTAGCCGGCATGCCGGGATGAAACGATTGCAGCACGGTATCGAAGTTTCACGGAGACAAAATGAAAACAATCAACAAATTGATCCTGGCGGCAGGCACGTTGGCTGCAGTTTTTGCAGCCAACGCGGCCCTGGCGCAGCAGGGCAAGGATGATCCGCTGACCAAGTACCGCGACATGCTGGCGGGAGACAATCCGGCAGAATTGTCGGAGATGAAAGGCGAGGCTTTGTGGAAGACCGCCCGTGGCCCGAACAAAGCGAGCCTGGAAAAATGCGATCTCGGCGTGGGGCCAGGTGTCGTCGCCGGCGCTTATGTAAAATTGCCGCGCTATTTTGACGATACCAAAATGGTCCAGGACCTGGAGTCGCGGCTGCTCACCTGCATGGTGACGCTGCAGGGCATCGCGCTCGCCGACGCCAGGAAAAATCCATTTTCCTCTCCCGGCAAGCCTTCGGATATGGAGGCGCTGGCCGCCTATATCACCAGCCAGTCGCGCGGCATGAAAATGGCGGCGCCGCTGTCGCATCCCAAGGAAAAAGAAGCCTACGCGATAGGCAAGCAGATCTTTTACTATCGCGCCGGCCCTTATGATTTTTCCTGCGCCACCTGCCACGCTGCACCGGACAAGCGCATACGCCTGCAGAACCTGCCTGACCTGACCAATCCTAAAGATGCGCGCGAAGCCTATGCAACGTGGCCGGCTTACCGTGTGTCGCAGGGCGAAGTGCGCACCATGCAGCACAGGCTGAATGACTGCTTCCGCCAGCAGCGTTTCCCGGAGCCTCTGTATACCTCCGATGCGATCACTGCATTGACGATGTTCCTGGCTAAAAATGCCGAGGGCGCCACCTACAATGCGCCTGCTCTTAAACGTTGAGGCCCAAGCGAGATCATGATGAATAAATTAAATCTTTCCATAGCCGCCGCTTGCGCGCTCGTGGCCACGCTGGTCGGCTGCGCCGGCATGAATACGGCAAGCGGCCCGTCCGATGCCGAGGCGGCCAGGCTGGCCCAGCAAACGATGAAGACCTCTTTCGTCACCAGCGGCATTGCATCGATAGACAGGCTGACCCAGGATGAATTGCAGCGCCTGTGCACCGAATATGCGGGCAAGGAAATGCCGAAGGACGTCAGCGAAAAAATAGAGAAGGAGCAGCTAGCCGCGATCGCAGTACCGGCTTCCGCCAATCTGATCGGCAACTGGCAGGAAGGTGAAAAAATCGCGCAGAACGGGCGCGGCCTGACCTTCACCGACAAGGCCGGCGACGTGGGCGGCGGCAATTGCTATGCCTGCCACCAGATCTCGCCGCAGGAAATTTCCTTCGGCAATATCGGCCCGTCGCTATACAACTACGGCAAGCTGCGCGGCCAAAGCGCGGAAGTGGTTGCCTATACCTACAAAAAAATCTATAACGCCCAAGCCTTTTCCGCCTGCTCGAATATGCCGCGTTTCGGACACCAGAAAATCCTGACGCAAGCGCAGATCATGGATCTGGTCGGCCTGTTGCTGGACCCGCAATCGCCGGTCAACAAATAAAACTGAAGCGGCTTATTTAAGCTAATTTCCAGTCAACCGGAGTAGTAATGCACAGGCGAGAATTTTTGCAACTGCTGGCGGCGGCGACCGCTGCCGGCCTGCCTTTATCTAGGTATGCCGGTGCCGCAGGCACCAAAGCGGCCGATGGCGGCATGTACCAGTTGCCGGCTTTCGGCAATGTGCATTTGCTGCATTTCACCGATTGCCACGCGCAGTTGAATCCCATCTATTTCCGCGAACCCGATGTCAACCTGGGCTTTGGCGAGCAATTCGGCAAGCCGCCGCACCTGGTGGGCGAAGCCTTGCTGAAGGCTTACGGCATCCTGCCAGGCACAGTAGACGCGCATGCGTTTAGCTACCTGGATTTTGCGCAAGCAGCCAAGGCCTATGGCAAGGTGGGCGGCTTTGCGCATTTGGCCAGCCTGGTCCGGCAGCTCAGGAGCAGCCGGCCGCAAGCCTTGCTGCTGGACGGCGGCGATACCTGGCAAGGCTCGGCGACGGCCTTGTGGACCAAGGGGCAGGATATGGTCGACGCCTGCAAATTGCTGGGTGTGGATGTGATGACCGCACACTGGGAATTTACGCTGGGCGACAAGCGGGTCCAGGAGATTGTCACCAAGGACTTGGCGGGCAAGATCGATTTCGTCTCCCAGAACGTCAAGACCAATGACTTTGGCGACCCCGTGTTTACTCCGTATGTGATCAAACAGATCAATGGCATACCGGTGGCCATCATAGGTCAGGCTTTTCCGTATACGCCTATCGCCAATCCGCGCTATCTGGTCGCCGACTGGACTTTCGGCATCCAGGAAAAGGAAATGCAGGCCACCGTCAACGACGCCCGCGCCAAAGGCGCGCAGGTGGTGGTAGTGCTCAGCCACAACGGCATGGACGTCGACCTGAAGATGGCCGGCCGGGTGACCGGCATAGACGCGATCATGGGCGGCCATACGCATGACGGCGTGCCCGCTCCTGTCATCGTCAGCAACGGCAGCGGCAAGACCCTGGTCACGAACGCCGGTTCCAACGGCAAATTCCTGGGGGTGCTGGACTTTGACGTGGTACACGGCAAGGTCAGCGATTTCCGGTATAAATTGCTGCCGGTGTTCGCCAATATGCTGCCCGCCGATAAAGAAATGCAGGCGCTGATCACTAAATCGCGCGCGCCGTTTGAGCGGCAATTGAATGAACAGCTGGCGATCAGCGAAGGCTTGCTGTACCGCCGCGGCAATTTCAACGGCAGCTTCGACCAGTTGATCCTGGATGGGCTGATGGCGGAAAAAAATGCCGAGATCGCTTTTTCACCGGGTTTCCGCTGGGGCACTTCATTGCTGCCGGGCCAGCCCATCACGATGGAACACCTGATGGACCAGACCGCGATCACCTATCCGTATACCACGGTGACGATGATGAGCGGTGCTACGATCAAGACCATCCTGGAAGACGTGGCCGACAATCTGTTCAATCCCGACCCGTATTACCAGCAGGGCGGCGACATGGTGCGGGTGGGCGGCCTGCAGTATGCGATCGACCCGGTGGCAGCGATGGGTGCGCGCATCAGCGATATGCGGCTGGCCGGCAAGCCGCTGGAAGCAGACAAGCAGTACAAGGTGGCGGGCTGGGCGCCGGTGGCGGAAGGCGCCAGCGGCGAACCGGTATGGGACTTGATGGCGCGCTACCTGAAGTCGCAAAAGCGCGTCAGCGCCCGGCGCTTGAACCAGCCGCGCATCAAGGGCATACGCGGCAACCCCGGCGTGGCGCCGGGTGTGGAAAGCTGATCATGCAACACTTGGGCAATTGCCGTCCGTGGCGATTTCTGTTGATGCTGGCAGCCGCGTATTGCCTGTTGATGCAGGCAGTGCTGGCCAAGGAAACGCCGCTGCCGGCGGCGGTAAACCTGCAGCAGGAGGCAATCGCTGCAGGCAAGCAGGGCATGCCGCTGGTCCTGATCGTCAGCCTGCCCGATTGTCCGTATTGCGAGCAGGTGCGCCGGCAGCATCTGGTGCCCATGCACAAACAGGGATTTGTCGTGCGCCAGGTGTATATCAACAGCGAGTCCAGCGTGACCGGATTCGATGGCAAGCCCGTCAGCCAAAGGCAACTGGCGACAGACTACGGCGTGAAAGCCGCGCCTACGGTATTGTTCCTGGATGCGCAGGGGCGCGCGCTGGCGGCGCCCATCGTCGGCGCACTGCTGGAAGATTTTTATGGCGCCTACCTGGATGAGGCAATAGAAACGGCGAAACAAAAGCTGGCCCGCTAGTCTTTACCGCTAATCCTTGGCTGCGGTCGCCGGCGGGGACAATCTTCCCAGGTGCGCCCTCAATAACTGCGCATAGCGTTGCGGCTGTTCCAGGTCTGGAAAATGCCCGCATTCGTCAAAGCGTATGATTTCCGCATGCGGCACGCAATCCAGCAAGGATTCCGGCGCCGTCTGGCGGTGCGATTTGTCCAGGCTGCCCCACAGCATAGTGCAAGGCGCCTGCACGCCGGCCAATGAAGCTGCGGACTCCCTGGACAGGCCTTGCACCACGCCGGCCAGGCAAAAACAGCTGCCCGATGTCAAAGCATCGTCCGCCAGCTTGCGGTACGGCGCCTTGTCGGTGTTTTTCGGCAGTGCCGTGTGATACCAGCCGCGCGCCATTTTTTTCCTGAGTGTCCAGGCCAGCAACTGGCCCAGCACCGGCACCCGCAAGGGCCACGGTATCATGCGCCTGGCCCACGCATGCATGCCGTGCAGGGATGGGGTTTGCGCCAGGAAAAGGCTGGCGATGCGGCTCGGCGCGATGCGGCATGCGCGCAGCGCATACAGGCCGTTGGCGCAGCTGAAGGCAAGAGTTGCAGTGGCGATGCCGAGCGAGTCCATCACCTCCAGCACCATGCGCGCGCCTTGATCCAGGCTGTGCCGGTAAGCGCCGTCAGGCATGGAAAAACCGAAACCCGGCATGTCAAAGCAGACTACCCGGAAATCGTCTGCCAATAAAGGTATCAGCCGGTCGTAGTGCTCGATCACATTCGGACCGTCAGGCACGAAGATCACGCAGGGCTGGTCGGCACCGGTATCGAATACTCGTACGGCGCCCCGCGACGTGTCGAGATAGCGCAAAGGCGCTGCGCTGATCGCGGCCTGGGCCCTGCCATCCAGGGCTTTGCGCGCCAGATAGCTGTCCAGCATTGACGCGAGCGTCATGCTTCAGCCATCCGTTGCACCACTGCCGAGGCTGTCGTATTCATACGGCAGCCTCAGGTCCTGCCCATGATGGACGCGGTGGCGATCAATTCTTCTATCAGCGCCAGCGACATCTTGCCCGACATCGCGTGCGGATTCAGATCCGGCAAGTCGGAGTATTTCAACAGGATGGAGGGATTGATCTTGCCCAGGTTGGCCTGGCCCATGGTCCAGCCGCTATAGTGGCGTTCCAGGATTTCCTCATAGTGTAGCAACACGACGTCGGTATGCCGCTGGTCCCGCAGGATATGCGCATACAGCGCATTCACCGCTTCGCGGCCGCCTTCCAGCACCTGCATGAACACATGGTCGCTGTGGCAGAGTATGCCGGTGATGCCATGCTTCGGGTTATGCGTGCGCGATTGCTGCATGATGTCGGCGATCACGTCGCAGAGTTTCTTGTCTGCGGCCCGGCTGGCGTAAAGTAGTCTGACTAGCATGCTGGTCTCCTTCGGGCGTTTAACGTTTAATCAGGGACAGGAATTCGCGGCGCAGGTTAGGATCCTTCAGGAAAGAGCCGTGCATCACGCTGTTGATCATCTTGGCGTCCATGTCCTTGACGCCGCGCCAGTGCATGCAGAAATGGTCCGCTTCCATCACCACGGCGAGGCCGTCCGGCTGCATTTTTTCCTGCAGGGTGTCGGCCAACTGGACCACGGCTTCTTCCTGGATTTGCGGGCGGCTCATCACCCATTCGGCGATCCTGGCGTATTTGGACAGGCCGATCAGGTTGGAGTGCTCGTTCGGCATCACGCCTATCCATACCTTGCCGATGATAGGGCACAGGTGGTGCGAGCAGGCGCTGCGCACCGTGACCGGGCCGATGATCATCAATTCATTCAGGCGCGACGCATTCGGGAACTCGGTGACCGAAGGCATGGGGAGATAGCGGCCCTTGAACACTTCATTGATAAACATCTTGGCGACACGGCGCCCGGTATCCTGGGTATTGTGGTCGCTGTCGGTATCGATGACCAGGCTTTGCAGCACACCTTTCAGTTTTTCTTCCACCTCGTTGAGCAACTCGTCCAGTTCGCCGGGTTGGATGAAGCCGGCGATATTGTCGTTCGCATGGAAGCGGGTATTGCTCGCCTGTATGCGTTCGCGGATGCGTTGCGAGATGGGGATGGGGGTGTCGACAGGAGTCAGGTTGGTAGGCATGCTTGCTTCCGATTATTTGAACCCGCTTTCTTTAGAGCGCGTCACCAATACCGGTGAAATAGGTTCTATTGTTGTGTATACACGCTAATGGTAACTGAAATGGGCAGGAACTGCCCCGATGGCGATCGCTGCAGGCAAAATCAGGCGGGCAATTTCCTGGCCGCGTCTTTTTCCGCCTGCCACGCGCGCAGGCAGGCTGGGCAATAGCATTTCGCATCCTGGGCTATCGCGATGGCGCTGCTGGCGGGCAAATCCGCCAGGCTGAGCGCGGGCATGGCGCCGCACCAGCAATCCTGGCCGGTCTGGTCATCCATGCAACAACTGAACTGGGCATTGCAACGCGGACAAGTGCTCATGGTGCGGTATCGGTATCCAATGAAGATGGGTCTTGCAGCCGCATCTTCTGCATTGCCTGGCGCAGCGTCTGCATTTGCCCGTTGAAATTGGTGCAGGCGTCGCAAACGCCAAGATGCAGGCGCAGGCGGACGCGCTCGAATGTTCCCAGATCCCTATCCAGGCCCTCGGACACGATTTTATGCGCTTCCTTGCATGTCAGTCTAATCAGCATTTTAGTTCCTGCAATCCTGGTTTGTGCTTTTATCTTGCATCATTATTTCCATGTATTTCCATGCATTATTCTCTTGCACCAATATCATGCCTGCTTGCCGAACCAGTTCAAATCCAGGCACTCCCGCAACCGCAGACGCGCACGGTACAGAACCACCCAGACATTAGACGTGGTCAGCCCCAATTCCTTACAAATTTCGTCGGTATCCAGTTCCAGCCATTCCCGCATCATGAAAACCCGCGCAGTCTTGGCCGGCAGCTTTTCCAGGCAGACTTCCAGCACCTTGAAAAAATCCTTTTGTTCCAGTGTGGCATCCGGATCGCCCCAGGCCCTAGGCCTGTCCTGGGTATGGCCGTCGGCGGTGAACAGGCTGTCGATCAGGTCGGCTTCGGACTCGTCATCCTCGGTCTGCAGCTGCTTTTCCTTGCTGGAAGCGCGCAGGCAATCGATGATCTTGTATTTCAATATGCCGATCACATAGGTGCGCAGCGACGATTGGCCGGCAAAACTGTCCGGCTTTTCCAATACTGCCAGCAGCGCATCCTGGACCGCGTCTTCGGCCAGCGTATCGTTGCGTAATTGCAGCAGCGCAAAGCGCAGCAGCGCCGGACGCATGGCCTCCAGTTGCAGGTAGAGTGTTTGGCTAGATGTCATTTGGGCAAAATAATGGAAGTTCCGGGTTTGAAATACACGGCGTAAGCAAAGAAACTTGGGCTGTTTCCCTGTAAAATCCTGAAAATCGAATTGAAGACACCCCATCAGGATACATTATGAGCATTGCAACTGATACTGAAATGGCGCCGATTGATAAATTGGCATCCGTCGCTCCGGAAATCAAGGCAGAGATTCTAGCTGAAGCGCTGCCTTATATCCGTAAATTCCACGGAAAAACCATCGTCGTCAAATACGGCGGCAATGCGATGACGGAAGAGCGCCTGAAACACGGTTTTGCGCGCGACGTGATCTTGCTGAAACTGGTGGGCATGAATCCTGTCGTCGTGCACGGCGGCGGCCCGCAAATCGACAATGCGCTGAAAAAAGTCGGCAAGCAGGGCACTTTCGTGCAAGGCATGCGGATCACCGATGAAGAAACTATGGAAGTGGTGGAGTGGGTGCTCGGCGGCGAGGTGCAGCAGGATATCGTGATGCTGATCAACCACTATGGCGGCCAGGCAGTCGGCCTGACCGGCAAGGACGGCGGCCTGATCCGGGCCCGCAAGATGAAGATGGCCGACAGGGAAAATCCCGGCCAGTTCCTGGACATCGGCTTTGTCGGCGAAATCGATGCGATCAACCCGGCCGTGGTCAAGGCGCTGCAGGACGACGCCTTCATTCCCATCATCTCGCCTATCGGTTTTGGCGAAGACGGCCAGGCCTACAATATCAATGCCGACCTGGTGGCGGGCAAGATCGCCGAAATCCTGAAGGCGGAAAAACTGATCATGATGACCAATATCCCCGGCGTGCTGGACAAGCAGGGCAATCTGGTCACCGACCTGTCGGCACGCGAGATCGACGAGATGTTTGCCGACGGTACGATCTCCGGCGGCATGCTGCCGAAGATTTCTTCGGCGCTGGATGCGGCAAAATCGGGCGTCAACACGGTGCATATCATCGATGGCCGGATTGAACATTCACTGCTGCTGGAAGTGCTGACCGAGCAGGCTTTCGGTACCATGATACGCAGCCACTAGGCTCCGAACCCAACAGGAAAACCCGGGCGGCCGGACCGCGCCGCCCGGTGTTCCGCCTGCCATACAAATCCCCATGAAGCATAAGCGTTCCGACCTGGTCTGGCTGTTCGATCTCGACAATACCTTGCACAATGCGTCGCATGCAATCTTCCCGCAAGTCAACCTGAAGATGAACGCCTATATGGCCAGGGTGCTGGGGGACGGCGTCAATCCCGCGGATCCGGCTACCGTCGATGCCGCCCGGCTGCTGTACTGGCGCCGCTATGGCGCCACCTTGATGGGCCTGATCAAGCACCACGGCGTGAATGCCGATGAATTCCTGCATGAGGCCCACACTTTTGAAGACCTGCCTTCGATGATACGGGCCGAGCGCGGCCTCACAGCCTTGTTCCGGCGGCTGCCGGGCCGCAAGGTATTGCTGACCAACGCGCCGCGCAAGTATGCGCGCGAGGTGGTGCGGCACCTGGGGCTGCACCGGCATTTTGGCGAGCATATCCCTATCGAGGATATGCGCGTACACGGCCGGCTGCGGCCCAAGCCCTCGCGCCAGTACCTGCGCAAGCTGCTGGCCAGGCTGAAAATCGACGCCGGCCGTTGCGTGCTGGTGGAAGATACTGTGGCCAATTTACGCGCGGCCAAGCAGCTCGGCATGCGCACCGTATTGGTGACCCAATACTTGCCGAAGCAGCAGGCTAGGAAGGGGAGATCAAAAAAATCTGCCGCTTGCATAGATGTAACAGTAAAATCTGTGCAACAGCTACCGGATCGCCGCTGGCCAGGCCGCTGAAACCGGCTTGCATGGCGTGACAGGATAGCAGCAGCTGCACGGCCGCCCGCACCCGTCCGTGGTAAGCCGAACAACAGGCCTAAAAATAAGCCGAAAAACTATAATTGCATCCATCATCCAAAAAAATAAACATGGCAACCACCAAACCAGGCGAGCGCAAGCTGCAAATACTCCAGACCCTGGCGACAATGCTGGAAAACCCCAAAGGTGAAAAGATCACCACGGCGGCGCTCGCCGCCAGGATAGAAGTGTCGGAGGCGGCGCTGTACCGCCATTTCGCCAGCAAGGCGCAGATGTTCGAGGGCCTGATCGAGTTCATAGAATCTTCGGTGTTCGGTCTGATCAACCAGATCAGTCAGCAGCACGAGGACGGACTGATACAGGCGCAGGCGATCGCGCTGATGTTGTTGAATTTTTCGGAGCGCAATCCAGGCATGACCAAGGTGATGATAGGCGATGCACTGGTCAATGAGGATGAACGGCTGCAAGTGCGCATGAACCAGTTTGTCGAGCGCATGGAGCTGGCCTTCAAGCAGGCGCTGCGCCTGGCCGTCACGCAAGGCAATGCGGCGGAAAATGAAGTCAGCAGCCGTGCCAACATGTTGTCCAGCTTTGTCGTGGGGCGCTGGCATCGTTATGCGAAGACGGGTTTCAGGCAAGCGCCGACCGAGCACGGCGCCATGCAGATTGCGCTGCTGTTGCGCTGACAGTGCTGACAGACAGCAAAGGCAGCTTGCAGATTCAGGCTGCGCTATAAGTCCGCACTAAAAGTCCGGTAGGTATCCTTGCCGCCGGCCTTGGCCGCCGCCAGCGCGATATCGCCGCTGCGCAATAATTGCCTTTGCTCCTGTGCGTGCAGCGGCGCGCAGCTCAGGCCTATGCTGGCACTGATAGTCAATTTCTGGCCATACAGCGCAATCGGCTGTTTGATGATCGCCAGCAAGCGGTCGGCCAGGGCTTCTGCCAGCATGACGCTGCCGACTTGCGGCAGGATGGCGGCAAATTCATCCCCGCCTATCCGGCACAAGGTGTCGGTGCCGCGCAGCGTGGTGCTCAGGCGGCTGGCGATCGCGGACAGCACAAAATCTCCCGCTTCATAGCCGTAGGCGTCATTGATGGTTTTGAAATTATCCAGGTCGATGAACATCAGCGCCACCAGCTCGCCGGTTTCCACGGCTTCCTCGATATTGTGCACCAGCACCCGGTGGAAGTAATGCCGGTTTGGCAGCTTGGTCAGGCTGTCGTGGTTATCCAGGATATCTATCTTCTGTTCTTCTTCCCTTTGCAGGCGGATGGCGCTTTCTTCACTGGATTCCCAGGTATCGATGCGCGCCAGCATCTGGTTGAAATGCTGGACCAGTTGGGTAAATTCATGCTTGCCGTCATTCCAGATACGCAGGCTGTAGTCGTTCAGGCCGACCACTTGTTCCGATGCACTGCATAACTGGTGTACCGGAGCCAGCGCTTCCAGTTGCCTTTCGGTCAGCTGGTAACAGGCTATCGGCAGTACGATGGCGATCAACGCCAGGCTAGCGAGGAATAGGGCCAGCAACTCCTTGTAAATGGGCAGTATGCTGGCGTGCAGATGCAGCCGGCCGACGATCTGGTCTTCCAGCAAGATGGGGGTGGCCACGTTCAACTCGCTTATGCCCCAGGTCGCCTGTACCGCACTGTTTCCAGCCGTCTCCGGTCCTGTCGTGCCGTTAAACTGGCTCAGTGCGCTCCAGTGGGCAAAATGGCTGCCCTGGCCGTCATATACTTCGACAGAGATCAATCCGGGGTGATTGCCGGCATTTAATATCTGCTTTTGGGCGGAGCCGACATCCTTATCAACCAGCGCCGGCGCCAGATCGGCCGCCAGCGTATCGGCCTGCAATATGGCTTCGGCACGTAAATGTTGCTGGGCGACAAATATGCTGAACAACAGGAACCCGGCCAGCATTGCCAGCAGGCCGGCCAGGATGATCTTTGCATTGAAGCCCAGGAATTTCCTTACCAGCGGCAAATTGAGTGCAGCCCTTTGCATGTATTCCTCATTGAACAATTTCATTCATTATCAATGAATATTGGTAAATGTGAAAGATTGTTGCTGCAATTGCTTATTTCCCACCACAAGTCGGCGGCAAGCGGGATGATTGCCACTCCCTCGTGCAGCGTCGGCGGTCTGCGGTTACACTGCACGGCATTCGTCTCTCCGCCTAAATTATCGTGTCTTATCTGCCCGCCTCCGCCGTCGATTTCCGTTCTTCTACAGAGTGTTTTGCGCTGCTGGACGATGCCCAGGCGGGCGATGTCGCTGCCAGTTCACGCCTGTACACCGGATTCGAACAGTTGCTGGAGTGTGCCGATAGCGCTTCCTGGCCCGCCTTGCTGCAGCAAACGCAGTCTGCGGTGCAGCAGGGCAGGTACGCAGTGGCCCTGTTTTCATACGAGACCGGTGCCCAGTTGCATGCGATCACCCGTTATGAAGCAGCGGGGTGGAAAGTCTTGCCGTCGCGCGTGCTGTTGTTTTCACACTGCCGGCTGATGACGCCGGAGCAGGTGCAGTCCTGGCTGGATGCGCGGATTGCTGCTGAGCTTGCTGCCGATATTGGCACTGAGGCGGATACTGAGGTTGTTACTAATAAAGGGCCGGATGGATTGGCGCCGCGTCCGGCCGGCATCGCCAATATCCGGGCCAGCGTCGATGAGCAGGCTTTTAGCGCCGCGATTGCGCAGGTGCGGGCCTATATCGCTGCCGGCGATACCTATCAGGTGAACTATACCTACCGCCTGCATTTCGATACGTATGGATCGCCGCTATCGCTGTACCGCCGCTTGCGCCAGCGCCAGCCTGTGCCCTACGGGGCGCTGATCATACTGCAGGATGGTGCGGCAGTGCTGTCCCTGTCGCCTGAGCTGTTCGTCCGCCATACGGCGGGCACGTTGACAGCCAGGCCGATGAAGGGCACCGCCGCTGCGACCGGCGATGCGCAGGAAGATGGCCGCCGGTCTCAGGCGCTGGCAGAGGACAGTAAAAACCGGGCAGAAAACCTGATGATCGTCGACCTGCTGAGGAATGATCTCGGACAGGTTGCAGTGACCGGCAGTGTCAGGGTACCGCGCCTGTTTGAGGTGACGCGCTTTTCCAGCGTGCTGCAGATGACGTCTACGGTAGAAGCGGCATTGCGGCCGGGGTTGGACCTGCAGCAAATCCTCACTGCCTTGTATCCCTGCGGCTCCATCACCGGGGCGCCCAAGCACAGGACCATGCAGATCATACGCGAGCTGGAAACCGAGCCGCGCGGACTCTACACCGGCGCGATAGGCTGGTTCGATCCGCCGCCCGCGGACCGCACCATAGGTGATTTCTGCCTGTCGGTGCCGATCCGTACTTTGCAGCTGCAGCCCGGCTCCAGCCAAGGCCGGCATCCGCAGGAAGTTCGCGCCGGCGTACTCGGCGTAGGCGCCGGCATCGTGCATGACAGCGTCGCCCGCGACGAGTATGCCGAGTGCCGCCTGAAAGCCGGCTTCCTGACCGGCTTGCCGGCCGAGTTCGAATTGTTTGAAACCATGCATGCGACGCATGCGGACGGCTGCCGCCACCTGCCGCGGCACTTGCAGCGACTCAGGACCTCGGCCGCCTATTTCGGTTTTGCCTATGACGAGACCGCCATCCTGGCCGGCCTGGATGGCTTGTGCAGGACGCTGGCCGACGACGGCGCCTATCGCGTGCGCCTGGCATTGCAGGCCTCCGGCGAGATCCATCTGTCGCAGACAAAACTGCAGGCTTTGACGATACCCGCCAGGGTCTTGCTGGCAAGCCGGACCATCAGCACCGGCGACCTGTTTTTACGCCACAAGAGCAGCGTCCGCCATCACTACGACCAGGCCTGGCGGCTGGCAGAGCAGCAGGGCGCATTCGACATGCTGTTCTTCAATGAACACGGGTATTTGACCGAGGGCGGACGCAGCAATGTGCTGCTGCAAAAGGAGGGCCGCTGGACTACGCCGCCCTTGAGCGACGGCGTATTGCCGGGCGTGATGCGCAGCGTACTGATGGAAGATCCCGCATTCCGGTTGACGGAAAAATCGGCGACGCTGCAGGATTTGCGCGGCGCCGACCGGGTCATGCTGTGCAATGCGCTGCGCGGGGTGTTTGCGGTGGAGGTAGTTGGCTAAAGCTGTACTGCCGGTGGGCATGGCCTGCTAATTGTGGGCTAGCAGTTCTGCCGCGGCCACCGGGCCCAGCGCCCATAAATAATTTCCCGTGCCGGAATTGTACAGACCGATACCGAACGCCTCTCCGGAGGCATGCGCCACATGCCCGGTCTTCAGCGAAACGCCGTGTATCGCCTTGCGGCAGCTGTCCAGCAGCGGAAAGTATTTCTTGAATTCAGGATAGTCCGCCTTGATCAGCCTTTCCAGGCAGTAGTAGACCAGGGCCGTCACCGAACTGTCCAGCGTCGCCGACGGCATTTCCAGATACCAGGACCAGTGTCCGTCTGGCCGCTGCGCCCCGGCAAACTTCTGCAGCCAGGCGTCTGCCAGCTGTATCAGCTTGTCTTGCGCCGGTCCCGGCGGCAGCTCCATCAGTGTATCGGTAATACCCAGCAGCAGCCACGCCGAACCCCGGCCCCAGCCGCGCAGGCCTATGCGCTTCAGGTTGCGCGCATCAAATGCATGGGCGGGCCAGTCGCTGGTCTTGCCGACGCTATGATGCAAAAAAGTTTCCAACTGGCGCAATGCCAGGCCGGCGTGCTGGTCGTTGCCGCTGATCCGGGACAGCCGTGCCAGGAAAGGGCAGATGAAGCCTACGGTATCGATCAGCACTTCGGTACGTCCCATCGTATACGGGATCATGCCGTTGTCGGCGCCTTGCTGCTCAAACAGTTGCTGCGCCAGCTTGTTGGCGAAATTCAGGTACTTGGGATTTTCCCGCAGCTCATACAGCCTGAGCGCCGCATACGCCAGGCCGCTCATGTCGATATGCAGGGTTTGCAGCAGGAGCTCGCCCTGTTCGTCTATCAGTCCTGAAAACGCGCGCTCCACCCACGCGAGATTGGGGCGTACTTTGGCCGGCGATGCATTCAGGAACAGGAAGGCCAGGCCCAGCGGCCAGTTCAACGCGCCGGGCGGGCGGCCGCACAGGCGCAGCAGCCGCCGCGATAACCTCCAGCCGCTCAAGGCGATCAGCTTGCGGATAAAAACAGAACGCTTGCCCAGCCACCACGCGTACCGCTGCGCTTCCGTTGTCAGCGCGCTTTGTCTGCGGGATAGCGGATTCGATAATGCGCTCATGCGGGGGGTATCCTGGGTGATTAAATCAAAAGCCAAGTCTAGCTGATTTATCTTAAATACATGATGAAGATTTGTCCAGATGGCGGCACAGATGACGGCACAGATGACGGGACGGCGGATCCGGGGCAGGATAGGCGGGGAACCGGCAGCTGCGACGAACTACCGGGTGGGTGCAGCTGCGTTATTTGAAGTTTTCAGACCTTGCGCTGCAGGCGCAGGCGGCTCAGCAACTCGTCTGCCAGCCAGGTTTGCAGCCAGCCGGCGATTTGCGGCGCGATGGCCGGATTCTGGTCGGCGGCGACGGCGCAGACTTCGGAAAAGCTGTATCCCGCTTTCAAGCCTTGCAGCGCTGCACATTCTTCGCTTG
>JAZJYH010000039.1:0-37850 GCA_040390485.1 Pseudomonadota bacterium
GGCATCGGCATCGACTATCGCGAAAACGACCGGCCGCCGGAATTATTCTGGAAGGCTTATCGCGATGCCCGCCTGGCCGGTTTCAAGACCACCGCCCATGCCGGCGAATTCGGCATGCCCTGGGTCAATGTAGAGAGCGCGCTGGACTTGCTCAAGGTCGATCGCATCGACCATGGCTACACGGTGATCGACAATCCTGCATTGGTGCAGCGCTGTATAGAGCGCGAGGTGATTTTTACCGTAGTGCCGACCAATTCCTATTATTTGCGGACCCTGGCGCCGGAGCGCTGGCATCTCGATCATCCTATCCGCGAAATGGCGCGCCTGGGACTGCGCGTGCATCCGAATACCGATGATCCTACCCTGCACAACGTCACGCCAACCCAGGCCTGGCTGATGATGCTGCAATTTGGCCTGGACCTCGACGCCTTGCGCAGCTGCCTGTTAAACGGCCTCGACGGCGCCTGGATAGACGCCGCCACCCGGCGCGATTGGCGGACCCAATGGAGCGCCGAGTTCGACGCCCTGCGCGCAAAGTTGGCGACGGCGCCCTGATTCCGGCGGCCGGCTAGCCGACGCCCCGATATTGGCGTCAATCACAAATTGGCATCGATGAAGGCGTTCAGCTGTGCTTTCGACAATGCGCCGACCTTGGTCGCAACGACCTCGCCATCCTTGAACAGCATCAGCGTGGGGATGCCACGCACGTGATATTTGCCAGGGATCTCCGGGTTGGTGTCGACGTTGATCTTCGCCACGGTCAGCCGGTCTGCATAGCTGACGGAAGAGTCTTCCAGTGCCGGCGCGATCATCTTGCAGGGGCCGCACCATTCCGCCCAGTAGTCCACCAGCACGGGCAGGGAAGACTTCAGGACATCGGTTTCAAAGGACTTGTCGGAGATGTGTTTGATGGTCGAGCTCATAGGGTTTCCTTGGTTGGGTGGTAACGTAATCTGCTTTATCTGCAAAGCAAGCCAGTGTGGGAACTGGATAGCCTCTATCATATTGTTTGCAAAGGTCTCGATAAATAACCATAATATGAATTCATAATTCAGATTCTTGAACAATCTATGGATAAATTCCAGGCAATGGAAGTGTTTGTGCGCGTTGTCGAGACGGGCGGCTTCACGCGCGCCGCCGACAGCCTGGGCATGCCCAAGGCCACCGCCAGCACGCTGATCCAGGGCCTGGAGGCCAAGCTGGGGGTGAAACTGCTGAACCGCACGACGCGCCGGGTCAGCGTCACGCAGGATGGCGCGGCCTACTATGAACAATGCGTGATCATCCTGGCCCAGCTGCGCGAGACGGAAGAATCGCTCGCCAGGCGGCACGCCACGCCCGGCGGCCGGCTGCGGGTGGAAGTCCCCACGCTGATGGCGCGTTCCGTCATTGTGCCGGCGCTGCCGGCCTTCTTTGCGCGCTATCCGTCGATAGAGCTGCAGCTGGGTTGCAGCGAGGGTCGCGCCGACTTGGTAGACGACGGCATAGACTGCGCAGTCTGGAGCGGCGAGCTGGCCGATTCCAGCCTGATCGCGCGCCGCGTCGGCGAACTGTATTTTGCCAGTTGTGCAGCGCCGTCCTACCTCGCCGTGCACGGCAAACCGGAACACCCGGATGAGCTGGCAGCGCACCGCTGCATCAATCATTTCTCCCCGCGCACGGGCAAGATATTTGACTGGGTCTTCGCCAAGGACAGTATGCGCATCCAAAAAACCTTGCAAGGCTTCGTGTCGCTGGATGACGAAAACAGCTACGTCGCAGCGGCAGAGGCAGGCCTCGGAATCGCGCAGATTCCTGCCTTTGTGCTGAAAGAGGCGATGGAGCGCGGTAGTCTGGAACTAGTCCTCGGAGACTGGTTCCCCGAGCCGGTTCCCCTCAATGTGGTGTACCCGCAGAGCCGCCACCTGTCGCGCAAGATCCGCGTCTTCGTCGACTGGATCGCGGAGTTGTTCAGCGAGCACGACGGTATCCAACTTCGCTCCAGCTTGCGCTACCACGGTTGAGAACTCATTGGATAGCAAGCGATCGCCATATGCTGGCAACAAATAAAGTCCTTTCCAAAAATAGGCCTGATTCATTGATTCATTGATTTATATGGGCTGAGTCTGTTAGCCCAACAATAGTATTGTTTCCTGAAATGGCCGCCAACTCCTGGTTTGTACTGAAAACAGGTCATCATCTAGCCGTCCTCCTTCGGCTATGCCGAGGAATAAAGTCACGCTACCAATCCGAACTTTATCGCGGAGGACGTCATGCTATTTTTTTGCATTGGTCTTCATTCCGCCAATTTAATCAAATCGATGTCCGTGAATCACGTTCCCTCAAAAGAACAGGTGAGCCCAGGTGCGAGCGCATGCAGGAAGCTGCGCGCGGCGAAGACCGCACCCGGCGCGTGCGCGCCGCTGCTCTTTAGTACTTCGCCCTGGAGTATCCGCGCCACCGCCTCGCAAACGAGCGGCGCCGTGAAGGCATAGATGTCGCGCCCTTGCGCCACGACCTTGCGCGTATTCCCGCCCTTGCGCACGATCACCTCGACCAGGAAAACCTGGGACGAGCGTCCACTCTCGTCGCTTGCTGCGGGTGGCGGAGTGTTCGGGTCTCGAATGTCCTGCAGCGCCGAAAGGTTGAGGTAGGTGTGCAGTTGCGCGATCTTGAGATGCTGCGTCATCAGGACCACTTCGCTGAACGGAACTGCAATCGCATCAAGGCGGCCGAATGGCTCAGGAAAATCCCAGGAAACTTCCGGAGCGGGCTGCGCCAGGGGCACCAGCTTGCCATCGCTGACGATCAAGCGCTGTGCGGTGTTGCGTGCACCGGTGATACGCGTGCCTTCAGTCGGATGCCAGCTGTTTAACGCGATGCCGACGCGAACCTCGTCAACGCGAGTCTCGTCACCCGTATTCCAGTCACCAATGGCGGCGGTTGCCAGCAGGTCGGCAAGGCCGCCGTAAAAACCCATGGCGGGAAGCACCAGCACCCCGGCCTCGCGTGCCGGACCTTCAAATTTTGCCAATGTATCGCGCGCGCTCGGCTGCTCGGCACTAACGTCCAGATAATGGGCGCCGCTGCGGATGGCAGCCGCTGCTAGCCGCTCGGCGGTCTCCAGGAAGGGGCCGGCGCAATTGATCACCGCAGCGACACCGCGTAAGGCCTCGTCGAGCGAGTCCTGATCGTCGATAGAGGCGCACCTGGTCATGATGCCGCGCTCCTGGAAGCCCGCTGCGGCAAGCTTAACGCTGTCGCGGGCCACTGCGACCGGCACCATGCCGCGCCGCAGCAATTCATCGACGACAAAGCGCCCTGTATGTCCCGTAGCTCCAAATACCGCGACTGTCTGGTCTTGTAATTTGTTCATGTTTTCCTCACAAAAGATTGATTGGTTTTGATGTGCTACGTACCGGTCTGTAGCGTATCATTTGTTCATGCTACATACTGGTCTGTATCATGTCAAGCGTTTATGTTATAATTTCCAACATGAATACTTCAAAGACCGGCACCACATCAGGTGCTTCAGAGGTAAGGGACCGGATCCTTGAAACGGCTTCGGCACTCTTCTATAGCCAAGGCGTGCGGGCCGTGGGCGTGGACCTCGTGGCGTTACAGGCCAATGTTGCAAAGACGAGCCTGTACCGTCATTTCCGCACCAAAGACGATCTGGTCGCAGCCTTTCTGCAGCGGGAAGACGAGGATTTCTGGCAGTGTTGGGAGCGTGTCGCGCAACGTCACGCCGACGATGCCATGGCTGAACTGGACGCACATTTCCATTGGATAGGAGAGCGGGTCGAGCGTCCAAACTATCGAGGCTGCCCGCAGATCAACGTCGCGGCAGAGTTTCCCGAGCAGGATCATCCGGCGCGCAAGGTGGCGCTAGCCCACAAGCTGGAGCTGAGACGGCGGCTTAAAGGTATTGCCGAACGCCTGGAAGCAAAACGCCCAGATGAACTGGCCGGGCAGCTGGCACTTTTTATCAACGGAGCCTTCGTCAGCTCGCAGATTTTCCTTGCCGGCGAGGCCACGCTTCTTTTAACCACAACGGCACATATTCTTGTTGCGGCTGCCAAAGAGTAATCGGCGGGGCATAACATTTCGTCTTTGCATCTCGCGTAAGCAGAATTAAATCGAAGAGCTTTCGCCTGAACGCTAGCGCTAGTGTTGCTACACATGCAAGCATTTTGGCGTCGTGGTAGTATGCTTTTCGAATCAGCACCGATCTGCAAGCCAGTGCTTGCCGCCGGTGCCGATGATCTATCGAAAGAATATTTCACATGCCATGGTTAGACGAATTCGCATCGCACTGCCGCCAATGCATTGATGACGGCGGTGGCCCAACCGAGATTCAGGCTCTCGTACAGCAGGCATTGGAGAAGCACGCCGCTGATTTTGCGCAGACGGAAATCGATCGTATCGTCTATCGCTCAGCCGACCTTTTCATTGTCAGCCTCGCCCAGCCACCCTACGGCAATACGCCCATTCATAATCACGGTTTTTGGGGTGTGATAGGAATTGCCGACGGCTGTGAAGAAAACGCTTTTTTTGAACGTAGTGAAGCTGGCTTGCTTGAGAAAGTAAATCGAGTCCAAGTGAATGCCGGCGAAGCGATAGTGCTCGCGCCGGACGCGATCCACAAGATTCGCAATCCACGCGGGACGCAATCACTGGGACTCCACGTCTATGGCGGCGATCTCGCAGGCGCCAAACGCCGTATGTGGAGTCCGCATACAGGGGAGGAGTCGCAGCTGGAACAATCACAATTTGAGGCCTGGTGCGAAGAGCTTACCGCTGCCGCAGCAAATCCGGATCGGCGAGCCTGCACTTGGTGAAACCGTGCTTTGGAGCGATGGAAAAACGCTACTCCTCGCCCGTGGAAACAATATGCGTGGACTATATTCGCCCATAACGCGCCAGCTTACTTCCATCCACTTCTGAGCTCAGGCCACCGATCATATGTCTGTACGAAAAGCACGATAGCGTTGCTTGCGCATGGTCCGCTCGCTACCAACTGATAAGGCCGGCACGAAAAGCTTCGCTCTCCTTTACAAGGCGTTTATCGCGAACAAAGCGCATGACGATTTGTACCGCTTTCGTGCGGGCGGTGTCGGGCAAGACGACCAGTGCAAATTGGCGTTTTGCAGAGATAGGAAGATCGATGATTTTCACGCCCTCCGGTTCAGGAAAGACAGCGAGCCGCGGCAGAATGGAGTAACCGACGCCATGCCTGACCATGGCCGCTATGCTGGTGTCGGTCGTCAGTGTGCGCGAGAGTTCGGCATTGAATCCCGCCGCGCGGCATTGCTCCAGTATCGCGAACGCACCCGAGCAGTTTAGTTGAATATAGGGCAGATCCTTGAACTGCTCCCATGATACCGGCGCGCGCAAATGCAGCGAGGCCGGCACAACCAACACGTAAGAGTCCGACACAAAAGAATGTGCCAGCAACTCTGGCCCGACGGGCAGGTGTGCGATGCCGATATCGGCACGGCCTTCCAAGACGGCGCGCGTCACGTCTTCGCGCTCTTCGCAACCGTCATCGATGTCGACCCGTATGCCTGGATATTCGATGGCGAGGGCGCCCAACGCATGTGGCAGCAAATGCGTACCCACGCTGCGAAAACATGCTATGCGCACCCGGCCAATCACCGTGGCGTCGTCTTCGGCAGCATTGGCCATGTCGTTGACCAAACGTAGCACCTGCCGTGCTTTGGCAAGTACGCGGTGACCGGCGTCGGTGGGCACACAGCCAGAACGGGAGCGCGACAGCAGTCGTATTCCCAAACTTGCCTCTAATTCCGTGATTGCGTGGCTGATGCGTGATTGGGTGCATCCCAATTCCGCTGCGGCAGCACCAAAGCCCCCCGTATCGGCTACGGCCACCAACATTTCAAGCTGATTGAGCTTCAGTTTGTTCATTCAAGTGATCGAAATTCTTCATGGATAAGTACGAAGTATATGGGAATTCGGTTGTGGCGCCTACTGCAGTACCGGAAGATGAGTCTCGCGCCGATATTCATTGAAAGGAACCTGTATGAACCCGCTACCCCAAGATACCGTATTGATCATCATTGATGTGCAAGAAGCGTTTAACGACCCCAGCTGGGGCCAACGCAACAATCCAGCAGCCGAATACAATATCGCAGCCCTGCTTGCCGGCTGGCGAAGAACGCAGCGGCCAATTATTCATGTTCAACACCGCTCGCCACGGCCAGAGAGCCTGTTTCACCCGGATCGTCCCGGCTTCAAGGTAAAGCCGGAGGCCGAACCGTTGCCGGGCGAACCCGTAATTTACAAACAGGTGAACAGCTCGTTCATCGGCACCGACCTGGAACAGCGCCTGCGCGCAAGAGGCGCAACAACCCTGGTTATCGCCGGCATCACAACCGATCATTGCGTGTCCACCACGACCCGCATGGCGGGTAACTTCGGATTTTCTACCTACATCGTTTCGGACGCTACTGCGACCTTTGAACGGCGCGGGCCGGACGACCGGTATTTCAGCGCCGAGCAGATGCACGAGACGGCGCTGGCGAGCCTTCATGGGGAATTTGCGACAGTGGTCGACAGCGCGGCAGTCCTGGCAATGTTGTAAGACGGCCGATTATGCGACTCGTCACTGGCAGCAAGAACTATTCCTCCTGGACCATGCGGGTGTGGCTGGCCATGCGTTTTTTCGACATTCCTTTCGAAGAAGTGAAAATAGCTCTTAACCGGCCCGATACGGCAGAGCACATTGCGCGCTATTCGCCGTCAGGGCGCATACCTTGCCTGGTCCTGGATGAACAAGCGATCTGGGATTCGATGTCGATATGCGAGTACCTCGCAGAACGCTTCCCGCATAAACATTTGTGGCCACAGGATGCGAAAAGGAGAGCCCATGCGCGGAGCATTTGTGCTGAAATGCACGCCGAATTCAGCGCCTTGCGACGAGCGCTGCATCTGAATATATGCGGGCGTGATGCCGCTGCAGGTAAAAGGGAGATGTGTATTGCAGCAGTCAAACAAGACGTGCAGCGCATTGAGCGAATCTGGGAGCAGTGCCTTACGCAATATGGCGGACCATTTCTTTTTGGCGAATTGTCGATTGCGGATGCGTACTTTATTCCGATGGTATTGCGGTTTCGGACGTATGAGCTTCCTGTTTCGTCGCAAGCCGTTGCAGACTATATGGACAGAGTCGAGTATCTGAAGCCGGTGCAAGAATGGATTGCCTCGGCTGCAAAGAGCAGCGGCGCCGATCTACCTATTTCACAGAGGCTGCCACTTTGCGGTCATTCAGCGTCTTTGCCGGCTGAATGACCGCATAGGAGCGATCCGTTTCCCTATGACGCAAGTTGCACAGTAGCCACTAACTGCATGCAGGCTCGATCAAGCCTGCAGTGCGTCCACCAGCACCGCCAGCCCGACCCGGCCGCAATCAGGCGCTTCTGGCTTGCAAAGGCCATCGGCCCGTTCGAGTGCACAGCCTGGCGCAGTGGTTTACCTATGAACAGGGCGACCTTCGCAGCGCCCGATTTTGCGACCAGCTTGTGTGTCATCGTTTCGCTCCCGGCAGGAAAGAGCGGCACGCTGAGCTCGTCGATGCCGAAGCTCGCGCCATCGACCTCTACGCTGCCGAAGATAGGCATGACGAAGGCTACTAGCCCGGCGGCCAATGGCAGGTCGAGTTCAGCGCCGGCGTCCAGGGAGATGTCGAGCAAGCTAACCTCGGTCGGCGGCGTCAGCGGAGAGTGCACGTCGCCAAAGCTGCCCAAAGGAACGCGGACCCGCACACCAGGGAGCTGAAGCACCGGCACGTCCTGCGGCGCCAGGCTCAGCGCAAACGGCGCCGCGTCTTGCCGTTCCTCGGGAAGGTTGATGAAGATCTGCAGCAAGTGCGCTGTGCTGCCCGTCACTGCCGGCACCTCTTCGTGGATGACGCCGCGCCCGGCGGCGGTCCAATGCAAGCCGCCGGGCTGGATCAGATTGTTGTTACCCAGTGCGTCGCGATTGGCAATGCCGGTTTCCGAGTCGAGGAAGAGGTAAGTCACCGCAGAGAAGCCGGCGTGCGGATGCGGCGGAAAAGTGGGCGCGCTGACCCAGGCATGGTCGACCCCCAGGAAGGGATCGATCAGCGCCGGATCGGAGCCATGCAGGCCATAGGCCCGGAAGTGGCTTCCCCGGTGAGCGCGGTTCAGTCGGATGACGGTGCTCATGATGGTCTGCCTCAGGCTGCTTTAGCGACATCCAGCGCCGGATAGTCGATGTACCCGGTGGCCGTGGGTGGCGCGAAGAAGGTGTTGTGGTCCGGCGCGTTGAGCGCGGCGCCCTGACGGAAGCGCTCCGGCAGATCGGGGTTTGCGAGGAAGGCGCTGCCGAATACCGTGGCGTCGGCCCTGTTTTCAATCAGCACGGTTTCTGCGGTGTCTTGCGCCAGCCCCCCACCCATCAGATAGGCGCCGTCAAACAGTGGGCGCAGCAGAGCGTGATAATCAACCTTGGCGCCAAACAGAGTGACGTGCAGATAGGCCAAGCCCAGTCCGCGCAGCTGGTCGACGAGATGGGTGTAGGTTTGCTGAGGCGCAGCGTCGGTGATGCTGTTGTAGTTCATCTCAGGCGAAATCTTGATGCCGACGCGGTCGGCGCCGGCCTCAGCCACCATGGCGGCCAGCACTTCCAGCACGAAGCGCGCGCGGCCTTCGACCGAACCGCCGTATTGGTCTTGCCGCTGGTTGCTGCCTGACGACAGGAACTGCTCAGGCAGGTAGCCAGAAGCCGCATGCAACTCGACGCCGTCAAAGCCCGCCTCCATGGCGCGGCGTGTCGCCAGACGATATTCATCGATGACGCCGGCGATCTCGGCCAGACTCAGTTCCCGGGGCGTCACGAAGTCGACCTGGCCGACAGGGGTCCATGCCTGCCCCTCGGGCTTGATGGCCGACGGCGCAACGGGCGCTGCGCCGTTGAGCAGAGAAGGGTGGGAGATACGGCCGCAATGCATCACCTGCATGAAGATGCGGCCGCCACGGGCGTGCACGGCCTCGGTCACCTTCTTCCAGGCGGCGACCTGGGTTGCGGTTTCGATGCCGGGGGTGTGCACATAGCCCTTGCCCATGGACGAGGGGAACACGCCTTCGGAGATGATGAGGCCAGCACTGGCGCGCTGCGCGTAGTAGGTGACAGTCAGCTCACTGGGCACGCCGTCGTCGCTGGCCCGCGAACGGGTCATCGGCGCCATGATGAGACGATTTGGCGCAATATAGCGGCCGATGCGAACGGGGGTAAATAGTTGGTTCATGCGAAATCCTTAAATGAATGAGAGAGAAGCGCTTGCGCGGCAATCCTTACATGCGCATTTGCCCGTTGTCAGCGGCGACAGTCTGTCCAGTGATACTGACCAGTGATAAAGGCAGAGTCAGGCGAGTGCGTTGGACGTATCTTCTATTAATTCATTAAAGAGATAAAGGTGGTACGATGGAATTTATTGGTCCATAAATGGGATAATAAAAGTGGAGCTATTGAACGACATGGCCTTGTTTGTCGAGGTCGCCAACGCGATGAGCTTTCGCCGCGCCGCCGATGCCACGGGCGTGCCGAACTCGACCTTGTCGAGACGCATCAGCGCCTTGGAGAAGGCCATCGGCTTGCGCCTCTTGCATCGCACCACACGCAGGGTCGAGCTGACCGAGGCCGGACGGCTTTACTATGAGCGCTGCCGGCGCATCGTCGACGAGGCAAGGATCGCGCATGAGCAGTTAGGCGAGATGCTGGCGCAGCCCAGCGGCGTGTTGCGCGCCTCGCTTCCGGTGGACTTTGCCACGATTTACCTGGCGCCATTGATCGCCGAGTTCGCCCGTCGCTACCCCGGCATCACCTTTGATTTCGACCTGACACCGCGACGGGTGGATTTAGTCACCGAACCATTCGATGTGGCAATCCGCATGGGAGACCTGCCGAATTCGAATCTGATCGCTCGCCTGCTGGCCCGTCTTTCGATGCAGCTCTATGCCTCGCCGCGCTACCTCGAAATATCTGGAGAGCCCATGCACCCCGCCGACTTGGTGCAGCACGAGTGCCTGGGCTTTCCAAAAGTAGGTAAGTGGACACTGCATCGTGAAGCCGAAACCATCGAGGTTGAGGTTGGTGGGCGGTTTCATGTCAACAGCGTCGGCATGTTTCGGCGCCTGGCGACCCTGGACCTGGGCGTGATACTGCTGTCGGAGGAGATCGCTGCCGAAGACGTGATGGCGGGGCGGCTGCGTCGGATACTGCCAGAGTGGCAGGGCAACCCGACTCCGGTCTATGCGCTCACCGAAACCCGTTTGCTGCCGGCGAAGACGCAGCGCTTCATCGAGTTCTTGCAGGAGAAATTAAGTTAGCCGAGCAACCAGTGCACTTAAAAGCATTATCTTGTTCTTGCCGCGATACTTCATTCGTTGAAGCCTTTGGAGCCTCAAAGGCGGACGTCCGTTTTTGGCTTATCGTGTTGAAAAACTCGCTTTCGCGACGACGGCATGTAGCCGGCTGAAAGTCGACCCCTGAGAACGGCCTATGTTCAACGAGCGCAGGCAGCTTGGCGTGTTTGGCTACTCTGAAATTGATCAAAAATTTCAGATGACGAGTTTTTCAACACGGCAGGCTGGCAAAGGGTAATCACTGTCACCATTGACAGGTTGCGTGGTCGGTTCGGACACGCTACCTTAGAAAAACTTGATAAACCTGAAACTTAATCAATATTCGGAATTCTATTTTTTGTTTTGCAAGCGCCATGCTCGTATAGCCATGTTGGACAATGACTAACTGTGAGCGAAGTTCATCCAACATCTATTGTTACCGAGGGCAATATGCCTATAAAAGCAAAATCCTTTTTAGATCCTGATTATCATGATGAGCGACTGACTTCGATATCCTATCTAGATAAGGTATCAAGTTTTGTTCTTGCGTTGAACTGGAGTCAGGGCGGAGAGGGGGTTGGTGCAAAGCCAGCGAGGAAACCGAAAAAAAAATCTACCGATTTTCAGCAGTTCATGGCGAGGCAATTAGAATCGCACTTGGATTGTGTTGCCGCGGCCAGTGTGGAAAATATTTGGTATTTTGCGGCAAATAGGTTAAAGCTAAGCGCCGATAACATGCAGCAATTTTCTGTCGAACTTGACGAAAAGGTTACCTATCACTTGATTAACGTAAATGCCCATTACCCGGATAATATGCACGCGGAAATGAAGGTATTGAAATTTCTCAAACACCAAGGAAAACTGGTAAAGGGCTTGGAAATTGGCGTTTCAAAGCCGTGTTGTTCGAAGTGTAAAAATGTTCTAGATATTTGGGGAATTCAATATACGTCATATCATGACGTGCCCGTGCAAGCTACAGCCTGGGTCGATCCTGCGGTAGGAGTGCCGAGTTAATAGTAGTACGCCGACACAATAATGCCTCTTTGATTTTGTGTCGGTCAGGAACACGAGGATCGGAGACAGTAGAGCATTCTGGATATTCTGTCAGAAAGCCAATTACCCTGGACTGGCGACCCAGACCAATTGGCATCGAGAAGCAGCAGGCAGCGAGGACTTCTGTCTCAGACTTTAGTGCGCTGCCACCCGGACTTAATGATAAAGAACAATTTGTTAACTCAGTCCTAAACTTATTCCACCGTCACCGACTTAGCCAAATTCCGAGGCTTATCCACATCCGTGCCCCGCGCCAGCGCCGTATGGTAGGCCAGCAACTGCAAAGGCACCACGTGCAGGATAGGTGACAGCAGGCCGTAGTGTTCCGGCAGGCGTATCACGTGCACGCCTTCGCTGGGGGCGATGCGGGAGTCGGCGTCGGCGAATACGTATAGCTCGCCGCCGCGGGCGCGCACTTCCTGCATGTTCGATTTCAGTTTTTCTATCAGCGCGTCTTTCGGCGCCACCGTCACAACCGGCATTTCCTTGGTCACCAGCGCCAGCGGGCCGTGCTTCAGTTCGCCGGCGGGGTAGGCTTCGGCGTGGATGTAGGAAATTTCTTTCAGCTTCAGCGCGCCTTCCAGGGCGATAGGGTAGTGCAGGCCGCGGCCCAGGAACAGGGCGTTTTCCTTGCGCGCGAATTCCTCCGACCAGGCGATAATTTGCGGTTCCAGCGCCAGCACCGCGCTGATCGCTACCGGCAGGTGGCGTAGGGCCTTGATGTGTTCGGCTTCCTGCTCGTCGCTGAGGCGGCCCTTGCTCTGGGCCAGGGTCAGCGCCAGCAGGAATAGCGCCGCCAGCTGGGTGGTGAAGGCCTTGGTGGAGGCCACGCCGACTTCGACGCCGGCGCGGGTGATGTAGGCCAGCGCGCATTCCCTGACCATGGCGCTGGTGGCCACGTTGCAAACGGTCAGCGTGTGCTGCATGCCTTGCGCGCGTGCGTGTTTCAGCGCGGCCAGGGTGTCGGCGGTTTCGCCGCTCTGCGAGATGGTGACCACCAGGCTATTGGGGTTGGGCACGCTGTCGCGGTAGCGGTATTCGCTGGCGATCTCGACATTGACCGGTACTTTGGCGATCGACTCTATCCAGTATTTGGCGGTCAGCCCGGCGTAGTAGCTGGTGCCGCAAGCCAGGATCAGCACCGAGTCTACCTGCTTGAAGACGCCATAGGCTTTGTCGCCGAACAGCTCGGGCATGATGGCGGTGACGCCTTCCAGGGTGTCGCCTATCGCGCGCGGCTGCTCGAAAATTTCTTTCTGCATGTAGTGGCGGTAGGGGCCCAGCTCTGCGGCGCCGGTGTGCGCGTGCACCGTGCGCACTTCGCGCTGCACCGCCTTGCCGTTCGCGTCGACGATCCAGCAGCGCTGCAATTGCAGATCGACCACATCGCCTTCTTCCAGGTAGATGATCTGGTCGGTGGTGCCGGCCAAGGCCATTGCGTCCGAGGCCAGGAAATTCTCGCCCTGGCCCACGCCGACGATCAGCGGCGAGCCCTGACGCGCGCCGACCACCCGGTGCGGCTCGTCGCGGCAGAACACGGCGATCGCATAGGCGCCGGTCAGGCGCTTGACGGCTTGCTGCACGGTTTCGAACAGGTCGCCGGTATACAGGTGGTCTACCAGATGGGCGATCACTTCGGTGTCGGTCTGGCTTTCAAATACATAGCCGGCTGCTTGCAACTCTGCGCGCAGCTCTTCGTGGTTTTCTATGATGCCGTTGTGCACCAGCGCGATGCGCTCGCACGAGAAGTGCGGGTGGGCATTGGAAGACGAAGGCGCTCCGTGGGTGGCCCAGCGGGTATGCGCGATGCCGGTAAAGCCGGACAGCGCGGTTTGCTGTATCTGCGCTTCCAGGTCGGCCACGCGCGAAGTGCTGCGCGAGCGCTGCAGCTTGCCGTCCACGTGCAGCGCCACGCCGCAAGAGTCGTAGCCGCGATATTCCAGCCGCTTCAGGCCTTCTACCAGGATGGGAGTGATATTGCGTTGTGCTACTGCGCCGACGATGCCACACATGGGAGCCCCTTTAGTGTTGGGATGGATTAATTTGCTGATGCAATGTTGTGGCACCATGCTAATAGCTTTGTCGTGAAATTATCTTGCAATATTTATGGTATTTTGAATTTTAATTATCTATGATGGATTTTATGGTTAAATATTCCAAATTAACTTTACTAATGAAATTAAATGTCATTGCTAGATAGGCCCGTCGTGCTGGATGAACTGGACAAGCGCATCCTGCAGCAGCTGCAGCAGGATGCCTCGCTGACCAACCATGAACTGGCGGCCCGCGTGCACGCATCGCCGCCGACCTGCCTGCGCCGGGTCAAGCGCCTGATCGAGGAGAAGGTGATCGCCAAGCAGGTGGCCATCCTGACCCCGGAAAAAGTGGGCGCCAGCCTGACCGCGATCGTCGAGATCACGCTTGATCACCAGGCCACCGAGAAGCAGCTGGAATTCGAGGCCCTGGTCGCCAATGAGCCGGCGGTGCAGCAATGCTACAGGGTGTCGCCGGGGCCGGATTTTGTGCTGGTGATCCTGGTGGCCGACATGGCGGCCTACCATGCGCTGGCGCACCGGCTGTTTGCCACCCAAGCCAATGTGCGCAATGTGCGCAGCTTTTTTTCCATCCTGCGCAGCAAGTTCGACACCAGGGTGCCGCTGGGGTAATCCTGGCGCTTCAACCGCTTAGCCATACTCGCTGAGCGCCTTCAGCTTGCTTTCCGAGAGCACCTCGATATACGCGTAGCCCAGGTGTATCGCCTGCTGCTGCACCAGCAGCTTCAGTTCCTTGGACAGGGTCTGGCGCGTGATGCCCAGCATCATCGCCAGCGACTCTTGCGATACCGGCAGCCTGGGGCGCACCTGGGTAGACATGGTGGCGTCGCCTCTGGCCAGCAACAACAGCCGGCGCGCGATGCGGGCGCGGGTGGAGCGCAAGGTCGCGTCTTCCACGATGCCGTACAGCATTCGTATGCGGGCGGCCAGCATCGCGGCGATGGCCTGGGCGAACACATTACTCTTCATCAGGGCGTCAAATGTCGTGCGCGGCAGGGTCAGGATTTCCACCTCGCCCATGGCGGTCGCATCATGCGTGCGCGGCCGGTTGTCGATCAAGGAAATTTCGCCGAACCAGGTGCCCGGTTCCAGCACTACCAGGATCGCTTCCTTGCCGTCCGTGCTGAGGGTGGACATCTTCATGATGCCGCTGACCAGGGCGTGCAGGTTGCCGGGCGGGTCGCCCTTGCGGAATAGCATCTCGCCCGGGCGCAGCCGCAGCAGCTCGGCTTCGGCCAGCATGATCTTGCGTTCGCGCAAGGGTAGCGAGCCGAACCAGGGGTTGGCGGATAGGCTTTGCAGCAAGTCCGGGCGGGAACTCATGGTGATCAGGCCTTAATCAATCAATTGTAAAAAATTTGACAGTTAAGAGTGTAGCCTAGTTGTAATGTAGGCACATAAATAAAACAATAGCCTATGCCTAGCAACCGACTGAAGTATTGAGGAGAGACGACATATGAATGCGCGCGCCAATTTCACCCGCATGCAGGACAGCACTCAGCAAGACTGGCAACTGATAGGTGCCGAGTTCATGCAGTTCACCCAGGGCTTGCCGGACCGTGTCATCAAGCACCTGCAAATCCTGGAAGGGGATTACGGCGGCTTCCCCATAGACCGCTACACCCACTCCCTGCAGACCGCCACCCGCGCCCTGCGCGATGGCCGCGACGAAGAATATGTGGTCTGCGCGCTGCTGCACGACATAGGTGATACCCTGGGCAGCTTCAACCATCCCGATATCGCGGCGGCGATCCTGAAACCCTTCGTCAGCGAAGAAAACCTGTGGATGGTGCAAAACCACGGCATCTTCCAGGGTTATTATTTCTTCCACCACATAGGGCTGGACAAAAACATGCGCGACCAGTTCAAGGGACATCCCCACTTTGAGCGTACCGCAGAATTTTGCGAGCTGTACGATAACCCGGCGTTTGACGGCAAGGCCGAAACCTTGCCCATCAGCGAATTCGAACCGCTGGTGCGCCGCGTGCTGGCCCGACCGCGCAATACGATCTACAAAACCGTCGTCAAGGAATAGGTCCAGGCTCGATCTTGCTTATTGCAGCATACGCTTTCCTGTTGCGCCACCATGTCCGGGCGGGATGCCCGGCCAGCTTATAAGTTATAAAAAATTTTAGGAGACAAATATGAATATCCCTTCACTGAAAGAAGTCGTCAGCGCCGAAGAATGGCAATTGCGGGTAGACCTGGCCGCCTGTTACCGGCTGGTCGCCGCCTACGGCTGGAGCGACCTGGTGTTTACCCATATCAGCGCGCGCGTCCCCGGCCCCGAACACCATTTCCTGATCAACCCCTACGGCCTGATGTTCGACGAGATCACCGCCTCGTCGCTGGTCAAGGTCGACCAGCAGTGCAACAAGGTCATCGATTCGCCTTTCCCGGTCAACCCGGCCGGCTTTGTCATCCACAGCGCCGTGCATGAGGCACGCGATGACGTGCAATGCGTCTTGCATACGCATACCCGCGCCGGGGTCGCAGTCAGCGCGCAGAAATGCGGCGTGCTGCCTATTTCGCAGCAATCCACGTTCGTGCTGGCCTCGCTGGCCTATCACGAGTATGAAGGGGTGGCCTTCCGCGACGAAGAAAAGCCGCGCCTGCAAGCCGACATGGGGCGCGCCAATTTCCTGATGCTGCGCAATCACGGCCTGCTGGTGGCGGGCAAGACCATCGCCGACGCCTTCCTGTCCATGTACACCTTCGAGGCGACTTGCCAGATACAGTTGTCGGCCCAGGCCGGTGGCGAGCTGACCCAGGTCAACCCCATGATCGTCAAGGGCGTGGCGGAAGCGATGCGGGTGCAGACTGGCGGCCTGGGCGGCGCTTTTGTCTGGCCTTCGCTGATCCGCAAGCTGGACCGCATGGACCAGAGCTACAAGACCTGAGCCTTAGCGCACTAGCAGCCCGGCCCCGGGATAGTTTCCGGGGCGTTTGCCGTCGCCGTTGCCGGGGCGGCCGTATCTGGCTTCATTTTTTGATCAAAGGAAAAGACATGACTTTCGAAGGCAAGGTTGTTTGGGTGACGGGAGCTTCATCGGGCATAGGCGAGGCGCTGGCGCATGCGCTGTTCCAACAGGGCGCGCAAGTGATCCTGTCGGGGCGCCGGGTCGGCGAGCTGCAACGGGTTGCGGCGGCAGCGCCGGAGCGCGCGCTGGTACTCCCGTTCGAGACTACGGATTATGCGGCCTTGCCCCAAGTTGTCGAGCAAGCCTGGGCCTGGCGCGGCAAGGTCGACGTACTGATCAACAACGCCGGCGTCAGCCAGCGCAGCCTGGCGCTGGATACCAGGCTGGAGGTCTACCGCCAGCTGATCGAGGTGGATTACCTGGCGCCGCTGGCGCTGACCCAACTGGTCGTGCCGCGCATGGTAGAGCGGCGCGCCGGGCATATCGCGGTGATCAGCTCGGTGGCAGGCAAGGTCGGTACGCCAATACGTACCGGCTACTGCGGCGCCAAACACGCGGTGGTCGGCTACTTCGACGGCTTGCGGGCCGAGCTTGAGTTGGCCTACGGCATCCAGGTCAGCGTGATCTTGCCGGGCTCGGTACAGACTTCGGTGGCCGTCAATGCCCTGGTCGGCGATGGCTCTTCGCGCGGCCGTTCTGACGCCAACATCGACAACGGCATGCCGGTGGCAAGCGCTGCCGAAATCATTCTGGCCGGAATGGCGGCAGGCAAGCGCGAGATCCCGGTGGCGGAAGGCAAGGAGCTGGCGGCGCTGCAATTGCGCACCCAGGACCCTGAACGCCTGTTCGATATGCTGGCCAAGGAAGGCGCGCGCCTGGCGGCATTGCGCGCCGAGGGCCAGTCTATCGACCCCAGCGATATTCGCTCGTAACGCTGACGCGGAAAAAAATTTTAAAGGAATGTATTAATAAGAAGCTGTTGGGAAGCTAGCCTGGCTAGGCGTCGCCGATGAAGACAGTGCTTTGGCACGGCTAGGCGGACTCGGCGCCCCCGTGCAACAACGCCAGGGTAGTCTCCCAACAGCTTCAAAAAAAAGGAAAATAATGAGAGTAATCATCATTACCGGCAGTTCGGACGGCATAGGCGCGGAGATGGCGCGCCAATTGGCCAAGGCGGAGGGCGCCAAGCTGGCGCTGGTGCTGGCGGCGCGTAATGAAGAGCTGCTGAACCAGGTCGCCGCCGAATGCGCCAGGCACGGAGCGCAGACCCTGGTGGTCAAGACCGATGTGTCGGTGCAGGAGCAGTGCCGGCACCTGGTGGCTGCCACGGTGGAAAAATTTGGCCGTATCGATGCGCTGGTGAATAACGCCGGCCGCTCGGCCCATGCGCTGTTTGAAGACGTGCTGGACCTGGCCTGGTATGAAGAATTGATGCGCATCAATTTGTGGGGCAGTGTCTGGTGCACCCATGCCGCCTTGCCCTACCTGAAGCAATCCAAAGGCAGCCTGGTGGCGGTGTCGTCGCTGGCCGGCTTGTTCGGCGTGCCCGGACGCACCGCCTACAATGCCACCAAGTTTGCCATGACGGGATTTTTTGAAGGCTTGCGCATAGAGCTGAAGGCAGCCGGGGTCAGCGTCACCACCGCCTATCCCGGCGTGGTGGCGACCCAGATCCGTTATCGCGGCTTCAATGCCGCCGGCACTGCCATGGGCAGCAGCGGGCTGAAGGAAGACCAGGCGATGTCGGTGGAAGAGTGCGCCGGCCTGATCATAGGCGGCATGAACAAGCGCCAGCGCGAGGTGGTGATGTCCTTCCAGGGCAAGCTGGGGCGTTTCATGAAACTGATCGCGCCCGGCTGGGTAGAGAATATGGCCTTGCGGGCCTTGAAGGATGACCTCAGGCCGCATTGAGAGAACGCGCTTGCACCTATCGCCGGACTACGCTTCCCGGGAGCTTGCACAATGTGATGCACAGTGCCGCGTGCATCACATTTGACCATGTGCTGAAGCCGCTGACTTATTTTCTTTATGGAAGCTTGCTCAGGATGGCGCTCACCTCGTCCTTTGAGAAAGCTTTCAAGGTCGCCGACCGCACGTTCCCGGCCGAGCCTATGGCGTATCCAAAGGCGGCGATGGCGGCATCGTCAGGCGCTTCGCCGATGAGGACGATGTCGTACTCACCCAGTGTCCAGTACATGCCGGTCAGTTTTACACCAAACTTGGCCGCCAGTTCCTTGGCCATGTCCGCCCGTTTGGTCGTGTCTTTAATCGTGCGTATCCCCTGGTCGGTAAATTTTGCAAGAGTAATATAAGTCACCATGTTGATTCTCCCAAATAAGTATGAGGCCTCCAGTTTTTTGCACGGGCGATGGCACTGGCCTCCAGGGTGCCAAAGAGACACTGCAAGCAGGTGTGGAAAATCTTTTGCCGAGGATAAAATTTTCTCTGCGGAAGTAGATAAGCAGAGGGGAGCTTAGAAATTTCTCAGGCGGGATCCGCTGTCCCGCCGATGGATAAGCGCCTCAGGCCTTTCGGGAACAATTTCATAGGATCAGACGCTTAAATGTAGAACATCTTGAGCAAATTACAAGCGCAGACTTGGCGTGCAAAGGCCGTCATTGCCGCTTGCCGACAATGACGGACAGCAATAGGAAAACCATGAAGATGCAGCCGGATTTATTGTGTCCAGGCGGAAGATTGCGTTGTGCAACAATTTTTCTTCAACAATAATTTCACGCCGCCATCCAGAATTGCCAGGCAAAAAATACGGCCAGCCCGGCGATGATGGTCAGCATCTGTTTCTTGCCGAGCAGGCAGACGAGCACGGCGGCGATGGAGGCAACCAACTGCGGATTGTGCCAGTTCAATTCCATGCCCTTGCTGGGGCCATGCGGCGCCAAAATCATGGGCACGATGATCGCGGTCAGCACGGTGACCGGCACAAAGCTCAGCGCCAGGTTTAGCAGCGGCGGAAAAGCGATGCGGTCGCCGAGGATGAACATGATGGCCTTGACGAACACGGTGACTGCCGCCATGCCCACTATCATCAATGGGTAATTCATGCCTTTACCTCCTGCTTGTCTTGCCCTGTGTCCGTGGTTTTGCCGGCGCGGGTCAGCGCGATGCCGACCACCACGCCTATGAATACGGCCGACAACAGGCCGAGTTTGTACGGCAGTTCCTGCAGCAGATAGGCAAAAGTGCCGGCGGCCAGGGCGGCGCCGAATTGCGGCAGCCGGTTCAGTTGCGGCACGATGATGGCAATGAAGGTGGCTACCATCGCAAAGTCCAGGCCCAGGGTTTGCAGCTGCGGGAAGATGGCGCCGAACAGCAGGCCAACCAGGGTCCATAGCTGCCAGTTGCCATACATGGCCAGCCCCGAACCGAGGAAGTACCAGTGGCTGTTATGGGTATCCCGGCTGCGCTGGTAATGGCCGGCCATTACCGCAAAGGTTTCATCGGTCAGCAAAAATCCCAGCAGCCAGCGCCAGCGGGCAGGGAGGTGCGCCACATGCGGCAATAGGGTGGCGGCATACAGCATATGCCGCATATTGACGATCAGCGTGGTGAACCAGATCACCAGCATGCCGGTGTGGCTGGCCACCAGGCCGGTGGCGATGAACTGGCTGGAGCCGGCAAACACGCTGAGCGACATCAACTGGCCATGCCAGGGCGCCATGGGGCTGGCCGTCACCAGCGAGCCGAAGATGAGGCCGAAAGGCGCGGCGCCGACCAGCATGGGCAGGCTGTCGCGTGCGCCGGCGGCGAGGCTGGCGAGGCGAGTGGGTTCTGGTGGTGCGTATGCGATATCTGCGGTCATTGCCGTCCTCCTGTAGCAGAGGATGGTAACGCCTAAATGCCTTTTTTGCTTGTACAGGATTGCGCTTGGTTTAAGCTATTCAAACCAAATATCAAATCCCAACTCTAATCCCAGACAACTCAACGCTGACATAGTTGAAACGTCTAAGAGAGGTCCTCCATTGCCACTTTCTGATTCCCAAAAACAAAAAATGTCCATTTCCCACCCAAGTTCTAATAGATACTTTAAGAGTTCGTTTTTGTCCTCGACATCAGAAATAAGGTTCCAAATATGAGCCCTAATATCTCGAGACTTAACTAAATCTCTTGTGGTTAAAAACCAACCACTAGTGCGAATAGTTCTTTTGCCGTTAGAGTCACCGACTGTCTGTTGACTAGTTGGTGACATTTTCAGAGTTTCAGTAACCTCATTTGGCGATTTAGTCGGGTGATAGATACGCAAAGTTGCATAGCATCTGCTGCAACTGGAAAATGAATGGTTAAATTCCGGTGCAGATACGGTCAAAAATTTCCCCACAACACGCTCCTTTGAAAACTTTGATTCCGGATCCAGCTAGGGCGAAAATTTATTCGAAAAATTTACTGCCTTCATCTGCACCTCTTTTCGTCAATTTCGAGTTGCTACGGCAAGCCGGCGGTGCCGTACATCTAGTATGCATAATTGATCATTTTTTCACTTTAACCGGCCGCTGCCAATTTTCTATAGTGATCTGCTTGGCCCTCGATACCGTCAGCTTGCCGTCCGGCGCGTCCTTGGTCAGGGTAGTGCCGGCGCCCAGGGTGGCTCCCTTGCCGACCCGTACCGGCGCCACCAGTTGCGAGTCGCTGCCGATGAAGGCGTCGTCTTCTATCACGGTGCGGAACTTGTTGGCGCCGTCATAGTTGCAGGTGATGGTGCCGGCGCCTACGTTGACCCGCGAGCCTACCGTGGCGTCGCCGATATAGGCCAGGTGGTTGGCCTTGCTGTGGGCCGCGATCTGGCTGTTCTTGATTTCGACAAAATTTCCTATGTGCACGTCTTCGGCCAGCGTGGTGCCGGGGCGCAGGCGCGCGTACGGGCCGATTTGCGAACTGGCGCCGACGGTGGCGTCTTCGATATGGCAAAAGGCCTTGATCGCGGCGCCGGCGGCGATATGCGCATTGCGGATTACGCAATTGGCGGCGATCGTGACGCCGTCTTCCAGCGTGACCTTGCCTTCAAATACGCAGCCGACGTCGATGCTGACGTCGCGGCCGCATACCAGGCTGCCGCGCACGTCGATGCGCGCCGGGTCGAGCAAGGTGACGCCCTGTTCCAGCAAGGCCCTGGCGATATTGGCCTGGTGGATGCGTTCCAGCTCCGCCAGTTGCACCTTGCTGTTGACGCCCAGGGTTTCCCACACCGCATCGGGTTGCGCCGACACTACGGGTACGCCGTCGGCCACTGCGCGGGCCACGATATCGGTCAGGTAGTATTCGCCCTGCGCATTATTGTTCGACAGCGTCGCCAGCCATTGCTTGAGCTTGGCGGTAGGCGCGATCAGAATGCCGGTATTGATCTCGGTGATCGCGCGCTCGGCCTCGCTGGCGTCCTTCTGTTCGACGATGCGCACGATATTGCCGCTCTTGCTACCGCCTGCCCTGACGATGCGGCCCAGGCCGCTCGGGTCTTGCATGTCGGCGGTCAGAATCGCCAGCTTGTCGTTGCCGGCGGCGGCGATCAGCCTGTGCAGGCTGGTAGCAGTGGTCAGCGGTACGTCGCCGTACAGCACCAGCGTCGGCACGGTGTCGTCCAGCACCGGGCTGGCTTGCGCTACCGCGTGGCCGGTGCCCAGTTGCGGTTCCTGCTTGGCAAAGCGCAGGTCGTCGGCGGCAACGGTGGCCGGCACTTGCTCGCCGCCATGACCGTAAATGACACAAATATTGGTGGCCTGGCCGGCGGGACTTAAGCTGCGGGCGGTATCGAGCACATGCGACAGCAGCGGTTTGCCCGCCAGCGGATGCAAGACCTTGGGCAAGGCGGACTGCATGCGTTTGCCCATGCCGGCTGCGAGGATGACGACGTTCATTGGCTATTCGGAAAAAGTGAGAATGGCAAAATTCTAACACCGCTGGCTGGCTGTTCCGCAAGTGAGGCAGTAATTAATATCCGATGGCGGCTCCTAGGTGTTTATCCTTAGTGCAGGAACTAAATTGAACGGCGGTCTCTCTATAGAGGCTCTCGGGCTAGCGCCCAAGACTTATAACAATTTTCAGGAGACCTCATGTTAGTGCGTTCTTTATTGTGCCTTTTGTTGTTCAACTTATTATTACCGGCCAGCGCCCACAGCAAGGGCGAGCTATTGTGGGAGTTCAAGACCGGCGGCGAGATCTGGTCGCCGCTGAGCCTGCGCGATGAAATCGCCTATTTCGGCAGCGACGACGGCACGTTCTACGCCTTGGATACGCGCCGCCACCAGGCTGCATGGCGTTACCAGACCGGTGCTCGGGTGCGCTCGGCGGCAGCGTTTGCCAAGGACCTGGTCTTGTTTGCAAGCGACGACGGTTTCTTGTACGCGCTCGACCGAACCAGCGGCAAACGGGTGTGGAAATTCGACCTGGGCGATGCCAAGATCGTGCGCAGTCTTCCTTCCAATCTGGAGGCTAGCGAATACGACTATTTGAAGTCCTCGCCGGTAGTGGCTGGGGAGACGGTCTACATAGGAAGTGCCGACAAGCATCTGTATGCAATAGATGTCGATAGCGGAAAATTGAAGTGGAAGTTTGCCACCGGCGACAAGATACGCGCCACACCGCTAGTGATGGAGCAACAAGTGTGCGTCGGCAGCTGGGATCACTTTTTCTACTGCGTGGACCGCTTGTCAGGGACCGAGCTATGGCGTTACGACAGCAAAAAGGCCATCCAGGCCAGTGCGGCATTTGCCGACGGCAAGATCATCTTTGGCGGCCGCAATCCGAAATTGTTTGCTCTTGATGCCGCCAGCGGCAAGGAGCGTTGGGCGACCCGGTATAAAGACGGCTCATGGGTCGAGTCAAGTGCGATTGTCAATCAAGACATCTTGTATGTAGGCAGCTCGGATTCATTCAAGTTATCGGCTTTTTCCGTGGCGACCGGTGAAGAGCTGTGGAATTTCAACACCGGCGGCTGGACCTGGATGAGTCCTTTGCTGGACGATGGCGTGATATATATCGGTTCGATAGGCGCCCGCGCCAGCTATCAGGCGGACACGCTGCTGCGCTCCGGGTTTTATGCAGTGGATGCCACCAGCGGAAAACTGTTGTGGCAGTATCAGCCGACCAAGCTGTCCGGTGACTATTACACCGGCGGCGTATTCGCCCGTCCTGCTCTGACTTCCAAAGCGATACTGGTAGCGGACCTGGACGGCAGCGTGAAAGCGCTGGCGAGATAATTGCGCGGCTGTTTTTCGGAAAATGTCATGACTTCTTGAAAGGCGGGTATGCGGTCATGCCGCCTACCCGCCTTACTTTTATGTTCTTGTCGCTAGTGTCCTGTTCCGTATGTTTGTTGCAAAATAAAAGTGACGAAATCGGGCCGAGACAAGGAAAAAAACGCAGCAAGGGTGGCCCCTTGCGAGTATTTTTGACGCGGTATTCGGTTCGATTCTCGTCATCTTTTATGCTGCGAATTTACGGAACAGGACACTAGATTTGCAGCCAGTTACCCTTGAAGACGATGGGTCCGCTAGGCTTCTCGGGGTTGCCCGAGCCGCCCTTGGGTTCCAGCGTCACAGCCAGCAAAGGGGTCGCTTCGGCGTTCATGTATTCCGGCATGGGTAGCGTGACCGAGCCGTTGGCGGCCACCAGGCCCAGCGATTTGACCTTGCCTTCCTTGCTCACTGCCCACAGTTCCAGGCTCTTGTCGGCGCCGATATCCTGGGCCGACACCATGCGTACCACCAGCTGCCGGCGCTTGCTGTCGCCGGTGACCAGCGCGATAGGCTGGGCCTTGTCATCCGACAAGGTCGCGACATAATTGTTCAGCGGGAGCACCGGTTCCACCTGCTGCTTGCTGAGCAAGAGCGAAACCAGGATCAGTGCCGCCGCGGTTGACACCAGGCCCAGGCCGCGCCAGAAGGCCAGGTCGTCGTGCAACTGGCGCCAGAAGGCCCAGCGGTCTGGCTCCGGTTTTGGCTGGCGCGGCTGGTTCAGTTGGCTCAGTTGGTTTAGCTCGAGGCGCTGTTCCAGCGCCTGCCACACGGCCACCGACGGTTGCGCCGTCTTGGAGAATTCCGCCATGGGCAGCAAATCGCCTTGCCACTGCCTGACGATCTGTTGCAGCGCGCCGTCATCGTGCAGCCAGGTTTCGAAACGGCGGCGCGCGCCGCCGCGCAAGGTGCCCAGCACATATTCAGCCGCCAGCTTGTGCTGCAGGTCAGGATGGTCCTGGATCTTCATGCGCGCTCCAGTTTGGACAGGCAGTTGCGCAGTTGGTCCAGCCCGCGCCGTATCCAGGTTTTCACCGTGCCCATGGGCAGCTTCATCTGCGCCGCCACTTCGCTATGCGACAAGTCGTGATAAAAGGCCATCGCCATTGCCTGCCGGTGCAAGCCTTCCAGCCGCGCGAAACAGCGCGCCAGGGCTTTGGCATCCTGGCTCAGCTCCAGCGCCTCGATCGGGGTCGGGTCGCCGGCTTCCAGTGCATTCATCACTTCCATATCAAAATTATCCGCATCGATTTCCACGTCATGGTCTAGCCTGCGCAACAGGTCAAAGGCGCGGTTGCGCACGATGGTCGTCATCCAGGTCATGGGCGCGGCCAGGCTGGACTGGTAGCTGCCGGCATTGTTCCAGATGCTGACAAAACTCTCTTGCAGCACCTCTTCCGCCAGCTCGCGCTTATTTAATATACGCAAGGCAAAGCCGAACAGTTTCGGCGAACTGGCTTCATAGAGCGAGCGGAATGCGGCGGCATCCTTGTTTGCCACTGCTGCCAGCCAGACATGCAACTGGCCGGCATCCATTTTGGGTAGTGTTGACAAGTTTGAATCCGTTTCAAAAAAAGAGGCGTATCAGATTGTGAACCGGCGCAACGAGAGTGACATTACAACAAGCATATCGAAAGATAAATTGCATTCTACCGTCATGGCCGGGTTTTATCGCCCTATTCATACGTCAGCCAGCCGGGATTGGATGCACTTTCTGTGCGGCAGTCCGAAAAAAGACCGCAAGCGCAGGTTTTGCCTCAGGTCACGCCGCGGTCATTATTGCTGAATGTGGAATAATATATTGCTAATAGTCACCTTTATTGATGAGCTTAATGGCTATAAACTCAGCTCCAACGATGAGCACCACACCATGTCAATGCGGGTAGTGCGCGACTCACCGAGGCAGGAGATGGTGGAATTTTCCGCTGCCCATAGTGCATTGCCTGAGTCATCCCCCTAATTTTGGAGAAATACAATGAACGCGAAACAACTTATTGCTGCTGTTGCCCTGATCGCCACCGGTTCTGTTGCTTTTGCAGCGGATTACCAGGTTGGCGGCGAAGCTTATGTCAGCTTCCCGGTCCCATCCATGACAAAAACTGCGGAAACGGCTAAAGCTACCGGCGTTACACCAACTGCCGCAGTTGCCAGCAAGTCAAGCAACGGCAGGACTCGTGCAGAAGTCATCGCTGAAATCGCTCAAGCCCGTGCAGAAGGCGTGAACGTGGGCGGCGACTCCTATGTTGCGTTCGCCCCGGCTGCGCCGGCACGCGTTGCTCCGGCAGCCGTGCAGACTGCAACCAGCAAGTAATTTCAGCAGTTTCAACTGTTGACCGGCCGCTGATTTTTAATCGCGGTCCCCAAAAAAACGTCGCTTTTCAGCGGCGTTTTTCATTTGGCGAAAGAGCCGGTGCCGCGGGTCGTTTGCTGCATTGCAGGAGACAAGCTTTCAATAAAGCTGGCGTTATGACAAGCAGATTCTGCTAAGCTGCTAGTGCACACCACCGCACAAAGGGGGAAGCACCTATGAGCCAGGACACCACTCTGACGCTGCATGTACCGGAGCCTACCGGCCGACCGGGCAAGGAAACAGATTTCTCTTACCTGCATCTGGCCAAAGCCGGCGAGGTCCGGCGACCGGCGATCGACGCCGCGCCGGTCGACACCAGCGACCTGGCCTACACCCTGGTGCGAGTACTGGACGAGGCCGGCAATGCCGTCGGCCCCTGGGCGCCACAGGTCAGCGCCGAGCTGCTGCGCGAGGGCATGCTCGCCATGCTGAAAACCCGCATTTTCGATGCGCGCATGGTGATCGCCCAAAGGCAAAAAAAAATGTCCTTCTATATGCAAAGCCTGGGGGAAGAGGCGATAGGCGCCGCCCATGCGCTGGCCCTGCGCGACGGCGACATGTGCTTTCCGACCTACCGCCAGCAAAGCATACTGATGGCGCGCAAGGTGCCCATGGTGGACCTGATCTGCCAGCTGCTGTCGAATGAACGCGATCCGATGAAGGGGCGCCAGCTGCCGGTCTTGTATTCGGTGCGCAAAGCCGGTTTTTTTACGATTTCAGGCAATCTGGCCACCCAGTTCGTGCAGGCGGTCGGCTGGGCCATGGCGTCCGCCATCAAGGGCGACAGCAAGATCGCCTCGGGCTGGATAGGCGACGGCTCCACCGCCGAATCCGACTTCAATACCGCGCTGACCTTTGCCCACGTGTATCGGGCGCCAGTGGTGCTGAACGTGGTCAACAACCAGTGGGCCATCTCCACCTTCCAGTCCTTCGCCGGCGGCGAGAGCACCACCTTTGCGGCGCGCGGCGTGGGCAGCGGCATCGCCTCGCTGCGGGTGGACGGCAACGATTTCCTGGCCGTGTATGCGGCCTCGCTGTGGGCCGCCGAACGGGCCCGCAGCAACCTGGGGCCGACCCTGATCGAATGGGTCACCTACCGCGCCGGGCCGCACTCCACTTCCGACGATCCCTCGCGCTACCGGCCGGCCGACGACTGGGCGCATTTCCCGCTGGGCGATCCGATTACCAGGCTGAAGCAGCACCTGGTGGCGATCGGCGCCTGGTCCGAACAGGAGCATGAGGACAGTAAAAAAGAACTGGAAGCCCAGGTCATCGCCGCCCAAAAAGAGGCGGAGCGCTACGGCACGCTGGCCAACGGCCACATTCCCAGCGCGGCTTCGATGTTCGAGGACGTGTATAAGGACATGCCTGCGCACCTGCGCCAGCAATTGGAGCAAGTCGAAAGCCTGGCCAGATCCGGGCAAAAACACTAGCCAGGAGACGACATGACCAAGACCTCGACCGCTGTCAGCTCGATGACGATGATACAGGCACTGCGTTCGGCCATGGATGTGATGCTGGCGCGCGACGACAATGTAGTGGTATACGGCCAGGACGTAGGCTATTTCGGCGGCGTGTTCCGCTGCACCGAGGGCTTGCAGGCCAAATACGGCAAGTCGCGCGTATTCGATGCGCCTATCTCCGAGGGCGGCATCGTCGGCACCGCGGTCGGCATGGCGGCTTACGGGCTGAGGCCGGTGGTGGAGATCCAGTTCGCCGATTACTTCTATCCCGCCTCCGACCAGATCGTGTCCGAGGCGGCGCGTCTGCGCTACCGTTCGGCCGGCGAATTCACCGCGGCGATGACGATACGCATGCCCTGCGGCGGCGGCATCTATGGCGGCCAGACCCACAGCCAGAGCCCGGAAGCGCTGTTCACGCACGTATGCGGCTTGCGCACGGTAATGCCGTCCAATCCCTACGACGCCAAGGGGCTGTTGATCGCGGCCATAGAAAACGACGACCCGGTGATCTTCCTGGAGCCCAAGCGCCTGTACAACGGCCCGTTCGACGGCCATCACGACCGGCCGGTAGTGCCGTGGTCCACGCATCGGCTGAGCCAGGTGCCGGAAGGCTATTACAGCGTGCCGCTGGAATCGGCCTCGGTCTTTCGCGCGGGTGAAGACCTGACTGTGATTACCTACGGCACCATGGTGTTTGTGTCGGAAGTCGCGGCCCAGGAAACCGGCATAGACGCCGAGATCATCGACCTGCGCAGCCTGTGGCCGCTGGACCTGGACACCATCGTCAACTCGGTGAAGAAGACCGGGCGCTGCGTCGTCGTGCACGAAGCCACCCGCACCAGCGGTTTCGGGGCGGAACTGGCGGCGCTGGTGCAGGAACACTGCTTTTATCACCTGGAAGCGCCTATCGAGCGGGTGACCGGTTGGGACACTCCATATCCGCACGCGCAGGAGTGGGCCTATTTTCCCGGCCCGGCCAGGGTAGGGGCGGCGTTCAAACGCGCGATGGAGGCCTAAGGGGTACACAAATGAGCACACAAACGAGCACACCGGCGGGTACACAAACAGGCATACACGTGATCAAGGTGCCCGACATAGGCGAGGGCATCGCCGAGGTCGAACTGGTGGCCTGGCATGTACAGCCCGGCGACAGCGTGGTCGAAGACCAGGCGCTGGCCGACGTGATGACCGACAAGGCCAATGTGGAAATCCCGTCGCCGGTGGCGGGTACGGTGATTGCGCTGGGCGGCCAGCTGGGCCAGTTGATTTCGGTCGGCGCCGAACTGATACGGATAGCGGTGCAGCATGAAGCTGCGGCCGCTAATGTTAAGCAAGCCGCTCCCCCGGCGGCTGCGGCCCTGGCCGCGCCGGCGGTCTCGCTGCCGGCTGCCAAGCCGCCAGCTGTTCCCGGCGTCGCTGCAACGATGGCTGCAACGATGGCTGCAACAGAGGCTGCGCCGGCTGCGGCTGGCGGGAAATTATTGGCCTCGCCGGCGGTGCGCCGCCGCGCCAGAGAACTGGGCATCAATCTGCAACAGGTGCCCGGCACCGACGGCCGCGTCACGCACCAGGACCTGGATGCGCTGATCATGGGCGGGCGTACCCAGCGCACTGCGAATGTCAGCCAGGGCCTGGAAAGACAGGACGAAGAGGTGGTGCCCATCATCGGCCTGCGCCGCAAGATCGCGCAAAAGATGCAGGAATCCAAGCGCCGCATCCCGCACTTCACCTATGTGGAAGAATGCGACGTCACCGAGGTGGAGGCGCTGCGCGCCAGCCTGAATGCCAGCTGGGGCGAGCAGCGCGGCCGCCTGACCCTGTTGCCGCTGCTGATGCGCGCGGTGGTGCTGGCCTTGCGCCGTTTCCCGCAGGTCAACGCGCGCTTCGACGACGAGGCCGGCAAGCTGACGCGCTATGGCGCCGCCCACATAGGCATCGCGACCCAGACCGAGAATGGCCTGGTGGTGCCGGTAGTGCGCCACGCCGAGGCGCGCGACCTGTGGTCAAATGCGGCGGAAATCGCACGTCTGGCGCAGGCCGCGCGCGCCGGCCGGGCCACGCGCGAAGAATTGTCGGGATCGACGATTACCATCACCAGCCTGGGCGCGCTGGGCGGCATCGTCTCCACGCCTGTGATCAACCACCCGGAAGTGGCGATCGTCGGCGTCAACCGCATCGTCCTGCGGCCGGTGATCGTCGACGGCGCGGTGGTGCCGCGCAAGATGATGAACTTGTCGTCCTCGTTCGATCACCGAGTGGTGGACGGCGCCTATGCGGCCGAGTTCATCCAGGCGCTGCGCGGCTACCTCGAACATCCGGCCACCTTGTTTGTGGAATGAGGCGCGGCGGGCGATGCGGGCCGCCGCGTGTGTCGCCATTCCCGATCAAGCATTGCGTGCCCGCTCAGGTATCGGTGCCGATCGGTTTTTTGGGATAGCTTGCGAGGACGATCGCAGTCGTCACGCCACCCAGGCTTGCCAGCTGGTCGATGGCGACCTCCAGTTCCGGCATGGTGGCGACGGTGGCCCTGATCATAAAACAATCGTCGCTGGTAATCCGGTCGGCCTCGATAATCGCGGGCATGCTCTTGAACATCTCCAGGCAGGCATTGATTTTTTCGTGCGTGGTCTTCAAGCGTATCAAGGCCGTGATCTCCATGCCGGCGCGCCTGGGGTTGATACGTGCAGAGTAGCCCTCGATTACCCCGCTTTCTTCCAGGCGCTGGATGCGCGCCGTCACCGCCGGCTGCGATAATCCTATGCGCTTGCCTATCTCGGTATTGGTCATGCGCGCATTGTCCTGCAGCAGCTGCAGGATGCGTCCATCCATCTTGTCCAGTTCATTCTTTGGTTTCATCGGCACTTGCCTTGCATTTCCTCGTTATCATCGGTATCGGCCCTTGATTTCATTGGTTAGCGCCTTCCTTGGTGGCAGCTTAGCCGCCATACTATCGAGCGTCAACCATCTACACCGTCAAGGACTAGCGCATGAATACCCCGATCCTGATCGTTCCCGGCATAGGCAATTCCGATGCACATCATTGGCAGACGCGATGGCAGCGCAGCAATCCGGCTTGCGAGCGCCTGGCGGTTGAAGACTGGGAGCATCCTGTTTGCGAGTTATGGGTCGAGACGATAGATGCCGCCGTCAAGAGGCTGGGGTCGTCGACGCTCATCGTTGCGCATAGTCTAGGCTGTCTGGCGGTCGCCCATTGGGCCGCGAGGACTTCCCATCCTGTGCATGGGGTGCTGCTGGTCGCGCTGCCAGACCCGGACGGCCCGGCTTTTCCCGGCGCTGCGCATGGCTTTGCCCCGCTGCCGCTGCAGCGCTTCCCTTGCCCCAGTATCGTGGTGGCGAGTGACGACGATCCTTACGGCAGCCCCGAGTACGCCGGCGATTGTGCCGCAGCCTGGGGCAGCCGCCTGGTCAAGGCCGGCAACCAGGGCCACTTGAATTCGGCCAGTGGTTTGGGTGACTGGGAAGAGGGATGGGCGCTGCTGCAGTCGCTCGGCTAGCGCCCGGCAGCGGCCTGAATCGCTGGGGCAGGTAAACCACGAAGTCGCAAAAAAAAACGACCGCCTGGTGAGCGGTCGCTTCGCTAGCTATCCGGCCTCGGCCGATTTAATCTTCTTCTTTAAAGCGCAAGGGAATCACGCCCGGCATGCTGCTCGGCGTGCTGCACGGCTCCTCGTCAAACGCGATATCGCCCGCCGCATTGGCGACGCCGTCCGCTTTCAGGTCGGTAAAGCCGAACAGGGCGGTGTCCATCAGGTGCGACGGCACTACGGTGGATAGCGAAGAAAAGATGCTTTCCACCCGGCCCGGGTATTTCTTTTCCCATTCGCGCATCAGGCCCTTGATCTGCTTGCGCTGCAGGTTTTCCTGCGAGCCGCACAGGTCGCAAGGGATGATGGGGAATTGCTTGACCTGCGCATAGCGTTCGGAATCCTCTTCCTTGACGTAGGCCATGGGGCGGATCACCACGTGCTTGCCGTCGTCGGACTGCAGCTTGGCCGGCATGCCCTTCAGCTTGCCGCCGAAGAACATGTTCAGGAAAAAAGTTTCCAGGATGTCGTCGCGGTGGTGGCCCAGCGCGATCTTGTTCGCGCCCAGTTCGTCGGCCACGCGGTACAGGATGCCGCGCCGCAGGCGCGAGCACAGCGAGCAGGTGGTCTTGCCTTCCGGGATCAGGCGCTTGACGATGCTGTAGGTATCCTGGTTCTCGATATGGAAGGGGATGCCCAGCTTGCTCAGGTAGGCCGGCAGAATGTCGGCCGGGAAGTTGGGCTGCTTCTGGTCCAGGTTGACCGCGACGATCTCGAAATTGATCGGTGCGCGCTGGCGCAAGGTCATCAGGATGTCCAGCAGCGCATAGCTGTCCTTGCCGCCGGACAGGCAGACCATTACCTTGTCGCCTTCTTCTATCATATTGAAGTCGCCGATGGCCTGGCCCACCTGGCGGCACAAGCGTTTGTGCAGCTTGTTGTTTTCGTAGGTGATTTTTTCCTGGCTCTTCAGGCCGGCTGCGTCTGTGGCAACCAGGGATTCTTGTAGCGCTTGCATATTAGTTCTTTGCTTTGATCTGGAATACTTCTACCCCTACGCCTTCGCAGTCCGGGTAGACATCGGGTTTCATGGTGGACACCGACACCGCGCGCACCTGCGGATGCGCCAGCATGATGCGGGCGACGTCGTCGCACAGGGTTTCCTGCAAGTGCACGTGGCCCTGGGCCATGCGCTGGGCGATGGTTTCGCGCATGAAATCGTAGTCCACCACTTCATGCAACTGGTCCGCAGTCGGGGTCGACAGCGCCAGCGGAATATACAGGTCGACGTTGATCAAGACCCTTTGCTCGCCCTTTTTTTCGAATTCATGCACGCCGATATTGATGCTTACTTCATAGTTGCGCAAGAACAGGCGGCGGCAATCGCTGAGCTGGGGATGGTGCAGGGCAGATAGCATGGTGGACTCTGGTTATAGGGCTAAATAGGGGGTAGGGCTAACAATGAATTGCGGCGCTTCAAAGCTTGGTTGCGGCGGCGTCTGCAGCGGCGGTTGCCACAAACATCACGTCGCGCTGCAGGGGGATCAGGTGCTGACCGCCGTCGACCAGTAGCGTGGTACCGGTAATCGCTGCAGCTTCTGCGACGAAGCATACCGTATTCGCGATGTCTTCGGGGGTGCTGGAGCGTCCCAGCGGCGTGACCTGGTGCGCCTGGGCAAAGTCGGCCTGGCTCTGGTCCCCGGACACCATGGTAATCCCGGGGGCGATGCCGACCACCCGCACCGTGGGCGCCAGCGCTTGCGCCAGCGTGGTGGTCGCACATTGCAGCGCTGCCTTGGACAGGGTGTAGGACAGGAAATCGGGATTCAGGTTAAACAGCTTCTGGTCCAGCAAGTTGATCACGCAGGCTTGCCGGCCGGCCGGGGTAGCGGCGTGCAAGGCTTGCGCCAGCAATACCGGTGCGGCCAGGTTGGCGCGCATATGGCGGTCCAGGCCGGCCTGGCCGAAGCTGTGCACGCTGTCTTCTTCAAACAATGATGCATTATTGACTACGCAATCCACCGGTCCCAGTTCGGCCATCGCGCGCGGCAGCAATTGCCGGGTGGCCGCCTCGTCCAGCAGGTCGCAGGACAGGGCGACCGCGCGCCTGCCCATGGCGATGATCTCGGCCACCAGACTGTCGGCTTCCTGCGCCGACTGGCCATAGTGCACGGCAATGTCCCAGCCGCGCGCCGCCATCGCCAGGGCGATGCTGCGCCCTATGCGCTTGGCCGCGCCGGTGACCAGCGCCACGCGCTGGACCGGGCTTGAGGCATCCGGCGGATGGCCGGGTGGTGTGATAGTGCTGTTTGTGCTGTTGTTGCTCATGGCGCCAATAATGGAAATGTTTTCTACTGCTGTTTTCTACTGCTTTATCTGGGCGATTTCTCTACAATGCCGGTATGCAATTACCTTTATCTCTACCCGTACCTGCTGCGGACGCGCTGGCAGCTTCATTAGCACTGCAGCAACTGATTATTGACGACATCCAGGCGCATGCCGGCTGGATCTCGTTCGCCCGCTATATGGAATTGGCCCTGTACGCGCCTGGACTCGGTTATTACAGCGGCGGCGCCGCAAAATTGGGCAAAGACGGTGATTTTACAACTGCGCCGGAAATTACGCCGCTTTTCGGCGGCACTTTGGCCCATGTTGCTGCAAATTTGTTTGCCCAGGCGCCGCCGCAGATCATGGAGTTTGGCGCCGGCACCGGCAAGCTGGCCTACGATATCTTGTCAGAATATCAGGCGCAAGGCATACATCTGGACCGCTATTTTATCGTGGAATTGTCCGGCGAGTTGCGCGCCAGGCAGGAAGAATTGCTGAAACCCTTCCCGCAGGTGCAATGGTTGCAACAAATGCCGGAGGCTTTTGCCGGTGTGGTGCTGGGCAATGAAGTGCTGGATGCGATGCCCGTGCACCTGGTGCTCAAGACCGGGCAGGGCTGGCAGGAGTGCGGTGTCGGCGTCGCCGACCAGGATGTGCCGGATGTGCAGCCGCGCTTCGTCTACCGCGAACGGGCTTGCGATGCCGGGCTGATCGCGCAAATTCCGGATGCCGCCAGCCTGCCCGAAGGCTATCTGACCGAGGTGCATCCTGTCGCCATCGGCTTCATGAACAGCCTGGCGCACATGCTGAAATCCGGGCGCCAGGCCAGCGGCAAGGCGGCAGTTGCGCTATTGATCGACTATGGCTTCCCGGCAGCGGAGTATTATCTGGAACAACGTACGCAGGGCACGCTGATGTGCCACTATCGCCATCATTCGCATCCCGACCCCTTTTACCTGCCGGGTTTGCAGGATATTACGGCACACGTGGACTTTAGCGCGATGGCCGGCGCCGCCGGCGCGGCCGGCCTGGAGGTGCTGGCCTATATGAGCCAGGCAGGATTTTTACTGGAAGCCGGGATAGGCGAGCTATTGATGCGCACCCCGGCCGACCAGCCACTGGCCTACCTGCCGCAGGCGAATGCGCTGCAAAAATTGATTTCCCCGGCGGAAATGGGAGAATTGTTCAAGGTGCTGGTGGTGGGCGCCGGCGCCGAACTGGACGCCAGGCTGCTGCGGCACGACCGCAGCCACCGTTTATAAGGGCTCGCCTCGACCCATAGGGTATCCGGTCAACATGAAACTGAAGAAAGAATTCGCATGATACGTTGGGTGTTGACGATTTTTGTAGCCTTGATCGTGTTTTCCGCCTTGCTGCCCTGGCTGGAAAAGCTGGGCATAGGGCGCTTGCCGGGAGACTTCCGTTTTAAGCTGTTTGGACGGATATTTTCCCTGCCTTTTGCGTCGACGATACTGTTGTCATTGGCGGTGCTCCTGATTGCGCGTTTCCTGAAATGAGGATGCCGGGATGTTTTTAGTTGCCGGAGGGATACAATAAATGCCCTAAGTGCAGCATTGTTGTATCCGAAACATTGCTAGCCCGGTTGAATCAGGTAAAGTTCTCTTAGGGGGATGGCTCGGTTTTCGACTGTGGAACCGGGCACGGATGGTAGAGCTCGTCGATTTGATAAGTGTATAAAAATTAAACTATAAAACGCTGAAGGTTTTCATGAGCGATCTGGCAGAAATAAGGGCATTGCTCATTGAGCCGCATGCAGGGATGCGGGTCAGTTTGCATAACATGCTGAATTTGTGCGGCATTACAAAAATTGAGCACTCCCAGACTGCAGGCATGGCGGTACGCACGATACAGTCCAAGCCTTTCGACCTGGTCATGTGCGAGTACGACCTGGGCGTCGGCCAGGATGGCCAGCAATTGCTGGAAGATATACGGCACCACAAGCTGACCCCGCTCTCCACCATCTTCATCATGGTCACCGCCGAGCGTTCTTACGCCAAGGTGGTCAGTGCGGCGGAACTGGCGCCCTCGGACTACCTGCTCAAGCCGTTCACCGCCGACATGCTGCTGGAGCGCGTGATGCGGGCGATAGACAAGCGCAAGGCCTTTGTCGACGTGTATGCGCTGATGGACAAAGGCGAACTGGCCGAGGCCATTCACGCCTGCCGCGAGGGGGAGGCCAGCTATCCCAAATACGCGGTGGACTTCATGCGCTTGCGGGCGGAATTGCACGTCACGCTGGGCGAAGCGGCCGAGGCCGAGGAAATCTATACCAGGCTGTTTGCGCTGAGGGCGGTGGCCTGGGCCAGGCTGGGCCTGGCCAAAACCCTGTTCATGCAAGGCCGCTATGAAGAGGCCGAGAGCCTGCTGAAAAGCCTGGTCGCGGAAAACGACAAGTTCATGGATGCCTATGACTGGCTGGCCAAGACCCATGAAACGGTCGGCGAGCTGCCTGAGGCCAAGGCGGTGCTGGACGCCGCCGTCAGCGTGTCGCCGCATGCGGTGCGCCGCCTGCGCAAGCTGGGCGATATCGCGCTGGAAACCGGGGACCTGGAGACGGCCGAAAATATTTTCAAAAAGGTCGTCAGCAAGGCCAGGTATTCGGATTTTCGCGATCCGGAAGACCATGTCAAACTGGTCGACGCGCTGGTGCAGAAGGGCGATACCGAGCAGGCCAAGTCGGTGATACGCGACCTCGAAAAAAATATGCTAGGCATGAAGAAAACCGAAGCTTGCCGCGCAATCTCTGCCGCCAGGGTGCATGCAAAGACCGGCGACGCCCGCCTGGCGGAGGAACTGGAGGCGGCGGTGGCCGCCAGCCAGGAAGACATAGGCTTATCCGCCGCCACCAAACTGGGCCTGGCAAAGAATTGCCTTGAAAATAACCAGGAAGAACAGGCCACGCAGGTGGTGCTGGACGTGATGCGCAATGCCAGCAACCAGCAAATCATGTCGCGTGCGATGGGTGTGTTCGAGAGCGCCGGTAAAACCGAGGTGGCCCAGCACCTGGCGCAGCAAAGCCGGCAGGAAGTGATGACACTGGTCTCCAATGGGGTGCAAAAAGCCAGGGACGGCGACTTCAAGGGCTCGGTAGAGGTAATGACAGCCGCAGCCCGTAAATCGCCCGATAATCCCCAAGTGGTGATGAATGCCGCGCTGGCGACCCTGAAATACCTGGAAAACCTGGGCTGGGATGGCGCGGTGGGCGCGCAAGCCAGGGTGCTGATAGAGTCTGCCCGCCGGCTGGATCCGATGAATCCGCGCTTGCGGGCCATCAGCGGCTTGTACGACGCCCTGCAAAGGAAATACGGCATCAACTCTAACCGAAAAGTTAAATAATGTTGCGGCTGACGTTGCGATTGATATTGCGATCACCGCCGATCCCACAGGCACTGCTACACTGAGTTTATGACAAACGAACCATCTGCATTCCTGAAGCAGGATGCGCCCGAACTGGCGCGCGACAGGATATTGAAAAAAATCGGCGAAGACGTTAGCCTGCCCACGCTGGGCGCGGCGGTGTCCAAGGTGGTGGAAATCACCTCCTCGGGAGAAGATCCGGTCGCCAAGCTGGCGCATTTTGTGCTGGCCGACGTCGGTTTGACGCAAAAAATACTGAGGCTGTCCAACACCATACAGTACCGTAATTCTTCCGGTATCCCGGTGACCACGATTTCGCGCGCGATCTTCCTGCTCGGCTTTAATACGGTCAAGACCAGTGCGCTGGCGATGCTGCTGGTCGACTGTTTCCGCGACAAGCGGCATGCGCAAAGCGTGCGCAAGGAATTGATACACGCGCTCTGTGCCAGCATCGTCGGCCGCGAAATGTCACAGCGCAGCATCTATCACGACGCCGAGGAGGCCGCGGTGGCGGCCTTGTTCAAGAATATAGGCCGGGTGCTGGTGGCTTCGTTCGACCACCAGCTGCACGCACGCATACAGGCCATGATAGATACCGGTCAAGCCACCCCGGCGGAGGCTTCCGATCTGCTGCTCGGTTGCGCCTACGAGCGTTTTGGCGAACTGGCCCTGCAGGACTGGAAAATTCCCGACACCATCGTGCAGTCCCTCGGGCGTTTGCCCGGCGGCAATTTGAGAAAAGCCGGCAACCGCAATGACTGGCTGAAGCAGGTCGCCAGCTTCAGCGACGAAGTCGCCCGCAAGATACTGACGCCGAGTAACGAATCGCTGTCGGAGCGTTGCAAGCCTATCTTGCTGAGGTTTGGCAACGTGCTGGACCTGGATAAGGACAGGATGGAAAGCCTGCTGCTGCGGGTGGAGCAGGAAACCCGGGAACTGGCGAAAAGCATGGATATCGCGATGCCGCCGGTGGGTTCGGACGCCGCCGGCGACACCTCGAACAGCGGGGAAGTGCCGAGCGAATTCCTGCTGAAAGCCTTTGATACCGAGCAAATGCAGGAAAAGGCCGAACGCTATGCCAGCGGCAAACCGGTGAATGCGCGCGACCTGCTGCTGGCCGGCGTGCAGGATGTCACCCAGATGCTGGCTT
>JAZJYH010000040.1:0-6794 GCA_040390485.1 Pseudomonadota bacterium
TTCTTGATCAGGTGCTGTGTCGTTTTCTTTACACTATTCATCGAATTCTCAATTAATGACATCCTAGCGCTTGAGTCGATCAGGCAAATCGCTGGGATTCTTGCCTGTCACGCCAAATCCATCCTAAAAAAGCCGGTGAGCTGCGGTTGACCCGGCAGTCGCCAACTTGTCCCTTTTTTTAATTCTAATATATCTGTCTATTGATTATGCACGCTTATCGACAGATATTAAATTGTTTTTATTTCAGCTAGGCAATTTGCCTATTTAGTATAAATCAAACATGCAAAAGCCACATCACATGACGTGGCTTTTTTATGAAAAAGCAATGCTATGCTTAACCCATGTGCAGGCCGCCGTTGATCGAGAAGTCTGAACCGGTGGCATAACCACCCTCCTCCGATGCTATCCAGGCAACAATAGAGGCGATCTCGCTGGGTTCGGCCAGGCGTTTGACCGGGATACCGGCAACGATTTTCTCCAGGACGTCAGGGCGAATTGCGCGCACCATGTCGGTACCGACATAGCCTGGCGATACGGTGTTGACGGTAACGCCCTTGGTGGCCACTTCTTGCGCCAGCGCCATGGTGAAACCGTGGATGCCGGCCTTGGCAGTCGAGTAGTTGGTTTGCCCGAACTGGCCTTTTTGACCATTGACTGAAGAAATATTGATAATACGTCCCCAGCCGCGATCAACCATGCTGTCTATCACTTGTTTGGTGACATTGAACAGCGAGTTCAGGTTGGTGTCCATGACCGCATCCCAGTCATCTTTGCTCATCTTGCGGAACTGGCCATCGCGCGTGATGCCGGCATTATTGACCAGTACATCAACCTCGCCGATTTCTGCCCTGACCTTTTCAAATGCTGCCTTGGTCGATTCCCAATCTGACACATTTCCTTCAGAAGCATGGATATCGCAGTTTTCAGCACGCATGTCTGCCAGCCATTTATCCTTGCGAGCAGAGTTGGGGCCGCAGCCCGCGACCACGATAAAACCGTCAGCGCACAAGCGCCTGCAGATAGGAGTTCCAATTCCACCCATGCCACCAGTTACATATGCTATACGTTTTGACATACTTGTCTCCTTGTTGGTCTACAAATCAATCTGCTCGTACCTTGACATAACGTCCAGGTGCCGGCTCTATTGCCTGATACTCGGCATTTCCGGGACTACCGGGGGTCTTGACCATCTTGCCGCCATGTTCCGCAAGGAAACTGGCCCATACCGGCCACCAGCTGCCGGGATGTTCGGTCGCCTCTTTAAACCAGGCTTCGGGGTCTGACACTAGCTTGTCGTTGGTCCAATAACTCCTTTTCTTTTTAGCGGGAGGGTTGACCACACCAGCGATATGGCCGGACGCTCCCAAAACAAAACGGTTTTGTGATTTATTCTTGCGGTTCAGGATAACGCTGGAAGCATAAGCTGCCTGCCAGGGGACGATATGGTCTTCGCGCGAACCGTAGATAAACGTCGGCACGTCTATCTGGCCCAGGTCTACCGGAGCACCAGCCACTTGCAGTTTGCCGGCAACTTTCAAGCTGTTTTCCAGGTAGGTGTTCCTCAGGTACCAGCAAAACATCGGGCCCGGCAAATTGGTGCTGTCTGCATTCCAGTATAGTAGATCGAAGGGCGTGGGACTCTCGCCTTTCAGGTAGTTGGACTGCACATAATTCCAGACCAGGTCATTGGCGCGCAAGCTGGAGAAGGTACTGGCCAGATCCTTGCCCGGCAGCAGGCCGCGCTTGCCTATGGTTTGCTCGCGCATCTTGACTTGCATCTCGTCGACGAAGACGTCCAGTACCCCGGTATCCGAAAAATCCAGCAAGGTGGTCAGCAAGGTCAGGCTGCTGACCGGCTGCTCGCCGCGCGCGGCGAGTACGGACAACGCGGTGGAGACGATGGTGCCGCCCACGCAAAAACCGAAGGCATTGATCTGTTTTTGCTTGCTGATTTCCTGCACCAGGTGGATAGCCTTGATCGCACCGTCTTCGATATAGTCATCCCAGGTCACCTCCGCCATCGCTTCGGTCGGGTTGGCCCACGATACCAGGAATACGGTATGCCCTTGCTCTACGGCATAACGGACCACCGAATTCTCGGGCTGCAAATCGAGGATGTAAAATTTGTTGATGCAAGGCGGAACCATCAACAGCGGTCGCTGATGGACGGTCTTGGTGAGCGGGGTGTACTGGATAAGCTGGAACAACTTATTCTCGAAGATGACGGTGCCCTCGGAAGTCGCGACATTCTTGCCGACTTCAAAGGCGGATTCGTCGGTTTGCGAGATCCTGCCCTTTTGCATGTCGGCCAGCATCTGGGCGATGCCCTTGGCCAGGCTCTCGCCCTTGCTTTCTATCAGCTTGGCCTGCGCTTCGGGATTGGTCACCAGGAAATTGGCCGGCGACATCGCATCAATCATTTGCTGCACCGCAAAACGAATTTTCTGCTTGGTTTTTCCCGAGGCTTCCACAGACTCAGCCATTGCCATCAGGAAACGGGCGTTCAACAAATAGGACGCTGCACTATAGGCATGCATTGCGTGATTGTGCCAGTCCGGCGAGGCAAAACGCTTGTCGGTAAAATCCGGCACTTTGGAGACAAAGAAGTCTTGCCAAAGTTTGCCAAACTCCTGCATATATTCATTTTGCAGCTTGCTCATTGCCGCCGGACTGATCTGGGCCCCGACTTCTTTCAGGGTGTCCATGATAGTACCGTCAGTAAATGCAGCAGCGGGTTTCATCCAGTCTTGCAAATTAGCCTGGTTCGACAGCTGTGACATCCATTCGGAGTACATAGCTTGAGGATCGTAAGTCTTCATGCGTGCCTCCTGTTTTTCGCGTATCGTTGCGTTTCAAATTCTGGCTTACAAATTGCCGCTAAGATCTTTACTACGGATTCACTTCTTCTTTATGCACATCGCCGCCATCGCCTGGGTCTACGTTGTCTTAATGATGTCCATTACAGAGCATACCGTGGTTGCAGGAATTATGACGTTTTTAACGTACTGTGTGTTGCCTTTAGCAATATTTTTATATCTGGTGCGCAGCCCGCAACGAAAAAAACGGCGCCAGGCAAAATTACAAGCAGAAATGCAGGCAAAAAATGCTGCAGCACAAAATGACGTCGCCGCTCAGGACGACCAATCATCCGCTGCTGAAATCAAGAAAGACTGAGCTTTTCAGTCTTCATTTTATGCCATCTTCGCCTAACTTTACGGCTCTTCCTCAGCAATCCAGATCAGGCTGGCCATGCGTCCGGTGACACCATCCCTGCGGTAAGAATAAAACTTGTCTTTTTCCGTGACCGTGCAATGCTGGCCGCCATAGACCTTATCCACGCCGACGCGCGACAACACGGCCCGGGACAGGCCGTAAATATCCGCAAAGTATTTTCCGGCCACCTTCGCATGCGGCACAAAATATTGCCCGGGATTGCCTGCTTCGCCCAACGCAGGTGAAAATGCGGCTAAAACATCTTCGCCGACTTCAAATTGCCCAGGCCCTATCGCCGGCCCCAGCCAGGCAATGATTTCCGCGGCGCCCAAGTTGCGCATGCGCGCCACGGTATTTTCCAGCACCCCTGCGGCCAAGCCGCGCCAACCGGCATGCGCAGCGGCAACCACACGGCCCAAGCTGTCACTAAACAATACCGGCAGGCAATCTGCCGTCATCACCGCGCATACGACGTTTTTCTGCCCCGTACTACTGGCATCCGCCTGGGGATTAGCGGCCTTGACCGCCGCATCCCATACTATGGTGCCATGTATTTGTGATAACCATGTGACATCGGCTGGCAAGACGTGGCCCAGGATTTGACGATTGGCAGTAACCGCAACGGCGGCATCGCCGACATGGTCGCCCAGGTTCAAGCCGCCCTTGCCGAGGCCGTCGTCATACGACGACAGGCTGAGGCCGCCCACGCGGGTCGTCGAGAATGCCCGCACCTGCGGTGGCACGCCCTGCCAGTCCGGCGCAATCACCGGAAAGGAAGGAGTCCGTTCACCATTCGCCGCCATGTCCGCCGCCACGTCCACGATCATGCAGGCAAACTCATGCCGGCCTGCAAGATCAGCTCGGCAAAATCGGCCGCCAGCGGCACTTCCCATTCGACGTGCTCTTCAGTGACCGGATGGATCAAGCCCAATTTGCGCGCCTGCAGAGCCTGGCGCGGGAAGAACCGGGCCAGATGCTGCTTGCCATACAGGGTGTCGCCAACCAGCGGGAAGCCGAGCGACAGCATGTGCACCCGGATCTGGTGGGTGCGTCCTGTTTCCAGCTGGCAAGCCACCAGGCTGACCGGAAAGCGCTCCAGCATGCCGGCGCCCACCCGCTGGTAATGCGTGACAGCCGGCTTGGCCAGCATGCTTTCCGATACCGCCATCTTGATGCGGTCGCGCGGGTGCCTGGCCATGGCGGCGTCCACCGTCCCCGAGGGTTTCGGGGTGCCCCAGACCAAGGCAAAATACTCGCGCTTGACGGTGCGGTCCTGCAGTTGCCGCACCAGCTCAGTATGGGCAATCAGGGTCTTGGCGACCACCATCAAACCTGAGGTGTCCTTGTCCAGCCGGTGCACGATGCCGGCCCTGGGCACGCCCAGCAATTCCGGATAATGGAATAACAGCCCGTTCAACAGGGTTCCAGACCAATTCCCCGCAGCCGGATGCACAACCAGGCCGGCCGGCTTATTCACCACCAGGATCGCGTCATCTTCATAAATGATGTCCAGGGGAATATTTTCTGGCTGATAAGCGCCCTCATCCGGCGCTGCCTGTGGCAGAATGCACACTTTCTCATCACCGAGCACCGTCATTTTGGCACGCGCCGCCTGCCCGTCCACAGTCACAAACCCGGCCTCTATCCATTGCTGGATGCGGCTTCTGGAGTATTGCGGAACAAGTTTGGACAGCGTCTTGTCCAAACGCTCGCCACATGCTTCAGGAGTCAGTTTCAACTCTATGGGCGCGGCCTGAGGGATAAAATCGTCCCCTTCCTCCGCCTCGATTTCAAGTGGTTCGATCAAGGGGTCTGACAAAATCGCTGCTTCAGTTGGTATCACATTAATTCCCATCGGCTATAATCCGTAAATCGTTCTACTGCTCATGCAAAAAACTTATGCAAATTAAATCTGTAAAAATCCTCGGCCTCATCCTGGCGCTCGCATTGTCGGCCTGCAGCTCGACCGGCGACAAGAATGATGAAACAAGGACGTGGTCGGCTTCAAAATTATACGCTGAAGCAAAGGACGAACTGAATAATGGTGGTTACGACAAAGCCGTTCAATATTTTGAAAAACTAGAATCACGCTTCCCATTCGGCACTTATGCCCAGCAAGCGCAGATGGAAATTGCTTACGCTTACTACAAGCAAGGCGATCAAGCCCAAGCGCTGGCCGCAGTGGAGCGCTTTATCAAGCTGCACCCCAACCACGCCAATGTCGACTACATGTACTACCTGCGCGGCCTGATCAACTTCAATGACCAACTGGGCTTTTTGAACTTCATTGCCAATCAGGATATTACCGAACGCGACCCTAAAGCTGCGCGCGATGCCTTTGATGCATTCAAACAGCTGGTGGTGCAATTCCCGGACAGTAAGTATGCACCCGATTCCCTGGCCCGCATGAAATTCCTGGTCAACTCGCTGGCACAGTACGACGTGCACGTGGCCAAATATTACCTGCGCCGCGGCGCCTTCCTGGCGGCGGCAAACCGGGCCCAGTCTGCCGTCAAGGAATACCCCGATGCACCGGCAGTGGAAGAGGCCATGTTCATCCTGGTACGCGCCTACGACTACATGGGCATGACCGAACTGCGCGACGACGCCAACCGCGTATTCCTGAAAAACTTCCCCAAGAGTGCCTTCCTGGAGGGCAATGCCGGCAAGAAGAGCCCTTGGTGGCAATTCTGGAAGTAAGCCGGCTCGCTCCTAAAAAGCCCGGTTAAAAGCTCGACTAAAGCCCCTGTTCCAGGGGCTTTTTTCATAGCCCCGCCGCGCTCAGGCTGCCAGTTTGCGCTTGAACACCCAGTTGTGCCGACCGGATTCGGCGGCGTCGAAGCGATAACCCTCGGCATCAAACGACTTCACATCTTCCGGCTTGCTAATTTTATTCACGGCACAGTAGCGCGCCATCAGCCCCCGCGCCCGCTTTGCGTAAAACGAAATGATCTTGTAATTGCCGTTTTTCCAGTCCAGGAACACAGGGCTGATCACCGGCGCCTTCAATAGGGCCGGCTTGACGACCTTGAAATACTCTTCCGAAGCCAGATTCAGCAGGACCTGGTTTTTTTGCGCGGCCAGTTGCTGATTCAGCGCATCGGTCACCTTCTCGCCCCAGAAGGCATACAGGTTGCTTCCGCGCGGATTGGCCAGGCGGGTCCCCATTTCCAGCCGGTATGGCTGCAGCAAGTCCAGCGGGCGCAACAAGCCGTACAAGCCGGACAGGATACGCAAATGCCCGTCCAGGTACGTCACCTGCCTGTTGTCGAGCGTGCCCGCATCCAGACCTTCATATACGTCGCCATTGAATGCAAACACGGCCTGCCTGGCATTGTCTTTGGTCGCGGTGGCAGACCAGGCGGCAAAACGGTCTGCATTCAATTGGGCCAGGGCTGGGGAAATCGTCATCAGGCCGGCAATCTGTTCAACGCTCAAGCGCCTGCTGACCTCGATTAATTGCTCCGCATCCTGCATAAACATCGGTAAACTATGGGTTTTGCTTTTAACTGGCGTCTCGTAATCGAGCGACTTTGCAGGCGATAAAACAATTAACATAATATCTACAAAAATTTAATGAC
>JAZJYH010000041.1:0-209464 GCA_040390485.1 Pseudomonadota bacterium
GCCTGCTGAACGTGGTCAGCGAAGTGCCGGCCGTACGTTCGGCGATGCTGCAGGCCGGCCAGGAACTGAAACAGCATTTGAAATAATGTAGAAATTCGAGCCGTGGCATATAAATAGTCAGCTATTTGATTTCGAACTATTTATATGCCACCGACATGCCGCTAGCATGTTGGAATACTCCGATTTACACTTCCCAGACCGTCTCCCTGAAACGCTGCAGCATCCAGCGCGCCGCCGGTCCAGGCGGTATGTCGCTACGGCACAGGGTCTGGAAACTATAGATCGCATGTGACCAGTCGCTTGATTTTAGCGCCGTCAGGCGGCCGGCGGCAATGTCGTCCCTGACGATATTTTCCGGCATGCTGCCCCAGCCTAGCCCCGCCAGCAACAGAGCGTACTTCGCGTTCAGGTCGGTCAGCCTCAGCGTACGGACCCCCACCACGCCGAAATCCCGGCCTTCAGTCAGGCGCGACCTGTCGGTCAGCACCAGTTGTTCATAGTTGCGCGCCAGCGCCTGAGTCAGCTCTCCTGCATGCTGACTGAGCGGGTGGCCAGGTGCGGCTACCGGCACCAGCCTGACGCCGGCAAACGAGTGGCGTTCCAGTTGCCCAGCCTTGACCTCGATAGGGCCGCTGACCCCTATGCTGGCGCTACCGTCCAGCACATGCTGGGCGACTGCCCCCAGGGCCTCCACGTGCAGGCGCAGCGCCACCGTGGGAAAGGTCTTCTGGAAATCCTGCAATAGCTCTACCAGCCAGGCGGTGGGAAACATCACGTCCACCACCAGCACCACCTCCGGCTCCAGGCCGGTCAGCAAACCCCTGGCCTTGGCCAGCAAGTCGTCCACCCCCATTGCCACTTTACGCAACTCGGCCAGCACGGCGCGGCCGGCATCGGTCAGTTGCGGCTTGCGGGTGGCATGGCGATCAAACAATTCCAGTTCCAGTTGCGATTCCAGGTTGGCTATTGCATAACTGATGACCGACGTGGCCCGGCTGAGCCGCCGGGCAGCGCCGACGAAACTGCCCTCCTCCACCACTGCAAGGAAGACCTGGATTTGGTCCAGGGTGGGCGCCCTGGGGATTTTAGCTGGGGACATGACAAGCATCTTATCAAGTATTTAGAACAGTTTGTTCTAAATTATCCCACTTTTCCGAATAATGAATCAGCCCTAATATTGCTGCAACACTGAAATTTAGTGCGGGCAAACAGTTTTACCAATTAAACCCCATTTATCTATTTGCAAAGCGAGGAAAACATCATGCAAGACTTGAGCAAAAACCCTTATCGCATCGCCCGCGCCTTCATCGGCGCCTTGTTCTTTATTTCCGGCCTCGGCAAGATCGCAGGATTTGCCGGCGTAGCCGGCTGGATGGCCAGCGCCGGATTGCCGTTCGCCAGCCCGCTGCTGGCAGCCACTATTGCCATAGAAGTCGGCGGCGGCCTGTTGCTGATCCTGGGCTTCCAGGCGCGCTGGGCGGCTCTGGGCATCGCACTCTTCCTGATCCCGGTCACCGCGGTGTTCCATGCATTCTGGAGCGCAGACGCAGCCAGCTTCCAGAACCAGTTCACCCAGTTCCTGAAGAACCTGGCCATTTTCGGCGGACTGGTCCTGGTCTACCTGCATGAAAAACAAGCCGCAACAAAGTTTAATCCTGCGGCTTAAGCCAGCAGACTTGCCTTATTAAACTTACCACAAACCTGTATCCCATTTTTGAAAGACCCATATCATGAGCAAGCTTTTACACATCAATACCAGCGTACGCAGCAACGGCTCCATTTCCCGCCAGATGACAAACGAGTTTCTGCAAAAATGGCAAGCCAGCCATGCCGGCGATACCGTCACGACACTGGACCTGGCCAGCCATCCGGTCCCTCATCTGACCGAGCAAATGATGGGCGCGTTCTTCACCCCGGCTGAGCAACGCAATGCGGAACAGGCGCATACCATCGCCGTATCCGACCGTCTGGTAGCCCAGCTGAAAGAAGCCGATGTCCTCGTGATCGGCTCCCCTATGTACAACTTCGGCATCAGTTCCACGCTGAAAGCATGGATAGACCATGTCGCCCGCGCCGGCGTTACTTTCCAGTACACAGCCAATGGCCCGGTAGGCCTGTTGCAAGGCAAGAAAGTATATGTATTTACTTCACGCGGCGGCGTGTATTCCCAAGGCCCTGCGACAGCCATGGATTTCCAGGAAAGCTATCTGCGCGCCGTGCTGGGTTTCCTCGGCATTAGCGACATCACGTTCATCCATAGCGAAGGTGTGGCAATGGGTGAAGAAGCTGCGGCCAAGGCGATCGCAGGTTCGCGTCAGACGATAGGCGAATTGCTGGCTGCCTGAGGCAGAAAACAGCAGCGCCCGCCAGGCCGATAGCGCTGCAATAGCGCCGCCGGCCTAGCGGGCCTTCTTGCTTTCGCGCGACAGTACGCGCCAGCGCTCCAGGTTGCGATCCAGGATCACCTGTATCGCCCCTTGGCGCTGCATCTCCCCCAGGCGCTTGTCGAAAGCCGGCAAATACTTGATGCAGGGGCTGGTCTTGACGAAGCCGACCAGGTTTTGCGTTTCCACCACATACGGCTGCAAGGCGATGAATTCGGCCTCCAGGCCGTGCTCGGCGATATAGGCCAGGCCGGTGTACAGGCCGGTGACGAAATAATCTATCCTGCCGATTGCCATTTTCTTGAAGCTGGATTCAGGCAGGTTGGCGCCGTCGATGCTCAGGTAGGTCTCCAGGAATTCATCGAACCCGTTACCGAACTTGTTGCCGCGCGTAATACCGCCGCGCATGCCTATCAAATCATCCCATCTTGAATAATGGAAATTGGAGTTACGCGGCACAAATACCGCAACCGGATTGGCAAACGCCGGATTGCTCGTAAACTCCAGGTAGTTGCGCCGTTCAGGCGTCGTTTTCAGCGTGGTAATCATATCGATTTCGCCCAGTTCCGCGCTGCGCAATACGCGGCTCCAGGGGCCTACATACCTGACTTCATATGGAATGCCTAATTCGGCCAGTATCCTGGTGGCGACTTCTATGCTGGCCCCCTGCAGGGTCTTGCCATCGTACCAATGCAAAGGAGGATAGGCGGGGTCGGCCGACAGTACGATTTTCTTGCATTCGCCGCCAGTTGAGGCCATGCGTGGTGCCGCCGCCGCTGCGCAAAAGCCGCCTAGCGAAGCGCCGAGCAGACAAGCGAGCGCAAGCAGGCGCGCCAGCCCGCCCCCCTGCGTGACCCGGGTCACGCTATCCATCCCGCGTGGAGCCGCCGGCGGGGCTGAACAACAAACTGGTAACAAGTCATAGAGAAGATGAATAGAGCCTTCCCACATATGAGTTCTCGGTTGCCTGCCATGTACAGGGCGGATTGCTGACGCTTGTCGCTCACCCCGCAGCGCCCCTATTATCTGCTTTTTTCCCGCCGGCCGGCATAGTTTTCAATATTGGCAATGTGCAGGCACAGTAATTGCTGCCAGATTAATTTTGCCTGCTTGACCAAATGCATCCCGGCTCCGATACTGGGAGAGTTGACCCGTGTTACCCCTGAATAGGAAGACTGATAAAAATGAAAATAGTCGCCGGCCTGTTCTCCGCGCTACTGGCGTTTAACAGCCATGCAGAAGGCCCTTGCACCAACTCCATCAAATGGCTGGCCGCCGACCTCCCGCCTTTCATCTGGGAGCAAAGGGACGGACCGCACGGTTTTGGCCATGAGCTCATCGCGGCAATGTCCGGGCACATGGGCTGCCAGCCCGACATCCGGTTTTATCCCTGGGCCCGTGCAGTAAAGACGGCCGCAGAAGGAAAAAAATACGGTGTGCTGCCATTGGCGCGCACACCGGAGAGGGAGGCATCGTTTAAATGGCTGATACGCCTGGTCAGCGTCAAGTATGCGTTCTTCGGCCGCAGCGGCCCGATTGCCGGCATGGAGGCCGTGGACCTCAACAATATCGAGCAACTGCGCACCCAAAGGATAGGCGTGCTGCGCGGCTCCCCCATACCTAAAAACCTGCGGGACAAGAATTTCACCAACATCGTGTATGAGAAAAGTTATCAGGACTTGCTGAAAATGGTCTTGCTCGGAGCGATAGATGCGATTTATGCCGGGGACCCGATGCTGAGCGCGGCGATAGAATTATCAGGACTCGATCCCAAGGATTTTCGGAGCGGAATCAGCCTGGGAAGCGCCGACCTTTACCTGGGCGCCTCACCGGACCTGGACGCCGCAGAAGAAGCACGCTGGTTGCGCGCCTATGAAACAATCCAGAAAGACGGCACCGTGACGAGACTGCAAAAAAAATATTTTAACCGCCGCCTGCCGTAGTATCGACAATGGGCGGAACGGGATTCCCTGCAAGCTGTATGAGGGACAATTATCGTCCACCGTAAAACTTCATATTCGAAAATTTCGATGACAGGACCGTAAATTTTCCGTTTTGTGTTTGCATCAGGTCTTGGCATACTGGCGCCGCAATCTGCGCTTCATTCCGGCATGACTAACCTGGCGCCGTGCCGGGCAGATTCTCCCTGAAGATGGTCTTTGGAGAGCCCGCTTCCCGGCCTGTCAGGGCTTGGAAACCGGCTCTCTTTTTTCATCCTGGCGTTGCTTTAAGCCGCAACGGCCAAATGCTTATCCCCCTGCTGCCCCTTGATCTGCAACACCATCACCGCACATGCGATGCACACGCCGCCCATCAGCATGGACGAGGCTGTGTAGGTACCCAGGCTGGAGCGCAAGCTGCCCGACAGGAAATTGGCGAAGGCCGCCCCCAATTGATGCCCGGCGGCGATCCAGCCGAACACGATAGGCGCCGCCAGCCTGCCGAAGACGTCATTGGCCAGGCGCACCGTAGGCGGCACGGTAGCGATCCAGTCCAGGCCATAGAAGATGGCGAAGATGGGCAGGCCGAAATAACCGAGGCCGAAGGCATGCGGCAGGAATAGCAAGGCCAGGCCGCGCAGGCCGTAGTACCAGCACAGCAGCACACGGGAATTATAGCGATCGGTCAGCCAGCCGGACATCGTGGTACCCACCAGGTCGAGCATACCCATCGCCGCCAGGATGCCGGCGCCGCCGACCGCCGAGATGCCGTAGTCGCCGCACATGGCGATGAACTGCGTACCTATGTAGCCGTTAGTACTCATGCCGCAGACGAAAAAACTGATGAACAGCAGCCAAAAGTCGCGCATTTTCAGCGAACTACGCAAGGCGTCGATCGCGATCATGAAAGGATTTTTCTTGCTCGCTTCCGCGGCCAGCGTCGCGGCGTCCGTCTCTTCGGTCTGCCCGTACATTTTCAAGCCTATATCGCGCGGGCGCTCTGGCAGGAAGATCGCGATCAGCGGGATCGCCAGCGCGGCAACCGCGGCCACCAAGAAAGCGACCGAACGCCAGCCGTAATGCCCGACCATGGACGCCATCAAGGGCAGGAACACCATTTGCCCGGTGGCCGAACTGGCAGTCAGCAAGCCCATCGCCAGGCCGCGGCGCGTTTCAAACCAGCGGCTGACGATAGTCGCCGCCAGCGTGGTGGCCGCGACCCCGCTACCGGCGCCTACCAGCAGACCCCAGGTCAGCACCATGTGCCAGGGCAGGTGCATGAAAGTGCTGAGCGCCGTGCCGGCGGACAGCAGGCAAAGTCCGGCCAGCACGACCGGGCGCACGCCAAAGCGCTGCATCGCTGCCGCCGAAAATGGGCCTATCAATCCATACAAGGCAATATTGACTGAAATGGCAAACGAAATAGTGGAGCGGTTCCAGCCGAATTCCTGCTCCAGCGGAACGATCATCACGGCAGGCGTGGCGCGTATGCCGGCAGCGGCCAGCAAGACGACGAAGATAAGGCCGAGCACCAGCCACGCATAATTGAAGCGGTGCCCGGTACCGGCTGAAATGGATTTTGCGATAGTAGTCATGGGTGAAAAGCCAATCCTTATTGAATAGCTGCCTGAACAAAAAAATAGCGTGTGCGGCATTGCCAGGAAGAGCGGCAAGCCAGCCGACTGCACTTGGATAGCCCGTGATCTCGCAAGGTGCAAGGTGCATCAAGGCCAAAATAAATGATGATCGTCATTTTATTTGAATAAATGACGATTGTCATGTATTATTTCCACATCGCTTATTTTTATCAAAGAGTCCCACCATGCCTCGGGTATCCAAGCAACAAGCGGCTCTCAATCGCCAGCGCATTGTTGAAGTAGCGGCAAACCTGTATAAGGAACATGGCTTGAACGGCATAGGCGTGGCCGACCTGATGGCCGAAGCCGGGGTTACCCACGGAGGCTTCTATGGCCATTTCGCATCCAAGGACGCGCTGGTGGCGGAAGCTTGCAGCCTGAGCTTCGATAAATCCGCCGTCAACTGGCAAGAGATTATCCAAAAGGCGGCAGCGGCCAAGCATGCCGATCCAAAAACCACTGCCTTGCAAGAGATCGTCAAAAGATATCTGCATAAACCGGACCATACTTCGCTCAGCAGTATCTGCGTCATGCCGACAATGGCGGCAGATGCCATGCGCCAGGCTGAGCAAGCGCCGTTGCGCCAGGCCTTTACCGCAGGGATGCGCCGCCTCGGGGATTGCCTGATTTCAGTAATGCCGGACAGTTACAGCAAGAAGAAGCGCCGCGAGCGCGGCCTGGCCTCGCTCGCATTATTGACAGGAGCGATGGCACTGGCGCGCGCCTGCGCTGATGAAGAACTGGCGAGCGAGATATTGGCCGCGACAGATAAGGCGCTAGCCGCGTTGGCAGCCGATTAGGAAAATCAAACGCCGGTATAATTGCCCGCTGACATTAGTGCACTAGCCAGCAATACGATGGCAGGCGAAGCAAGAGCTGCGCCCCATTTATCCCGGAAAGAAAAGATGATCACCCTGCATACCTGGACCACGCCGAATGGTCGCAAGATTTCCATCATGCTCGAAGAATTGGGCCTGCCCTATAAAATCCAGCCAGTCAATATCGCCAAAAACGAGCAATTTTCACCTGAATTCCTGAGCATCTCGCCGAACAACAAGATTCCCGCCATCGTCGACCAGGATGCCGGCGGCGCCCCATTGACCGTTTTTGAAAGCGGCGCCATCCTGACCTACCTGGCAGAAAAGAGCGGCCGCTTCCTGGCCGCTTCCGGGCCCGAGCGCTACAAGGCGCTGGAATGGCTGCACTGGCAAATCGGCGGCTACGGCCCCATGCTGGGGCAACTGGGTTATTTCGGCGTGCGCAGCAGCGAAAAAATTCCCGCTGCCATCCAGCGTTTTGCAGATGAAGCCGAACGCTTGCTGAGCGTGATGGAAAAACGCCTGGGCGAGAGCCCTTACCTGGCCGGCGCGCAATACACCATCGCCGATATCGCCACCTATCCGTGGACGGTGGCGGCGGCGAGCCTCTTGAAAAGCATACTGGGCGAGAGCCTGGCGAATAAGCCGGGCATACAACGCTGGATGAACGAGATCGCTGCACGGCCGGCGGTGCAGCGCGGGATGCTGGTTCCCAGCCTGGCTTAAGCCATAGATGGTCTACGCGCCTGGCCCCGCTCCATACGGGTCATACGGGCCAGGCGCGCTGAAGTGCGGACCGATGCTGATCTGATCAGTCTGCATGATGGGTATTAGCGGCCTTAGCGGGACTGCATGTGCAAGCTGCTTAAAATTCTTCCCAGCCAGCATTGCCTTGCTTGGCGACGCTTATCCGGGCGGGGGCGCTTTCCCTCTTGGCCGGATAAGCGCGGGGGCCGGCCTCGGCCAGGCTGGATACTACCGCGCGGCTACGCGCGGTGTGGGCGGTTTGTGCACTATCGAGCTTAAAGACACTGACGACCTGGGCCAGCTTGGCCGCCTGATCCTGCATCGATTGCGCCGCCGCTGCAGCTTGCTCGACCAGAGCCGCGTTCTGCTGCGTGGCTTCATCCATCTGCACTATCGCGCGATTCACTTCTTCTATGCCCGTGCTTTGTTCCTGGCTGGCCGCGCTGATTTCGGCCACGATATCGGATACGCGTTTGACGCTGGCAACCACCTCGGTCATCGTGACTCCTGCCCGTTCTACCAGCCTGGTGCCTGCTCCTACCTGGTTGACGGAATCGTCGATCAGGTTCTTGATTTCCTTAGCGGCACTGGCGCTGCGTTGTGCCAGATTGCGCACTTCGGTTGCCACCACGGCGAAACCGCGTCCCTGCTCGCCGGCGCGCGCCGCCTCCACCGCGGCATTCAAGGCCAGGATATTGGTCTGGAACGCGATGCCATCGATCACGCTGATAATGTCGACGATTTTCTTGGAAGAGGCGTTGATGGAACCCATCGTGGTCACCACCTCGCCGACGATATTGCCGCCTTCCACCGCGATGCTGGAAGCAGAGACCGCCAACTGGTTGGCCTGGCGCGCATTATCGGCATTTTGCTTGACGGTAGAGGTCAGTTCTTCCATGGCGGAAGCGGTCTCTTCCAGCGAACCTGCCTGCTGTTCGGTGCGGGCGGACAGGTCAAGATTGCCGGTTGAGATTTCCGCCGAGGCATTCGCTATCGCGTCGGTACCGGTCCTTACCTCGCCGACTATCTTCAACAAGTTGTCGTTCATGATTTTCAGCGCCTGCAGCAATTGTCCTGTTTCATCCTTGGAACTGGCTTTCAGGCTGGTCGTCAGGTCGCCGGCGGCAACCGCTTCGGCTGCCAGCACCGCATGTCCCAGCGGATTGGTAATGCCGGCCGCCAGTATCCACGAGAAGAAGGCGCCGGCGGCGATCGCCGCGAGGCCCAGCGCAATAATCAGGGTGCGGCCCGAGGTATAGTCCTGGTCTATACCCTTGGCGGTATTATTGATTAACCACTTTTGATACTCGACCAGCTTGTTCACGCTTTCGGCATAGGCCTTCATTGCCGGCACCAGTTTGGTTGCGGTATCGTTTTTCACTATGACTTCATCGCCGGCCTGCTTGGCCTTGAAGACATTGTCGCGTATGGCGCTATAGATTTTCCTCTGCTCGCCGACTTCGGCGAAGATGCGCTTGCCGGCCTCGCTCTGTATCATCTCATTCAGCTGCTTCTGGATTTCAGAGACGCGCGCCCTCTGGTCGTCTATTTCTTTTTGAAAGTATTTCTGGTCTTCGACCTCATTGCTTTTTACGACAGCCAGCGTGCGTATGCCATTGGTCTCGATGGACTTCAGCCATTCTGTCGCCAGCCTTTCCTTGACCAGGTCGGCCTTCACCATGTTGTCGGTAGCGACTCCCACGCCCTGCAAACGCCAGATACTGACCACGATCATCAGCGCCATCAGCGCCAGCACCGCGGTAAAACCCGTGCCAAGGCGGGCACCTATTTTCCAGTCAGAAATTCGCATCGCCAGCCCTTTTTTTGATTGTAAATTATCAACAATTATAAGCGACTGCAAGCCTGCAAAAATTAAATAAAAACAATGTTCCAGCGCTGTTGCGGCACTGCCCCTTGGAGCGGAGTCTCGCCCCTCCCTCGCTTGATGTGATACGAAGAGCTTTGCCCTGGCCGGTGCCGATTAGCCGCAAAGCTCAGGCCATGCTCAGACAAAACTCAAGGCGCCGGTCAGGTCGCCCGGCGGTAGCGCCCCTCTGGCGGCAAAGGCTTCATTGCGCAACTTCAGGCCATCCAGCAAAGGCAGCTCATGCAGGCGCGTGATGAAGCGCAGGATGGAGGTGGTATCGTAGAAGCTGTGATCGACATTCCCCTTCTTCGCATACGGCGACACGATGATGGCCGGAACCCTGGAACCGGGGCCCCAACGATCGCCCTTGGGCGGAGCGACGTGATCCCACCAGCCGCCGTTTTCGTCAAAGGTGATGACGACCAGCATGTCTTTCCATTGCGGACTCTTTTTCAAGTGCTCCAGCACATTGGCCACGTGCTGGTCGCCCGACTCAATATCCGAATAGCCCGCATGCAGGTTCAGGTTGCCCTGCGGCTTGTAGAAAGTCACGGCCGGCAGTTTGCCGGCGACCACATCGGCCAGGAATTTATTTGAAATCGGGCTATCCCCCAGGCCGCCGTCGCGCAAATGCTCGGCGCGCGCCTTGCTGCCGGGCGCGAATTGCTGGAAGTAGTTGAAGGGCTGATGGTGATACTGGAAATTGGGTTTCTCGCCGCCGCCCTTATATTCCAGCGCCACCTGCCAGGCGCCGCCGTACCAAGCCCAGCTCACGCCTTTTTGCGATAACAAGTCGCCTATCGTAGTGTAAGTTTGCGGGGGCAAGGTGCTGGGGTCTTGTGGATCGGCCAAAGCACTGTCGCCGCCCGGCGCCGGCTTGATATAGCTGGGCTGGTACGGCGGCGCCATGGTATTGACCGCATAGCCATCCGGCGTGATCGCGCCGTCATTGACGAACTTGGGCTTGCCGTCGAGCGCAGATGCGGGGCCGTCCTTGGCCAGCGCCAGCCTGCTGCCGGCAGGGCCGTCTTCGGTCACGGCTATTTTCTTTTTGGCTGGGCTGTTGGCGGCGTCGAAATACTCGGGAGTGCGGCCAGATACCAGGAACTGATGGTTCAGGTAAGAGCCGCCAAACGCCGCCATGAAAAAATTGTCGCACAAGGTGTATTGCTGGGCGATCTTCCACAAATCGAGATTCTTATGGGTTTCGCCATAGTGCCCCATCACCAGGCCGCCGGCATCGGCCCAGGCCACAAACTGGTCGTTCTTGCCGCCATTGATCTGCATCTGGTTCTGGTAAAACAAGTGCCACAGGTCGCGCGTGATCACCGACTCCGGCAAGGGCTGGCCTTCGGCATCCTTCAATGCATAGGGCGCATTCGGCAAGCCGCTGATCTTGTCCTCGCCGATTAAATAATGCTTGCCGCCCAGGTTTTGGCTGCGCGGCACCATCCCGCCCCAGACCTTGGGCAGGCTGGCCAGCACCGATCCGTCCCGGTCTTTTTGCGCATACACGGCAGCGGGCACTTCAGTCAGCGGCTTACTGACCCCAGGGAAATTGCCGAACAGGTTATTGAAGCTGCGATTTTCCAGGTAGATCACAACCACATTCCTGATGTGCGCCTTCAGCTTGGTATCCAGCGAGCCTGCAACGATCTTGCTGGCCTTGGGTGTCATCGCGGCACTGATCGCCGGCATGCCGGCGGCAATCCCGGCGGCGGTGGTCGCCTGCAATAAACGCCGACGCGAAGGATCGGCAGGAAGATCTTGCGTATTGCCCTGCCCTGCCTTGGATTGATCTTGCGCCTTGTCTTGCACTGGATGCTCCTGTAAAAAAGTAATGCCCGCGCTTTTGCTGCAAACTCTGCTGCAATGCCGGTCCCGGATCAGTTCGGTAATATAGCATTTGTGGACGAGGACAGGAACCAGGCGCCCATAGTGTGCGCGTAGTTAAGCCACGCTCCCGCGATAGGCATCCCGCAATTCGCGCTTCAGCACCTTGCCGATCGCGCTGCGCGGCAAGCCCTGGCTGGTTTCCACGGCGCTGATTTTTTGCATCTTGCCCAGGCGCTGATTGGCCCAGGCCAGCACGGCATCGCAATCGGAGGTCGAGCCGGGTTTGAACACGACGAAGGCAACCGGCGTTTCACCCCAGCGCACCGATGGCACGCCGACCACAGCCGCGTCCGCCAGGTCCGGGTGCTGACGCAAGATGGCTTCCAGGTCGCTGGGATAGATATTGAAGCCGCCGGAAATGATCATGTCTTTCTTGCGGTCGAACAGCAGCAGGAAGCCGTCGCTGTCGAAACGTCCGAGGTCCCCGGAACGTATGAAGCGCCGGCCCGATGGATCATACCATTCGGCTTCCCTGGTCTTGCCCGGCTGCTTGTGATAGCCGGTCATCATGGACGGCGAGTAGCCGACGATCTCGCCCGGCTCGCCCGCCGCCACTTCTTTGCCGGCCTCATCTATCAGCCGTATCTCACCGCCGGGAAGCGCCACGCCCACCGTATGCAGCTTGTCCGGATGCTCGTGCGCCACCAGGATGCAGCTGACGCCGCCTTCGGTCATGCCATAGTATTCAATCAGGCCGCCCGGCCAACGCTGCAGTATGTCTGCCTTCAGCGCCGCAGAAAAAGGCGCGCTGGTGCAAAACTTCATACGGAAGGACGACAGGTCATAACGCTCAAAGTCGGGGACGGCCATCAGGCGCTGGTACTGCACCGGCACCAGCATGGTGTGCGTGACCCGGTACTTTTCGGCCAGGGCCAGGTAGGCGTGCGCCTCAAACTTTGCCATCAACAATACCGAACCGCCCAGCGCCAGCGTCGCAAAAAAACTGACCAGCGTAGTATTCGAATACAGCGGCGTCGACAACAAGGTAACCGCATGCAAGCCGTAGCCGTGGGTAGCCCCGCGCTGCACATGGCCCCAGCGCATGAAGTTGGGCTGCATGATACCCTTGGGCGTGCCGGTGGTGCCGGAAGAGTAAATGATGTTAAACGCCCACTCGGGCTGGATATCGACCGCCGAAAAAGCCTGGCCGGGCTTAGCCAGCCATTGCCCGAATTCGCTGGAGTTGCCGCCGGCGGCATCCAGCCTAATGTGCGGGATCTTGATTTGCCCGCTCACCGGCGCCAACAGTTCGGCCACGCCGTGATCCAGGAACAGTTTCTTTGCATCGGCATCGCGCATCATCGCCACCAGGCTGTCGGCGCTGGAAGACGGTGCCAACGGCGCCACCGTCACGCCGGCGCGCAGGCTGCCCAAAAATACCACCGCATAATCGATGGAGGTGCTGGCGCAGATGGCAATCGAGTCGTTAGGCTTCACGCCATCCCTCTGCAAGGCCGCGGCAACCTGGTCCATACGCTGGTCCAGCGCCTGGTAATCCAGTGTCACCCCATCCTGGATAAAGGCCGGATGCTGCGACCTGAACCTGGCATGCATGCGTATCAGGTCTGGAATCGTGCCGAAGTCTTTTGCCAGTAATTCTTCTATTGCCAGCTCATGCGAATTCATTTTGTCTCGTCTCCATTTGTTTTTATTAGCTTAACAGACAAAACTAAATCGGGTGGCAGGCCGACGCCGCCGGCCTGGCGTGTTAGCAGAAAAAAATGCCCGCTATTGCGGGCACCAGATTCCAGCCGGGCATGGGAATTCCTCAGCCTGCTTGCGCGCCGAGCTTTTCGGCGGAGGGCGCCAGCAGGAAACGCCCCAATGCCAGCAAGGGGAAAGCGCTGCCCGCGACCGCGATCAAGGGCCAGCCGCCGCGGTCGTACAAGACGCTGGCCAGGGCCGATCCTATCGCACCGCCGACGAAGATGCTGGCCATATACAAGCCATTCAGGCGACTACGGCTGGCCGCATCCAGTGCATAGATGGTGCGCTGGCCGACCACTAGGTTCATTTGCACGCAAAAATCCAGCACTACCCCGGTAACGCCCAAGCCTATGATGCCAAAGGCCGGGTGTATCAATGCCGGGGTAAAACTCAGTGCGCCAAACAGCAATGCATACAGGGTCGCTGCCCGCGTATAGCCGGCATCGGCCAGGCGGCCGCTCAGCGGTGCAGCGATCGCCCCGGTCGCGCCAACCAGCGCAAAGATCGCAATCTGCGACTGCGACAGGCCGTAATGGCGCGCCAGCTCCAGCGGCACTGCGGTCCAGAACAGGCTGAACGAAGCGAACATGCAAGCCTGGTAAAACGCCCTCTGCCGCAATACCGGCATTTTTTTATACAGGCTGCCCAGCGACAGCAGCAGCTGCCCATAACTGGCATTGTGCTGGGGCTGCCGCTTCGGCATGGTAGTCGCCAGCACCACCGCTATCACTCCCATCAATGCCGCAGCGCCGCCAAATACCGCGCGCCAGCCAAAATGGTCTGCCACAAAACTCGAAAGCGGCCGTGCCAGCAGGATACCCAGCAGCAAGCCACCCATGATGCCGCCGACCACACGTCCGCGCGACTCCTCGTCGGCCAGGTGGGCCGCCAGCGGTATCAACATCTGCACCGACACCGAGCTGAAACCTATCAACAGCGAGACCAGCAGGAAACCATTGGCATGGTTTGCAAATGCCGCACCTATCAGGCTGGCGACGGCAACCAGCACGGTGACTATCATCAGGCGCCGGTTTTCCAGCAAGTCGCCCAGCGGCACCAGGAAAAACAGGCCGAACGCATAGCCTATCTGCGTCAATGACACGATCAGGCTGGCGGCGTGCGCTGACAGGCCGATATCGGGAGCGATCAGTTCTATGATGGGCTGGGCATAATAAATGTTCGCAACAATAGCGCCGCAGCAGAACGCAAATAACAACACCATGCCGCGCGTCATCTTGGTGTCGGCCTGTTGCACCTGGGTGGCAATCGGATTCATCTGTTTCCTTGCAGCCGGTTTATTCCAGCTATTTCGTGCACTCTGCATACACTCTGTATTTATTCCGCATTATTCCGCATTATTCCGCATTATTCCGCATTATTCCGCTGCGCAGCTTCTGCTTCTGTCGTCCCGCCTGTCTTCGTGCGCGCTGCCCGATCAAGCCGGTAGCGCGCACGATGCGCAGACTGAAACAGACGCGCAGCCCGCTTAGGCCGCGATCGCTTCGTCCATGGTCGGATAGTCGATGTAACCGACCACGGCCGGCGTATCCACCGGATAGAAGGTTTGCGGATTCGGCGTGTTCAGCGCGGCATTCGCGGCGAAACGCTGAACCAGGTCGGGATTGGCGATATAGGGCACGCCGAAAGCGGCGGCATCGGCGTCACCCCTGTCCAGTACTGCCTGGGCACTCTGCTTGGTCAAAGCCTGGTTGGCAATATATACGCCGCCAAACAAATCCTTCAGCTGGCGGCCCAGCCTGTCGTCTTGCTCCGCTGCGCGCGCGCAGATGAAGGCAATTCCGCGCTTGCCGAGTTCCTTGGCGACATAGCCGAAGGTTTCCAGCGGCTTGTCGTCGCCCATGGTATGCGCGTCGCTGCGCGGAGCCAGGTGCATGCCGACCCGGCCGGCGCCCCATACCGAGATGCAGGCATCGGTCACTTCCAGCATCAGGCGGGCGCGGTTTTCCACCGGGCCGCCGTATTGGTCGGTCCTGATATTGGTGCTGGTTTGCAGGAACTGGTCCAGCAGGTAGCCGTTGGCGCCGTGGATTTCCACGCCGTCGAAACCGGCTTTCTTGGCGTTTTCCGCCCCCTTGCGATAGGCTTCGACGATGCCCGGGATCTCGTCGGTTTCCAGCGCGCGCGGAGTCACATACTCGGTTTTCGGACGCATCAGGCTGACATGGCCGGAAGCAGGAATCGCGCTCGGCGCTACCGGCAATTCGCCGTTCAGCAGGCTCGGGTGGGAAATGCGGCCCACGTGCCACAGTTGCAGCACGATCTTGCCGCCGGCCGCGTGCACGGCGCCGGTGACTTTCTTCCAGCCTTCGACTTGTTCATCGGACCAGATGCCGGGAGTGTCGGGATAACCGACACCCATGGGCGTGACCGAAGTCGCCTCGCTGATGATCAGGCCAGCGTTGGCGCGCTGCACATAGTATTGCGCCATCAATTCATTCGGCACCCGCCCTTCGCTGGAGCGGCAGCGTGTCAACGGCGCCATGATGATGCGGTTAGCGAGTTGCAGTTCGCCGATGGTGATAGGGTCAAATAAGCTAGGCATGTTCAAAATTCTCCAATTGAAAAGTTAATCCGTCATTACATAGTGCAAATATAAAATCCGATATCAGTGCAGCAAGGCCGGGCGCAATGCTTGAATGGACAAACTGCGGGTCCGGCCTTGCCGTGCACGTCACAGTTGCCGATTTATTTCATCCAGGAAAGCTTGTATGGCTTCTTCGTTCCGCCTGAAAAATGCCCATTGCCCTATGCGGTGGCTGGAAATCAGGCCCGCCCTTTGCAATACCGCCAGGTGCGAGGAAATGGTGGATTGCGACAGGCCGGAACGCTGATAGACCTGGCCGGCGCACACGCCAAGATCCAGAGGATGCTCCTGGCTAGGGAAATTGGCTTGCGGATCCTTCAGCCAGGCCAGGATTTCGCGCCTGACAGGATTGGCCAAAGCCTTGATGATTTCGTCAATTTCCATGGAGTCTCGGTTAATTCTATATATTCAAATATCTCGATATATAGAATTATATATCGAATCCTTCAAATATGCTTGGCGCCTTGAAATTCAAGTACGCAACTGCAAAAAATAAGAGAAAACCGGTATGACACGCACGGTATGACACGCATATACGCGTGGAAACAGTAAAATAGGCTAGCCCCCGCCACGATCACCCAGCTACCCGATGCGCATACCTGCATTTACCCCCTTCGCACCGCTGCGTCTGGCGCTGCTCTGCCTAAGCCTGCTGCTGCTCGGCTCTCTGAGCGCCTGCTCCACCCTGCCGCCCGCCGGGGTCAACCCGGTCTCGCTGGCCTACAATGCACCGTATGAAACCCGGCTGGGCAAGATAGCGCTAGCCTCCACTCCCGAGGGAAAAGCCGAGCAATCCGGTTTTCGGCTACTGCCGCTGGGCGCATTCGCCTTCGACACCAGGATAGAGCTGATCCGGCGCGCCGAGCACACCATAGACCTGCAGTACTACGTGATCGCCAATGATGAATCTGGTCTCACCGTGTTCAAGGAACTGACGGCAGCGGCGGCGCGCGGAGTAAGGGTGCGCCTGCTGGTCGATGACCTGTTTACCGTGGGCCAGGACCAGACTTTGCTGAACCTGTCGCAGCAGCCCAATCTCGAAGTAAGGCTATTCAATCCCTTCCCTGCCGGGCGCACCAGCCTGTGGGGCAAATTCCTGTTTTCGCTGCATGACTTCAAGCGCGTCAACCATCGCATGCACAATAAATTGTTTGTGGTCGACAATGCCATGGCGATTGTGGGCGGCCGCAATATCGGCGATGAGTACTTCATGTTTGCCAAAGCCGCCAACTTCATCGACCTCGATACCTTCGTGATCGGCGACATCGTCAGGGACTTGTCCGAAGTGTTTGATCGCTACTGGAATAGCCTGTATGTGTATCCGGCACCGCAGATTATCAGCGCCTATCAGCGCGAGAATGCGCCAGACTTTCCGCAAGCCCCGGATTTTGGCATACGCAGGCTGCGCGCGCCGCTACCGCCCGGCCTCAGGGACGACCTGGGTTACGCGCCGCTGGCCGGCGAACTGGAGCGCGGCAAACTGGACTTGATCTGGGCCCCGGCAACGGTATTTGCCGACTCGCCGATGAAAGTCGCGGGTTCAAGCGAGGGCAGCATGCGCATGACCGTGCATAGCAGCATTACCCAAATCATGCGCGCGGCGCAGCAGGAAGTGATCGTGATCTCGCCCTACTTCATTCCGGGCAAGACGGGCATGGAAGGGATACGCGGCTTAAGCGAGAGAAAAGTCAGGATGGTCTTGGTCACCAATTCGCTGGCATCCACCGACTCGCCGCTGGTGCATATCGGCTATTCGCGGTATCGCAAGGAGATGATCAAGCTCGGCGTAGAAATCTATGAGATCAACCCGATGCGCGCCAAGAGCCAAGAGCGCGCTGTCGATTTCGGCTCTTCACAAGCGATGCTGCACGCAAAAATCGCGGTGATTGACCGCAAGCAGGTATTCATAGGTTCGATGAATAGCGATCCGCGTTCCAGCCGGCAAAATACCGAAATGGGGGTGATCGTCCAGGACAAAAAAATGGCCGCGCAAATCCTGGATTTGATGCACAAGGATGGCCCCAAGGCCACCTTCCTGCTGAGACCTTCAATCACCTCCGCCGGCATAGAGTGGATAGGCAATGATTCCCTCGATGCCGATCTCAACCGGGAAGAAATTTTGGACGAGGAACCTGGCGCCGGCTTTTTCCTGAAGCTGGTGTTGCGCCTGCTGGATCCGTTTGCACCGGAAGAATTATTGTAGGCCGCATTTTTTACGGCATGCGTGAATAGCCAAAATAGAACGGGCCGCATCTGCGGCCCGTTCTTCTTGCCCAATCTGTTCAGAGGATTGGGCTGTCACGCTGTCACGCTTACTTCTTTTTGGTCGGGATAGGATCCAGATCAATATTTTGATTCAGTTCGCCCGCCTTGCCGGCAGCCTTGGTTTCGGCCTTGACTTCGGCGCGTGTCCTGCCCTTGGTTTTATCACCTTTGACCGGCACTGGATCCAGGTCCAGATTCTTGTTCAGCTCGCCCTTGGTATTGGCGGCACGGGTTTCAGCTTTCACTTCGGCGCGCGACTTGCCTGTGGTTTTATCGCCCTTGACTGGCAACGGGTCCAGGTCAAGATTCTTGTTCAACTCACCTTTGGCGTTAGCAGCCCTGGTTTCGGCCTTCACTTCAGCGCGGGTTTTTCCAGATGCTGCCGGTGCCGAAGCGCTGGCAGAAGTTGTTTGGGCTTGAGCAGAAAATGCCACCAGCGGCAGTGCCAGAACCAGTAATAATTTTTTCATCATATGTCTCCCTGATTGATCTTGTATTGCACAATTAAGCTGGATAAAGGCATCCAAAAGCGTGCAATACCTGTTTGATACTGCGATGTTTTTTTCGACCGGCTGCCATACCCGCTCATTCAAATCCACCGGTCACCGGTCTGAACAAACTTACTTCAATCAAATTAGCCTCTGGTCAACGTCGCGCAAACCTGCAACGCCCGGTGAGTCTCAAACAGCCAATATTTTTTGCGCCCGGCAAACCAGGCATTAATAACGGCACTAATGCAAATCTGGAAATTAACTCTCTGCCATTGAATTTACCTCAAGCTTACAAGAGAGGCAACAAATGCCCTGAATAGTTTATTCCCCAATTGCATGAATGAGACAGATTGCCGCCATCAAAGTGTGCTTTCTACTAATCCCCTCCACGTTCATCGGACTCTTCCTACAAAGTGCAAAGTTTTCGTCCGGCAGATGCGGGAAACAAAGTTAATTACAATTTAACACAGCTATATCAAGGACAAAATTGCGAGGCATCATGCAACCCGTACATAAAGTCTCCTCCGGCCAAGCCGATCAATCTTCGGGAAATCCGCAGCGCCCTTCAGGCTCGCAAACGCCGCCGATCACATCTGCGGAAACCGGCACCGGGCATGCAGGCCGGGCAAGTCCGCAAGGGCAAAACCAGGCGTCCCCAAGGGCGCCTATGCGCACGAACAGAGGCCATCCCGGACGCAGCATCAGCGACAGCCGCAATTAAAATCCTGGCACCGCCCTGCTCCGTTCAGGCCGGCTTAAACGAGCTTGTGCGGCAACCCGGGAGCGCACGCAGTCGACGCTTCCAGATATACCGGAGTTTTGGCCTTCTGTTTGCCGCATCAATCGGCCAGGACGGAGCTTAGACTGCAATGAAACTAGTCATGGATATCTGCAGCCATACGTACAACTTCGGTACAACTGCGGTACAACTGCGGTACAACTGCGGTAAAACTGCCGTAGAACTACATAAGGAAGGAGCCCATCATGCAGAAATTTGCCATCGCCTGTTTATTCGGCGTCCCCATACTCGCATTGACGATGCTGTGCATATTCTTGCGCTAGCCCAACCTGAATCCGCTGAGCTGCGCCTGCTTGCGGCGTGGGAAATACAGCAAGAGCAAGCCGGCATTTCATTAACCCAGATAACGCCGGGGCTCAGCCCGGGGTTGACAGTTCCGCCAACAAATTCTGTATCTGCACCACGTCATAGGGCTTGGGCAAAACCCGGCTCTTGAATTTGAGATGCTGCACCATCTGTGCGCCATAACCGGAAGCAAATACTACCTGGATGGCCGGCTGTTTCACAATCAACTGTTTTGCCAGCTCGATGCCGGACATGCCGGGCAAACTCACATCGGTCAACAGCACGTCAAAGCTATGCTGGTCCGATAATGTCAAGGCCTGCTCGGCATCGGTCGCGCCTTGCGCAGCGTGGCCCAGTAAATCGAGCATGTCGCACAGCATGTCTTTCAGGTTCTGGTTGTCTTCCACCACCAGGATGCGCAGTACGCCGGCAGCAGCGGCACCGGCGGCTGCAGTATTTTCTTTAGCCGGGTCGCCTGTGAACTCGTTTTGATTGGAATGCATGATGTGCGATGCAAAGTAAGGTTCAGGGGCGCAGGCATGCCTGTCGGCGCAGCGATAGTTGCGGCATCTTCGTCTTACAGTCTAACACCGGCGCTGCACTATTGTGCGAGGCGGCCGGTCGCGGATCAGCTTGCGAATAATAAATCCCGGGAAGTGGAACGGCCAGCAGTCTCTTGCCTGAGGCGAGGTAGGATGAAGACTACAAATTGGGCCTTCAGAAAGGAGTTTTGTTACATGCGTCAAGCCAACAACATTGCGATCTTGAAACAAAAACCTGGTAACTCATGTAAAACTTTAACTTGATTGCTTAAGCCGATGATTTGAAATGGGAGGGCAAAATTACTGCGGCAATCGCCTCATTTTTAACATTTTTTTGCTAACACCAGCTCCCATTTTTACGCTATCTTGATTCTGAAGGAGGAGCCCAAAATGCGTAAAATTCCTAGCAAATATCGCTGCTTTAAGTATTTTTTTCTCTCTCTAATAGTGTTGGCGCTGGCTAATTTCCTGCGGGTTTCACAAGCCTCAGTCTGCAGCTACACAGGACTATGCCGCGACGAATTGCCCCAATGGTTGTGGACGCTGTCCTTGATCGTCGTCGTGTTCGGCATGGGGATGTTCCTGTACCAGGCTTACCGCGATTTGCACAAGCAGGATTACCTGTTCGAGTCAGACTGGTTATAGATTTCATAAGCCTGCACACTGGCCTTCGCGCGCTGCCCGACGGTAGCCGCGCGGGCCAGCCCGTACGCAATCGTCTACGCGCCTGCCGCAAGACCCGGGGCGTCTCGCCTTGTTTCCTCGTCCTGCATCCGTCATCAAACCCTGTATATCGAATGCGGGAGTACGCCCCAGCGCCGGGCATTAATGGCCGGGGCGGGAGACCATGTCGGCGTCCAGCAAGTCATCGTAGTGATGCTCCGCAATGTATTTGGCGGCGTAGGCGTGCGCCTCCTCCAAGGCTTCGTTTTCCGTGTCGGAAATTCCGGTATCGTAAACGCGGTCGCTGTCAGGCTGGCCTTCCAGCTGATGCCGTACATGGCCGACGAAGCGTCCATCTGCCTGCCTGGTCGCATATATGCTGAAAATATTTCTTTGCTCCTGCGGGATATGAATAGCCATGTTTAACTCCAGCGTCCCAAAATTCCAGCATAGGAAAATTCGGCATGCACCGGCATCGGACTGGTCCTCCGCCATCTGTAGGACGGCGTGAGTAAATGCCTCGAAGATCCTGGCCGGCATCAGGTGGCGCCGGTTCGCTTGAACAGCTTGATCATGCCGCCGGTGATTTTCTGTTTCAGTGTGAAGTAGTCTTTCCAGGGGTCTTGCCGCAATTGTTGCAGGCGGCGCGGCAGGTTCTTGACTGTAAAAGTGTCGGAATGGACGTCGGCGCCGAGCTCATCCCAGGACAGGGGCGTAGAGACCGGGGCATTTTCATGCACCCTGGGTGAATAGGCGGCAACGGCGGTAGCGCCTTGGGCATTGCGCAGATAATCGATGAAGATCTTTCCGGCACGGCTGGATTTGCGCATATTGGCGGTGAATCGATCCGGCAAGGTTTGCGCCATATGTTCTGCAATGGCACGGGCAAAGGCTTTCACTTCGTCCCATTCATATCCGGGTGTAATCGGCGCTACCACGTGCAAGCCTTTTCCTCCGGTCGTTTTGACGAAGCTTTGCAAACCGACTTCCTGCAGCATCCCCCGCATCAATTGCGCTGCCTCCACAGTGCGCGGCCAGGGCAGACCAGGTGCAGGATCCAGGTCAAAGATGAGTCGATCCGGTTTCATCAATGCGCGCTGATGGGATCCCCAGGTATGCAATTCCAGCGCGCCGATTTGCACCAGCGCCACCAGGCTGGCAAGATCGCTCGCCATCATGTACATGGCAGCGCCGTCTGCTTCGGGAACTTCTATACGGCGGATTTCTTTCGGCAAGGAATCGGCGGCATGCTTTTGAAAAAAACATTTTTCTTCATTTCCTTGCGGGCATCGTACGATGGTCAACGGCCGTTTTTTTAAATGCGGCAAGATCCACTCATGCACGGTGTCATAGTAGTGCGCCAGATCCAGTTTGCTTAATCCTGGATCGGCAAACACCGGCCTGTCGGGGTGGGTCAGCTTTACGCCTGCAATGCGTTTTTCAACAGATATTTCCTGTTCGCCATCCTGCTGCATGTGCTTTTCCTGGTTCGGTATTTCTTTCGGTTTCAAGGCGGACTCCTTGACTATGTCCCGCGCCGGCTTGTCATTGCGCAATGCGATAAAGGAAGCCTGCCGCAAGGTGTCTGTAGCCGTCCATTCGGCAAACTCGATTTCCACTACCAATACGGGTTTGACCCAGTGCACTCCTTGCGCAGCCACCCCCTCGGGCGGATTGGCAAAGGGCGCCGGCGTTTGTCCGATCCGCGTAAACTGTTTCTTCAACGCGGTCAGCTTGTCGCGGTTAAAGCCGGTGCCCACTCTTCCCGCATACCGCAATTGCTGATCAGCATCGTAAACACCGACCAGGATGGCGCCGAATTCTTCGCGGCTGCCACCTGGGTCCGTATAGCCGCCGATCACGAATTCCTGCCGGCTGCGGCATTTCAGCTTCAGCCAATTGCGGTTCCTGCTTTGCTGATAATGCGCTTCGGCATTTTTGACGATGATGCCTTCCAGCCCCTGCGCGCACGCCTGCTGCAGCACTGCATCGGCATCGGCGTCACTCCCCAGGTGCTCGCTATACAGGACAAGCTGACCGGGAAGGCCCGCAAGCAATTGCTGCAATAGCAGCTTCCTCTCCAGTTGAGGCACTGCACTCAGGTCATATCCATTCAGGTAGAGAATATCGAAGACATAGTAGGCCAGGCGGGCGGCATCCGGCTGCGCCTCATCATTGGCAATACTTTGCAATGCCTGGAAACTGATATTGCCTTGCGCATCGACAGCCACTACCTCGCCATCGAGCCAGGCTTGTTGGCAGCCCAGTGCAGACAGAGCATCGGCAATGACTTGCCATTTTTTGGTCCAGTCATTGCCGGACCTGCTGTAGAGCCTGACTTGATTTCCCTCTTTGCGCGCCAGGGCGCGATAACCGTCGAACTTGATTTCCAATATCCATTGCCGCCCTGCGGGAGCGCTGTCGGCCAGTGCGGCCAGTTGCGGCTTCATGCTGTTGGGCATCTTCTTTTTTATCGCACCGTCTGTAGAAGGGATGCCGGCCAAAGACTGGCGCATCCCTTGCGGCGCAATTGCCTTGCCCTGTTTTTTATTGGGTGCAACGGAGGCTGTTGCGGTAGCCGTGTGCTTCTTTTGCGCCAGCACCAGGCTGAGCACGCTCTCCGGCCTCAGGGCCGTGATGTTGGCGGCTTTTCCCGATTTGGCTTCCTCATCGTTTTCCTTGATCAGCAGCCAATTTTCTTTCTTTTTCCTGGCCGGCCCCATGCGGACCAGCGCCCAGACACCGGATAATTTTTCTCCCTGCAATGCAAATTTCAAATGCCCTTTGCGATAGGCAGGCTCGGCGTCGCCGACGGGAATCCAGAATCCGGTATCCCATAGCACGACTTCTCCTGCGCCGTATTGACCCGCCGGTATCGTCCCCTCAAAACTGCCATAGGCCAGGGGGTGATCCTCGACGTGCACGGCCAGACGCTTGTCGGCAGGATCCAGGCTGGGCCCCTTGGGCACCGCCCAACTCTTCAGCGTGCCGCCAAGCTCGAGGCGAAAATCGTAATGCAGGGCCCGCGCGTGGTGTCTTTGGATAAAGTAACGCAGCCCGTTTTTCGCAACTGCACTGTTAGTCGTCACAGGCTTGCCCCGGGGTTCCGGGGTTTGCTGGAAATTGCGTTTTTCCCAGTACTTGTCAAGGCTCATGGGACTATGACTCCGCTGGCATCAAGCCCGCGCGCGATGAGCCGCAGTCGCGCGTTTTGCCGGGGCCCTGGCCGCGGCGGCGCCTGAGCGTGTTGCCGTTTTTTTTGCCGCGGCCTTCTTCTTGCTGCCTGTAGCCTGGGTGGCACTTGATGGTATAGACGGTACCGGCGGCGCAGGCTTGCGGCCGGTATTTCGGACGCTGCCTGGCGACCTGCCCGCCGGTTTTTTCCCCAGGCTCTGCTTTAACAAGCCCATCAAATCGATGACTTTTGCAGTAGGGGCATGCTCAACGGCAGGCTCCGGCATGGCGACGGTCTTGGTCTGCCTGGCCTTGACCTTTTTTTTGACCAGCGCCAGCACGTCATCGCGATAGCTGTCGTGGTACTGTCCGGGGCTCCATTTCTCGGTCATTCCCTCCACCAGGGACAGGGCCATTTGCACTTCCTTGTCGGAGATGCCGGCGGTTTTCAGGCTTTTGGCTGGAACCTCAAGCTCGTCCGTGGCACGGATTTCATCGCTATACCTTAAGGTGTTCAGCACGATCATCTGGTCTATGCACAGCAAGGCTGCCAGGTGCTGCTTGGTGCGCAGGACCACATTGGCGATCGCGACCTTGCCCGCGCGCCGCAAGGTTTCACGCAGCAAGACATAGACCTTGTCGCCGCCGCGGTCCGGCGTCAGGTAATACGGCTGCTCGTAATAAGTGAGCGGAACGTCGGCCGCATCCACAAAGGCCAGGATATCTATCGTTTGCGTTGCTTCTACATTGGCCCGCTTCAGGTCCTCGTCGGACAGCACGACATATTCATTGTCCTTGTATTCATAGCCCTTAACGATGTCGTCCCACTTGACCTCCTTGCCAGTCTGCTTGTTGTAGCGGCGAAAGCCTATCGGCGAAAAATCGCGCTTGTCCAGCATCGTCAGATCCAGTTCGTTTGGCTTTACCGCCGAATAGAGTTCCACCGGTATATGCACCAGCCCGAAACTGATGGCGCCTTTCCATAGTGCCCTTGGCATGATGTCCTCCCAATGCTGGCGATAGCTCACTATTGCCTGTCAAGCTTTGCTTTCAAGTCTTGCGCCATTTGCAAATGGTGCTCCAGCGCGGGCAGGCTTTGTTGTGCAAATGCCTTGACGTCTGCATCCTTGGCGTTCATGACGGCTTTACGAAACAGGGCCACTGCTTCCTTATGCGCAGAAACCCCGATTTCAGCCGTGAATTCCCGGTCGAACTTCTTGGCATCCAGGACATTCAGCCTTGCTATCACGGCTTGTTGCTTCATGCTGGGTTCGTCGGGCACATTGACGCCCTTGCTGCTGGCCAGCTTTTTCAGCTGGTCCGCCACCTTGCTGTGGTCTGCCAGCACTTCCGCTGCAAAGGTTTTAACGTCTTCCGAGCTTGCCTTGCCAGAAGCAGTCTTGCTCGCCACAATTTCCGTATTGCCGGTTTGCGCGGCGGTCATCAGGAACTGCTTGTCCACGCCACTGAGCTGATCATTGACTTCCATCAATGCCGCGTCAGCATGCGGTATCGCGGCCAGGACGCAGGCCAGCACGGCTCCGGCTACTGCGGTCAGCAGCCTTGATTTGCGGGAAGGTTTTCCGGAAAAAAATGAAATGAAAGAAGAAGGAAGATTCATGATTTTCCCCTTGCAGCTTAAAAACCAAGAATAACAATTAAATAATAAATTTGATGTAGGAATTCCGTAGGATAGGATTGGATATTCGTGTAGGAAAAGGCGATAGCTTGCACGCGGCGACTGCTCAGGAAAACGCCCTAAGCCAGGAGTAAATGATGATGATTACTTTGTGCAAATTACTTTGTGCAAATTACTTTGTGCAATAATCAGCCGTATCCTGATGGTTCGGCTTTATTCAAAATAAACAGAGGAATGGAATATGCGCATACTCGTCGTTGGCGCCGGTGCAGTGGGTGGATATTTTGGCGGCAGGATGCTGGCTGCCGGACGGGATGTGTCTTTCCTGGTGCGGCCCCGGCGCGCCGAGCTGCTGGCCCAGTATGGGCTGGTGATCAAGAGCCCGGTCGGCGATTTGTCGCTGGCCGCGCCACCTACCGTGCTCGGCGCGCAATTGCAGGCTAACTATGACCTGGTCATCCTCAGTTGCAAGGCCTACGACCTGGACGATGCGATCGCTTCGTTTGCGCCGGCGATGGCTGAGCATACGATGATACTGCCCTTGTTAAACGGCATGCGCCACCTGGACACCCTGGAACAGCATTTTGGCAAGGACAGGGTACTCGGCGGTCAATGCGCGATTTCTTCTACGGTCGATGCGCAAGGCGCGGTCCTGCATTTGGCGCCCATGCACACACTGACCTTTGGCGAGCGCGACGGCAGCATGTCGGAGCGCATCCAGCGCGTGCTGGCCGCGATGTCGGGCACGGGATTTGATCCGCAGGCCAGCGACAACATCCTGCAATCAATGTGGGAAAAATGGGTATTGCTGGCTTCGCTGGCCGGCAGCACCAGCTTGATGCGCTCCTCCATAGGCGACATCATGCAGGCGCCGGGCGGACAGCAATTTGTGCTGGACCTGCTGGAAGAGTGCCGCAGCATCGCGGCCGCCGACGGCCATGCGCCGGGCAGCGGTTTTTTCAACCAGCTACGCACCCTGCTCACCACTGCCGGCTCCCCGTTAACGGCATCGATGTTTCGCGACATGGAAAATCAGGCCCGCATAGAAGCAGACCAGATCATAGGCGACCTGATCCAGCGCGGCCAAGGCCTGGGCATGCAAGAGCCGGGATTGCCGCTGCTGCGCCTGGTCTACACGCACCTGAAAGCCTATGAAGCGCGCAGCAAACGCCTGCCTGCCTAAGTATCTGCCCGCTTTTGCTTGCAATCATTTTCTTATATCGATATGCAAAATAGTCATGAAAACTTTCAAGGTATCCTGCGCCGCTGGAAATAGCGCATCCGCGGCCGGTTTCTGAAAAACCCACATACTACAGGGGGTATAGTGGACTTTTATTGCAAATCAGTTGATATCAATTCATATTATTTATCTATACCCCCTTATTTTGGACCAAACTACAATTGCGGCCCGAATTTTTCAGCGCGCAGATACGGTCGTTAGGCATTTGCTTCAATCAAATCCCTTGCCTACTGCGACACATTTTCGTCAGTTTTTGAGGGCAATCTCAAACTTTCATTTCGTCACTGCTTAATTAATAGGCAATCCAAACTTGTTATTTTGCGTAGCAACATGTAGAGTAAGGGGTTGATTTTCCGCATTTTTCACCCCTGCTTTGGGCAGCCCGCATAAATCATCCGGCCACGCAAGACGCGCGGCCGAGTGCTTTGTCCGGCTACCGGCATTACTTTTTTGATATCTATGGCTTTAATCGTCCACAAATACGGCGGTACTTCGATGGGTTCGACAGAACGTATCAAGAATGTCGCCAAACGCGTTGCCAAATGGCATGACGCCGGTCACCAGATAGTTGTGGTGCCATCAGCGATGTCCGGCGAAACCAATCGCCTGCTCGGCCTGGCGAGAGAGATCATGGCCGATCCCGATCCTCGTGAACTGGACATGGTTGCCTCGACAGGCGAGCAGGTATCGTCAGCACTGCTGTCGATGGCGCTGCACTCCATCGGCAAGGAGGCCGTGTCTTATGCCGGCTGGCAAGTAGCGATCAAGACCGATTCGGCCCATACCAAGGCCAGGATTGCATCGATAGACGAGGCCAAGGTCAGGGGCGACCTGGACGCCGGTAGGATAGTGATCATTACCGGCTTTCAGGGCGTGGATGAAAAAGGCAATATCACGACGCTGGGCCGCGGCGGTTCCGATACTTCCGCTGTTGCCGTTGCTGCGGCGCTGAAGGCCCAGGAATGCCTGATCTATACCGACGTGGACGGCGTCTACACGACCGATCCGCGCGTGGTCTCCGACGCCCGCCGCCTGAAGACGGTGACTTTTGAAGAAATGCTGGAAATGGCTTCGCTCGGTTCCAAGGTGCTGCAGATTCGCTCGGTCGAATTCGCCGGCAACTACCGCATGCCTACCCGCGTACTATCGTCGCTGACCGACCCTATGATACCGCTGGAAGAAGAAGCCAACTCCGGCACCCTGATTTCGTTTGAGGAAGATACACACATGGAACAAGCTACCATCACCGGCATCGCGTTTAACCGTGATGAAGCAAAAATCACCGTTTTCGGCGTGCCGGACAAGCCAGGCATCGCCTACCAGATCCTGGGCCCTATCGCCGACGCCAATATCGAAGTCGACATGATCATCCAGAACCAGTCTGTGGACGGCAAAACCGACTTCACGTTTACCGTGCCGCGCGGCGAATACGCCAAGGCCATGCAAGTACTGGAAGGCAGCGTCAAGGAGCACATCAGCACTGGCAACATCATCGGCGACCCGAAAGTATCCAAGGTGTCGGTAGTCGGCGTAGGCATGCGCAGCCATGTCGGCATCGCATCGCAAATGTTCCGCACCCTGGCCGAAGAAAGCGTCAACATCCAGATGATCTCCACTTCGGAAATCAAGATATCTGTATTGATTGACGAAAAATACATGGAATTGGCAGTACGTTCACTGCACAAGGCCTTCGGACTGGAATCAGCCTGATAACAGGCAGCATGCCAGCGAGCCGCATGAAGCCTGTACCATAAGGCGGCGAGGACAGAAAAGCAGGATTTTGGCCATAGTTACTGTTGACCAAAGACGCGCAAGCGGATATTATCTCGTTTCTCGATTGCGATCGAGGTAACGAAGTCGCAAAAGAAAGTGTGGAGACTTGGCCGAGTGGTCGAAGGCACTTCCCTGCTAAGGAAGCATACGGGCTTAAACCTGTATCGTGGGTTCGACTCCCACAGTCTCCGCCAGTAATACTGAAAAGCCGCTTAATGTAAATTAAGCGGCTTTTCTCATTTCTGCGGAGACTAGTGAGCCATCAGTATGGCTCACGGGTGGGAGTCGAAGGGAATCGCTTGCAAGCGATTCCGCGGCCTGCGGTACGTAGGCGACTCCCACAGTCTCCGCCAGTAATACTTGAAAAGCCGCTTAATACAATTAAGCGGCTTTTCTCATTTCTGCAGGCAGACTTGCCAAGCAAGGCCAGAGGGGCGCCGATTCGCCCCCCCCGCTGGACGGCACTACTCCGCAGTGATCGGATCAATTACCGCGGCAACTTCGGAGATGCGGTTGGCCGGGAAGCCTCCCTGCTGGGCATGCTCCTTCACCAGCCCTTCATTCGCGGCGATGTACACGCAATAGACTTTATCGTCGGTGACATAACTCTGGACCCACTGTATCTGCGGCCCCATTTTGTCCAGCACGCTGCAGGACTTTTGCGAGATGGCCTGGAGTTCCTGCTGCGATAACTTCCCGGCCCCTGGGATATCGCGCTCAATGACATATTTAGGCATAGCACTCTCCTCATGATAATTTCCACCGAGCACCATGCGCGGCGGCCCCCATTGTCACGCACGCGGTGACATCTACTAGTTATAGTCCATGCTGGGCATCAAGCGGTAAAAGAATGATCCCACGTTCGCGGCGCTGGGTGGAAACCGGGCGCCACGAACGATCTGGCTGTCGCCGGCATCGCCTTATCGGTGGTCGGCACAGGCACCGGCAGCGATCCCGGTCCAGCTCAGGACTTCAACAGCTGGAATAAGAAAGCGTCGGCTTTGTCCGCCATCAGGCGCTTTTGACCGATTTCACATTTTCTGGCTGGGCGGGAGTTCCGTATCCCGCTCATGCCTGGACTGATCTGAGGCCCATCCGTTAGAATTAAATAAACATAGCTCTGCGGCAGCACTTGCGGCGCATTTCAACCAAGCCAGTTAGGACTTCTTTGAGCAGACCTGAAATTAACAACAGCGGAAGCATTGAGAAGCGCCGGTTACGCGCCCTGCTCTTCAGCCTGGCACTTGCCTGGCTGCCTGCGGTCAGCCAAGCTGCGGGAAGCAATGGCGCGGTCGACATCATGGTCGAAGGCGACGCGCCGCCCTGGTCCAAGCCTGACGGCACCGGCTATGCCAACGATGTGGTGGTGGCGGCTTTCAAGGAAATGGGTGTCAAGGTCAATCTGGAAGTCGTGCCCTATTCCCGCTGCAAGGCCAAGGTGCTCAGCGCCGAGGTAGCCGCTTGCTTCAATATGGGATGGCTGTCGGAATTCCAGGGCAGGCTGAAGTTTGCTTCGGAGCCACTGTTGCAGGTGAATGCAGACTTGTTTGAAAATATCCATAAACCTCTGCCGAGGCCGGCCAAGAACAAATGCCGGTTGCCGCCCGGCACCACGGTCGGCATCGTGCGCGGCTATGAATATCCGCCGCAAACCGTGCAGCTGAACTCCGAGCGCATTATTTTCGATGAGGCGCCTTCAGATGAGAGCAGCCTGAAAAAACTGGCCAAGCAGCGCTTTGACGCGGCGATCATTATGACCAATAAGCTTGAGCCCAAAAATGTCAAGATCGTGGCTACCAACACGGAAAAGCAGGTGCGCTTCGCTTTCAACTGCGGCATACAGACCGGCTCCATCGGTTTCAGCATGAAACATCCCAGGGGCATGGAACTCTACCGTCTCTATGAAGACGGTTACCGGCGCATCAAGAGCAACGGCATCTTGCAAAACATCAGGGAACGCTGGTTTCCCTAGAATTTTCCCCCTAAGAATTTCAGGGCACGCGCCTCGCGCAAGAGCGCGCGAGCTCTTCCATCTGCCTGCCCTCTACTTCCCTGGCCCGCCGTCACACGCCCCGCTATCGAACAATGTCGACAAACCACAAGCCGAAGTAAACATGGCATCGCCGTCGTGGCCGACGCCCTCCACTCTGAGCAGGGTTTGAGCATTCATACCGGGATGCCTGCGCTGCATATAAGAAAAATAGGCTAGCCCGCGCGCATAGCGATAGGCGCCTTGCAACTCTGCCGGACAGGATTTGTCGAGCGCAGGATGACGCGGGTTGATATCGGCCGTGCCCAGCAAATACACCACGTCGCGCGCCGCATAGGCGGCTTCATACGCCGCCGGGGCTTTCAGCTGCGCATAGGCAGGGGCGCCGGACCAGCCGTATTTCCATTGGTTGAACTGGGGGCAGCCAGGGGTCAAGGTTAGCGGGCGCTCCTCATTGAAATACAAGTAGGAAGAAGGGTTGGCGACCACGTAGCGGGTATGCACGCCAAGTTTATCCAGCAATTCTTCGCCCTTGCCGACCACGGCGTAGCGCTGCACCACCTGGGCGCCGCCCGAATGGCCCGCAATGACCACAGTCCGCAAATTCGGGAAACGCTTGCGGTCGGATAATTGGAGCAGGATCGCATCGATCGCCTCGAAGGAACTGAGCGGTGCCGGGCCATTCGCATTCTCGCCGCCCATCCAGCTCTCCCACTGCCAGTGGAGAACAGCTGCCGGCATATCATGCGCGGCAATATCGGCGTCCGCCAGGAATTGCGGCACGATCAGCAAAGTATGCTGCGCTTCACCGGATGCTTTCAATGCTTTTTGCGCAGAGCGCCAGTACACGTCGGCATCCCGCAAACGACCATGAAAAACCAGCACGGCGCGCGTGATGTCAGGCTGCGGACTGCTCCAGTCCTGCGACAGATACAAGGGCAGGATCCCGCTGCCCGCCGCAGCATCCACCTTGATCTGCGCATCGGCAATTACCTTGACCGGACGCTTGTTGGGCGCGACCTCTTCGACCGCCTGGGCATGAGCAATGTACAGGCCTAGCGCCAGCCATATCGGCAACAGTATGGTTTTCAGGTGCATGGGCTACCTTTAACTAGTTTGCCCTAATACAGGGAATGAGCAATTCTAAGGCATAGTCCCCTACTGCGCGAATAAACTACCATCCGCGCCAGGTTTACACATAGACATCGACCGAGCCGCCCAGTATTGAATCGCTGGACTTGGTCGACGTGGCAGAGCCGCTAGCCGCAGTCTGCGAATTGGATGTGGCGGCCGTAGTGTTGGACGCCTTCTGTGCGCTCAATTGATCTATCTTTGCCTGGATAGCAGCGATCTGCCGGTTGAGTGTTTCGACCGCAGCCTTGCCGGACTCGGAAGTGGCATTCTTTTCGGCCTCGGTCAATTGCTTTTGATACGCTGCCAGTTGCTTTTCCAGCGCAGCCAGTTGGGTGTCGCTGCCGGCGCTAACGCTGCCGGTAGCGGATGAGGCTCCGATTGCAGTGACCATTTTTTTCGCTCCTAAAGATTTTTCATTAAGAGTAATAACGGTATGCAGGCCGTAGAATGAAGCCGCGCCGGTGTAAAGTTAGGTAAAGACCAAACCGGCAAATGTAAAGGGCGAGCCAAGCACGCAATGATTGCGCCTCAGCAAGAACGTGCAGGCTTCATTTTTTTACGTGGGCGGAAAACAAGCGGCGCCAGCCTTCATGTCCCAGTGCGCGCATGGTCTCCATGTTTTTTTCATAGATCATATCGGCGTCGGGAAAAGACAGCACGGCCTTGTCCACGCTCTCTTCGCGCAATAAATGCAGCATGGGGAAAGGCGAGCGATTGGTATAGTTCTCGATATCGTCGACATCGCTGCCGGCAAACTGGTAATCGGGATGGAAGCTGGCAACCTGTATCTGGCCATCCAGATCCAGCTCTTGCAAGGCGCCGTCGGCCACATCGAGAAAATCGTTATAGTCCAGGAAATCCAGCAATACCGCAGGATGGATCAGCAAGCTCGTTTCTATTTGCTCTGGATTGGCCTCGGCCAGGACTTCCAGCTCGGCGATTAAATCCTTGAGCAAGTCTTCAGGCGTGCGCGCCGGGCTGACCACATAGCGTATCTGCTGCTTGATAAACACGGACTTGGCGAATGGGCAGAGGTTCAGGCCTATGACCGCCTTCTCCAACCAGGTCTGGGTCGCGGTAACTATGTCTGCTGGGCTGATAAAAGGTGCGGTCATGGAGGTTCTAATCTGGACTAAGGAGGCAAAATTGCGCGGCGATCTTGCACTCACCGGGCGGGCTTACAAGCATAGCACGGCTGGCTCGATATCATCAGCATCGCATTGGATCGAATCGCATCTCGGCGCTAGCCGCATCCGTCCCAGCTCCCCAAAAAAAAACGCTGCATGCCGGCAGCCGGCGTGCAGCGTTTTGTATCGTGAGCAATCGGCTTACTTCTCTTCCCCGCCGATGAATTTGTAGATCACGGCACCCAGCACGCCGCCAGCAATCGGCGCCACCCAGAACAGCCACAACTGCGCCGTCGCCCAGCCGCCAACGTACAGCGCGACGCCGGTGCTGCGCGCTGGATTGACCGACGTATTGGTGACAGGAATACTGATCAGGTGGATCAGGGTCAGGCACAAGCCGATCGCGATCGGTGCAAATCCTTGCGGCGCGCGCTTGTCGGTCGCCCCCAGGATGACGATCAGGAAAAACGCCGTCATCACAACTTCAGTAATCAGTGCCGCCTGGAAACTATAGCCGCCCGGCGAGTGTTCGCCGTAGCCATTCGAGGCAAAGCCGGCCGCCACATCAAACCCTGCCTTGCCGCTGGCAATCAGGTACAGCACGCCGCCGGCAGCAATGCCGCCCAGCACTTGCGCCACGATGTAAGGCAATAATTTGCCGGCGGGGAAGCGCCCGCCTGCCCACAGGCCTATCGACACCGCCGGATTCAAATGGCAGCCGGAGATATGGCCTATGCCGTAGGCCATGGTCAGCACCGTCAGGCCGAATGCCAGCGAGACACCATGCAGGCCTATGCCGACACCGGGGAAAGCTGCAGCCAATACCGCACTACCGCAGCCGCCCAGTACCAGCCAGAAGGTTCCAAAAAATTCAGCGCCGTATTGTTTCATTTTTATTTTCTTTCCATGAAAGATGGCCGATTAGCAAAGCGGCCAGGTTATCCATCTATGAAATCCGCAATGCATCTTGCCTCTCAGTAAGAATGCCGGGGACATTGCCCAGAATACTATATCAAAAAAATGTTGCCTTACTGTTAAAAGTTGTTATATTTTCTTGGTTTTTCAATCATTTAACAATCCTTAAATTATTCGTTCTGAGTTACCAGCATTCGGGCCTGGCAACTCGCCAAGCACCGACAAGGACCAGCATGACTTACCACTACATCCTCTGTGCCTCGCTGCTATTGCTTTCCCAGGCAGCCAGCGCCGAACGCCGGGTGGAAGAAGCGACCATTACGCTACAAGGCGAGCAGCGCCAATATTTCCGTCTTTACGACACGGAAGCCGTGCATAGTGGACCGGCTATCTTGCTGATCAGCGGTTCTGGTTGTGCTGACTTTGGCTCGCGCTTCCCTGGCTTTTTTGAAAAATATCCGGCGCCGCTGGATGCCTACTTCCTGGAAAAACCGCATGTGAAAAAGGGCGACGATGGGCGCGCATGCTCCGATGCCTTTATCAACGCAGACTATCTGGAGCGACGGGTCGCCGACAACCTGGAATTCCTGGACACACAGCCACTCTTGAAGAAACGCGGGAAACACTCGATCGCCGTCGTCGGTTTATCCGAGGGCGGCGCGATCGCTCCGCTGGTCGCATCCCAAAGCGACAAGATAGGCTGGCTGGCTACTGCAGGCAGTGGTGGCATGCAGCAAAGCGAGGAGCTGTTGTACTTTGCGGATCACGGTGTAGAACCGTATGCGAAGCCTTTTTCCAGGCCCTATTTTTTGAAAGAGTATGCGGCGATAAAGCAAGATCCCGGCAACCTGCAAAAGGAGTTCTTCGGTCATCGCTACCGCTACTGGAGCAGCCACCTGTTCCGTGACCCTATTGCTGCTTACAGCAAGCTCAATATTCCCATGGTTGCGGCAATGGGTGAGAACGACGATAGCGTGCCGCTCGAATCAGGCAAGGTCTTGCAGCGATATTTCCAGGCGCATCCTGACAAGGATTTCCAGTTCATCGTCTATCCCAAGGCCGGCCATGCCTTGCAAACGCCGGGGAACAACGGCGCACTATCCTTCATCGCCAGTCTGGCGAAATGGTTCAGAGGGGAAGCCGGGGCTTTTTCGGGGCTGTAATGCGGCAGGCGGCGTGGCGCGTCAATGTGCCAGCAGTTCTTCGCCAAACAATTCCTCTACCCGGCATCCGAATACCTTCAGGAAGCCATTGAGCAGCGCGACATTCAGATGCTGGGCGCGGTTGTCCACCACGCGTATCAATTGCGGGTGGGAGATATCGACACCGGCCTCGATCAACAGGCGGTGCAAAGCGGCGACCGAGCGGATGCCGCGCTCTGCCATGCAGACGCGCACGCGCAGCACGATGCCGCGACCGGTAGGACCGGGGGGATTTAATGGTGTTTTTTCAGATTGTGGTTTCATAAGCCGTACCTCACTACGACAGGGCGTAGTTTACGCTGCCCCACACCGAATGACAAGTTTCAGCGCTCGTTGCAAAAAAACATCGCATCAACGCATTTTCTTGCATGGCATGATTGTTTTTTATCTTTTGTGATGGCACAATCCACTTAGTCGTTCCAAAAGAACATTTTTTGCCAACCGCTTATTTTTAAGGAGAGCCGTGTGAAGATCAACCAGCAGCCACAGATGTCACAGACAGGACGCACCGCGTCCGGCCTGCCATCGCTGGTCGCAAAGTTGCTCGCATCGCTCCAGTTGGCAGCAGCAAATGCAGTGTCCGCAGTAACGTCTATCCTGACCGCGAAGCTCGGTGGCAGCACCGCTCCAGTCATGGCAGGCGCCGCCGCAGGTACAGTTGCCGACGGCAATCGACGTGGCACTGAATGGAAGCGCAGTATTAAGAGTACTAGCAGCACTGGCAGCACTCATTGCAGGAACATCGTCCGGGGGCTCATACCCCAGGTCGCGGGAGGATAAAACTTCAGCGACAGACCACCAGGTCAGGCCAAAAGCCCGGATGATTCCCAAGAGGACATCCGGGCTTTTTGTTTGTGTCGCCGTTTTTTTGAATCCTTGGTACCGTCTTTGTCGCCAGTATTTTTTGCGCGGTTCTCTTGAACCGCAAGTTGTGCAGCCCTCAAGTTTGAGGCCGTCCCCAGTAAGCTGGACCAGACGTCGATCTTTAATAAATTGAACCGTTGTTGACTCCGCCTGCATCGGCAAACATTCCTCACAGTGTTTGCCAGTTCAGGTGCAGTCCGGCATGGGAGCTACATATGCTGCCATGCCTATTTTGTAACGCGCTTTTTTCAAAAGCGCATGGCCTGGCCAGGGGGAGCCTCACTCTGCAATTTGCGCAGCGTGAGGTTTTCCAGGTCGTCAGGCTAGCCAAGCACGCTTCCGGTTTGATGCCCGCAACATCGAACTAACACGCGCTCAGGGCTTGACGGATACCAGCGTTGCGGCTGCCGTCAGGTCAAACCGTAATACAAGGACCCTCTGAGCGGGACGCCTTGTCGGGAGTGTGTTTGGCTAGCCCGGTGACCTGAAAAACTGTCCAGCCCAGTGCACCACCCCAATAAGCCGCCTGCCTGCAGGCGGCACCCGGTTTGCGACGCGGCACGCCCGATCATTCCTCACAATGGTCGATGCGGGGAGACCTGCATGCGTCGCATCATTTTTCCACCCTCCCCTATCCACCCGTTCACCAAGCGACGCGCTGTTGTGCGCGGCTTAAACCTGCGTCGCTGCCAGCCTCCCACAAAAAAATCATCACCCACAAGGAGCACGAGATGAGCAAAGAAGAAACGATGAAAAACGGCAAAACCGATATTTTCACCGAATACAAAGACCAGCAGCTCTGGTACCGCAACCCCACCGGCGCTGCCTATCCACAACCGATGAACAACCAGCGCGACGCGGCCTACCTGAAGCTGGAATTGTCCATGCACCTACTACGCTAAGGAGCTACGCATGCCCGCCCCATCACCACGCCATCCCTACTACCTGTCCGAAAATAAAAAATGCGACCCGCTCCGGTCGCATTTTTTTGCCCATCAAGCATTGGCACCGCCGAAAACCTTCATGAGTCTTGCTATGAGTCCCAGCCTATCCGTAGAATGCGGCATCCTGAGCGCCGCATTGTGCATCAAATTCTTTCCAGGTCTTTTCCTGTATCTTCCTGATCATATTATCTTGCTGCATTTTCTTTAATCCCGTTTCCCGCCCCGGCATCGAAGCCTGGCGCCCACCCCCGTTCCCGAACCAGACAGCACGGCGCTGCTGGGCATGGGCGCGCTGATGCTGGTGGGCGCCCGTCGCCGCTCGAAGCGGTAAATCGTTCCGACTTCACAAGAAAATCCGCGGGTCGTGATACCGGTCTTTAGGGTCTTTCTTCGGGAGGCGAACGGTATAGCGTGGCGGGTAAGATCTGCACGACCCGGTCGAAATATCGACCGGGTCGTTCTACTTTCAGGAGCGCAAATTGCCGCCGTAGCAGCGGCCGGCAGCTTGCCCTGAGTAAGCGATCAGGCGAGCGCCCGTTCTATCCACCGCAGATTCAAGCCTTGCATCGCGCATTGAAATCCTTCCAGGCATCGTCCTGCAGTCTTTTTATCGTGTCGTCCTGCTTCATTTTCTTTAATACCGCTTCCAGTTGCGGTATCAGGGCCTGGTGTCGCTTACTAAGCCAATGATAGGCAAGTATTTTTTCCAGCGACGGCTCCAGCATCGTCACATTCTTCAGGCCCAGCTTCCTGGCGATGCAATAGCTGGAGCGGGAATCAAGCGCGATATCGGTCCGTCCAGCTTCCAGCTTGTTGAACAGCGATTCCAGGTTGGGGGCGGTATCCACCTGCATGCCCTTGAGCTTTTCCTCAAATATCCTGGCCCCTGCAAGATGGCCGATGGTATAGGGCTGGAGGCTTTGATAACCGGCGACCTTGAAGTGTTTATTGACCGAAAATACCGCGAATTCCTCATAGGCAATCGGAATCGCAATCTTTTCCAAGTCACTCACCTGGTTGTCGACGATCCTGTAGTCCACCCCATCGATGGCGTGGGAATCCAACAAGCTCCGGGCTCTGGAATTTGGCAACTCCTCGAATCTCACCGTGATACCCAATTGCCCGTATGCATGCGCCAGAACGCGCTGCGCCATCATGGAACTGGGTCTCTGATCTACGAGGGTAGCAAAGACTAATTGCGCATGCGACAACGCAGGGCAAAAGATAGCAAGCACAAACGCCAGAATAGCGCCTGGGCGACCGGTGAATTGAATGAAGGCCATGGCGCCATTATACAGAATGGAAAAGGCCGTAGCCCCAAGCCTCCGCCATCGCCTAGTTTGCCCGCAAACTCTTCCTCATGCTGCGATACCCGTCGTCACCAGCCGTATTTCTGGCAAGCCTTGCGATACACCATGCCGGCCATGGCGATATCTTCCAGGCCCACGCCTATCGACTTGTAGATCACGATATCGTCGGGCCTGGCAGAATAGTCCATCGTCCCATTCAAGGCCTGGCCCAGTTCGCTTACCTTACCCCAGTCAAAGGTGCCCGGCGCGCACATGACCAGGTCGCCGGCCTCTTGCTGGGCCTGCAGCTTCCATTCCACGACGATGGCCGCCGCCCGCGCGATGGCCGCATCGTCCAACTCCCTGACCGTGGCCTTGCTGGCGCCGACTGCCGCCACAAATACACCTTTGGGCAGCAATTCGCCTGCAAACAAGGGCGTTTGCGCCCGCGTCGCCGTCACCAGCACATCGGCTCCGGCCACCGCGTCCGGCATCACCACCGCCTTGGTTGCGACCCCGGTCAGCGCCTTGATTTGCTCGGCAAACTCTAGCGGTATGCTCCTGCCGCTGACCAGGATTTGCTGGAAATCCCTCACCTTCAGCAAGGCCTCGATATGCGAACGCGCCTGCACCCCGGTACCTATCACGGATAAGGTAGCAGCGTCGGTCCTGGCCAGTGCGTCGGTCGCCACCGCCGTTGCGGCAGCGGTGCGAAACGCCGTCATCGTATCGGCCTCTATGCTTGCCAGCGGCTGGCCGGTCTCGCTGGAAAACAGTACGATCACGAACTGGAACTTGCCGTTGATGGTGGTGTAGACCTTGGTGCCGGCCACCTTGGCCCCGGGCACGATCGCCCCCATCGTGGACAGCATTACGCCGGCGGCGGTAGTGCGCACTCTGGCTTGTTGCGCCCCCTGCTCCATGCTGCGAAAGGCCTCGCGCATCGCCTGTATCGAGTCTTCGGCGGTAATCAATTCTGCGACTTGCTGGTTGCTGATCAGTTTCACTTTGGCTCCCTATCTTTCAATTGCTAAATTGCTAAATTGCTACACGGTTCGAGTCCGTTGGCCATTCCCACCGCCACAAGAGTGGCCTCTCAGTCAGTTATAGCAGAATGGGCAGTACGCTATGTTTGCATAAAATCAGCACCCTGCGATTGAAATTAGGCCGGGAAGTCATGCAAAAAAGTTATAAGCTGATCGCTTATTTGCTGCCGCCCACCAGCTTATTGCGGCTGGCGGCGCCATATCCGCCCCCGGAAAATAAAAATGCGACCGGTCGCCCGATCGCATTTTTCCTATGCTGCTGCTCTTGCCAGCGCGCTATAACACCAAATACATCAAATACATCAAATCTCTTCGTACAGCGGCAAAGTCAGGAACTCGGCAAACGACTCAGAAGTGGACATCTGCTCAAAGATTTGCGCGGCGCGGTCATAGGTCGGGCCGGTGCCGGCGGTCGCCTTGACCTTGACCAGTTCTTCCGGGATCATCGCGCGCACCATGTCGGCGGTGACCTTGCGGCCGTCGTCCAGCTTGCCCTTGGTCGAACGTATCCATTGCCATACTTGCGAACGGCTGATCTCTGCGGTTGCGGCATCTTCCATCAGGTTATGGATAGGTACGCAGCCATTGCCCGCCAGCCAGGCGCCCAGGTAGTGGATGCCGACATTGATGTTGTAGCGCAGGCCGGCTTCGGTGATCGGGGTTTCAGGCTGGAAGTTCAGCAAGTCCTTGGCCGTGACTTCCACGTCCGGACGCTGTTTTTCCATCTGGTTGGGCTTGTCGCCCAGGACTTTGGTAAATTCCGTCATCGCCAGCTCGACCAGGCCAGGGTGGGCAACCCAGCCGCCGTCATAGCCGTCGGTCGCATCGCGCGCCTTGTCGGTGCGTACGCCGCCCATCGCGATCTCGTTTTTCTCGGGATCGTTCTTGATGGGGATCAGCGCCGCCATGCCTCCGATTGCCGGCGCGTTGCGCTTGTGGCAGGTCTTCAGCAACAGCAGGGCGTAGGAACGCATGAACGGTGCGGTCATCGTGACCTTGGCACGGTCGGCCAGGCAGAAGTCCTTGTCGTTCTTGAATTTCTTGATGCAGGAAAAGATATAATCCCAGCGGCCGGCATTCAGGCCCGAGCTGTGCTCGCGCAGCTCATACAGGATCTCGTCCATCTCGAACGCGGCCACGATGGTTTCTATCAGTACCGTCGCCTTGATGGTGCCTTGCGGGATGCCGATTTCATTTTGCGCCATCACGAAGATGTCGTTCCACAGGCGCGCTTCCAGATGCGATTCCATCTTCGGCAGGTAAAAATAAGGCCCGGCGCCGCGCGCCAATTGTTCCTTGGCATTGTGGAACAGGAATAGTGCAAAGTCGAAGATGCCGCCGGAAATGCGCTTGCCGTCCACCAGCACGTGTTTTTCATCCAGGTGCCAGCCGCGCGGACGCACTACCAGGGTGGCGATCTTGTCGTTCAACTTGTAGCTCTTGCCGTTTTGTTCCAGGCTGATCGTGCGGCGCACCGCGTCGCGCATATTGATCTGGCCGCTGAGCTGATTGTCCCAGTTAGGCGTATTCGAATCCTCGAAATCCGTCATGTAGCTGTCGGCGCCGGAATTGAAGGCGTTGATGACCATCTTGCGCTCTACCGGGCCGGTGATCTCCACGCGGCGGCATTCCAGTGCCTTAGGGATAGGCGCGATTTTCCAGTCGCCTTCACGGATATGCTTGGTCTCAGGCAGGAAGTCCGGCAACTCGCCGGCATCCAGGCGCTTGACGCGTTCTACGCGGGCTGCCAGCAACTCCCGCCGGCGCGGTTCAAAAGCGCGGCTCAGCTTGGCGACCAGGGCCAGCGCCTCCGGGGTCAGGATTTGTTCGAAGCCAGGCTTGATTTCGCCCTTGATTTCCATGCCGGCTGGCAAAGTGAGTTGAGTCATCGCATATTCTCCAAATAGTTCAAGTCATTCAAATAATTCATAAAAATCTGAGGCTCTTACAAGCAAAGGCCTCTTTATATGTCCGGCATTGTTCGGACCATGCCTGGCCATGCGCGCTAGGCGCGGTGTTTTTCCACGAACTCCAAAACGTCGGCCAGCGAGCGCCCTTGTCCATGCGGCACTACGCCCAGCTCTTCCAATGGCGCAGCAGTGCGGTTCACCCAAAAGCTGGTGTAACCGAACCAGGCAGCGCAACAGGCGTCCCAGCAATTGCTGGAGACGAACAAGATATTCTTGGCCGGTAAGCCAAACACATCCGGGGCCATCTGGTAAGCCTCCGGTGCGGTCTTGAATTTTTTCACCGCCTCTACCGACAGCACGTGGCTGAACAGGCCCTGCATGCCGGCAGCTTCCACCGCTGACTGCAGCATATGCGGGTTGCCGTTGGACAGGATGCTCAGCTTGAAGCCGCCGGCACGCAATTGTTGCAGCACGCCCAGATTCTCTGGAAACGCCTGCAGCCGCGCATATTGCCCCATCAAGGCATTTTGCGCATCCAGCGTCAGTTGCAGACCCAGCTTATTGCAGGAAAAAACCAGGGCATCCTGCGTGACTTCCCAAAACGGCTTATACATGCTGCACATGGTGCGCAAGCGCGTGTATTCGATCTGCTTGTCGCGCCACAATTCCGCCAACGCCATGCCGCGGCCCGGGAATAATTTTTCCCCCAGTTCGCTTATCGAGTACACGTCAAACAGCGTACCGTAAGCATCAAAAGCGATGGCTTGTATGGACATGGTGGTAGCGCCGGTTTTTGCAGTACAGCAAACAATCCCGTACGCAAGCATAGATTTAAATATACGATTAGCAGTATATTCGTTATCAAGGTTTATAAATGTGAAGTTTTATCACTTTATCTTTGCGTTTTAGTTAAAGCTGAATAGATATAACGATACAATTTATTACGATTAGTAAAAATACCAGCTTAAAAGCCAGTGTATTCTTGCCCTCTAGCACCATTGGCACCTATTGCTGAAATTCATGGATCAATTCAAACAACTTTCTACTTTTGCCGAGGTCGCCACCCGCGGCAGCCTGTCTTCGGCGGCGCGTGCCGAGGGCGTGGCGCCGGCGATGATAGGGCGCCGCCTGGATGCCCTGGAGGAACGCCTGGGCGTCAAATTACTGCAGCGCACTACCAGGAAAATCGCCCTGACCAATGAAGGCACGGCCTTCCTGGAAGATTGCCAGCGCATCCTGGCGGACCTGGAAGAAGCCGAGACCGCAGTCTCCGAACGCAGCGCTCGCGCCAGCGGCCAGCTGACGGTATCGGCGCCGGCCGGCTTCGGCCGCCAGCACGTTGCGCCGCTGGTGCCCTCGTTCCTGACCGAGCACAGAGACGTGAAGCTGACCCTGAGCCTGAACGACCGGGTGGTGGACCTGATAGGCGAAGGCATAGACGTGGCGATACGCATCGCCTCATTGACCGACTCCAATCTGATCGGCGTCAAGCTGGCGGATAATAAGCGGGTCGTGGTCGCCTCCCCGGCCTATATCAAGCGGCACGGCGCTCCGGCCTCGCTGGATGAGCTGAGCAACCACAATTGCCTGGCCTTCAGCACCGACGGCAGCCAGCGCGGCTGGACCTTTCGCCAGAGCGGCAAGAACGTCACGCTGAAAGTCGAAGGCAATATGGTCTGCAATGACGGCGAAGTGCTGCACGACTGGGCCATTTCCGGCAAGGGCCTGGCCTGGCGCTCGATGTGGGAAGTGGGCGCGGAAATCGAAACCGGTAAACTGGTGACGGTGCTGGACGAATTTACCGCCCCGGGCAATGACATCTACGCGATCTTTGCGCAGCGGCGCCACCTGCCCTTGCGCATACGCGCATTTGTGGATTTTTTAAGGCATGCTTACAGCAAGCCTAATTATTGGGGCAATTCCTAGATGTGCTAACAGGAGAGGTTCATATGACACTTGCTACTTCAGTCGACGCCCTGGAAATCCATCGCGGCTATCTGCCCGGCGCCATCGGTCGCATCAGCGAAATGCATGCGCTGTATTATGCGCGCACTGTCGGTTTTGGCCAGTATTTTGAAAGCAAGGTGGCCGGCGGCCTGGCCGAATTTGCCGGACGCCTGGAGCAGCCGCGCAACGGCTTGTGGCTGGCGCTGCGGGGCGGCAAGATGGTCGGCTCAATTGCCATCGATGGCCAAGACTTGGGCGCAGACGTGGCCCACCTGCGCTGGTTTATCGTGGAAGACCAGGTACGCGGCAGCGGCCTGGGCCAGCGTTTATTGTCTGCCGCGATGCGCTTCTGCGACGAACAGGAATTTGCCGCGACCCGTCTGTGGACCTTCAGCGGGCTCGATGCGGCACGCAGGCTGTATGAAACCGAAGGTTTCCAGCTGGCGCAGCAATACAGCGACAGCCAGTGGGGCAAGGAGATGGTGGAACAGGAATTTGTGCGGCCGGGCATAGCCAAGGCAAATTGAATGAGGGGGCTAGGCAATCCCTGAAAAAAAACGGCATGATCAAATGCCGTTTTTTCCTGTACATCATCCCATCAAAACTCTTCCCACTCATCCTGTCCCGCCGGCGCCCCGGTTTTCTTGCCCTCGCCCGCCGGTTTCGGCCTGTGGATGGACTTCACATTGGGTGGCGATGCCGACCTGGCCGGGGTGGCCAGGGCCGCCCTGGCTACGGGCTGGCGCACAGGTTGGCGTGATTGCGGGACCGCGGTGACGGCAGCCACAAATTGCTGGCTGCGTTCGTCGATCTTGAATACGCTGACTGCATCCAGCAAGCGCCGGGCCTGGTCTTGGGTGCTGCCGGCGGCGGCCGCCGCTTGCTCCACCAGGGCGGCATTTTGCTGGGTGGCTTCATCCATCTTGACGACGGCGATATTGATCTGGTCCAGGCCAGCGCTTTGCTCGGCACTGGCGGCAGTGATTTCGCCCATGATATCGGCCACGCTTTGTATCGAGTGCACTATTTCATTCATGGTCCGTCCGGCGTCATCCACCAGCTTGCTGCCGGCATCCACTTTTTCTACCGAATCACCGATCAATTCCTTGATCTCCTTGGCGGCACTGGCGGAGCGTTGCGCCAAATTGCGCACTTCGCTGGCCACCACGGCAAAGCCCCGACCCTGCTCGCCGGCGCGCGCCGCCTCTACCGCGGCGTTCAAGGCCAGGATATTGGTCTGGAAGGCGATGCCGTCGATCACGCTGATAATGTCGACGATTTTTTTCGAGCTATCCTTGATCGAATTCATCGTGTGTACGACGTTGCCAACCACGGTGCCGCCGCGCGTCGCCACCTCGGAGGCGGTAATCGACAAGGTATTGGCCTGTCTGGCATTGTCGGCATTTTGCTTGACGGTGGAAGTCAGCTGCTCCATCGAGGATGCCGTCTCTTCCAGGCTGGCAGCCTGCTGTTCAGTGCGACTCGACAGATCCAGGTTACCCCTGGCGATCTCATCGGTGGCAGTCGCAATTGAAGAACTGCCGTGACGCACCCGCGATACCGTCTCCACCAGGCTGGCGCGCATCTTTTCCAGGCCCAGCAGCAATTGCCCCATCTCGTCACGCGAGGTGGCCACGACCGGTTTGGTCAGGTCGCCGGCGGAAATTTCGTCAAAGTGCTCCATCATCTTATGCAAGGGCTGGGCTATCGCGCGCAGCAGGAAAAAGGCCGACACCGAAACGGCGATCAGGCCGCCCACTATCGTCAAGATGGCAATCCAGCGAAAGCTGGCAAACTTTTGCTGGCTTGCTGTATACAGCGCTTCGGTAGACTTGGACTGGTATGCCACCAATTCGTCCGACTTGTCGTAATACGCGGAAAACAGCTTGGGCAGCTTGGTCATATTGATGGTATCTGCCGCGTCCTTGTCGCCCGCCTTGACGGCGGCCAGCAAAGGAAGGAATCCTTCATTCAGGTAGGCCGCCCGTTTGGCCCCGACCTCATCGGATAATTTTTTTTCATCCCCGTCGGCCGGTAGCTCCAGGTAGCGCTTCCAGGCCTTTTCAGATTCACCGACAAATTTTTCGGCACGCTTGACCACGTCGCCGACATCGGGCAATTCGGGATGCATCACTGCCCTGTCTATAACCACTCTGGCGCGCAGGGTATGAGAACGGCTGTCGCCGATAGCGATGGTTGAAGGTAACTGGTTGGTAAAGATATCCTTCACCACATTATTGCTGGCCTGCCCTCCCAGGATGCCCATGACCCCGATGACAATCAACAACATCCCCATGAAGGCCATGGTCGCGACCAGGCGCAATCTAATCGTCAAATTCAACATCTAAGTCTCCCTTTTATATAGTTATAAGCTTCGAACATCCGCAGCAAAATCGGGAGTTCGTTGCCCTGCTTTTACAAGCCATGGTATCAATGTGTTGAGAACTGAGAAAATGAATAGCCTGAATTTCAGTATAGCCAATCGGTAGGAAATAGCTGTCGCGAAATATTCCCTTTGAGCAAATAAATATTTCACGTTTGTCTTTATTTTTTCTCAAAAGCCCTGGGCCTTTAGAAGCCGGTGCAAACCCATCAGCAAAGCCGGTGAGTTTTTGCTCATACCAGAAACAATATTGATCGGATTTGCCAAAAAAACGATACTAATCACCAGTAAATCGTTAAGAATGGTGTCTTGTGATCAAACGACATACAAAAAGGGCAAAAAAAAATCCCCGACTTCTCGGGGATTTTCTAGTGCAACTTTAACAAGTCACATTCAGCGTATCAATTTTATTAGATTGCTTGAATGTTGGATGCTTGTTTGCCTTTAGGGCCAGTTGTCACTTCGAAAGAAACGCGTTGGTTTTCTTTCAGGGATTTGAAGCCATTGGATTGGATTGCGGAGAAATGAGCAAACAGATCTTCACCGCCTTCATCTGGAGTGATGAAGCCGAAACCTTTTGAATCATTGAACCATTTAACAATACCTGTTGCCATTACAATTTCCTATTTCAGTTAAGGTGGGCAAATGCCCGGTAAATCGTTTCAACCAAGTAAGGAATGACAGACTGATACTGCACTACCACCTAGAATCTCAACGACTAAATAATTATAAGGCATAAATCCGGCAGTAAGTAAAATTAAAAGAAAAAATCGGCGCCGCTCTTGCCATTGCTCAGCATTAGCCGGGCATTTTTTTGTATTTCCCTGCAATTTCAGGTGCTTACAGTGAATTCGCCTACGTATTGACCTGTCGATTATTGTTGTAAAAAACAATAATTTGCTTAAAAAAACGCCATATTTGCAAGGAAAATCGCTGATTTTCTTTGCAAATATCAGGAGCAGAGGAAAAATTCTACGGTTTGTTCCGACAATTCATCCAAAGTCAGGCCCTTGCCGGGCTTATACCATTGCACGCTGTAGTTGATCGCCCCCAGCAATAACAGGCGCACTACCTTGCTGTCGGAACGGATCAGGCCGGCGCCCTTGAGTTCGGTAATGGTCTTTTGCCATAGCTGATCATACCTATCCTTCAGACCTATGATCTGTTCCTGCAGGTCGGGACTAAGCGCATGCCAATCATATAAAAGGACAGGAATGAAATCATGGCCTTCGCCCAAGACTGTTTCCAGATGCGCGCGCACCAGGGCCCGGAATTTTTCCAGTGGAGGCATACTGCTGGCGACGATGCGCTCGACCTCGCCCAAACCTGCGACCAGGCCTTCTTCCATGACGGCGGCCAGGATTTCCTGCTTGCTCTTGAAGTGATAAAACGGGCTGCCGGAACGCATGCCTACCGCGTTGGCAATATCCCTCACCGTGGTGCCGTCAAAGCCTTTTTCGCGAAAAAGGCGGGCCGATACGCGCACCAGGTCGGCGCGGCGATTGCCGTCTTCATCGGTCACCGTGGCCAGCGGACGTGACAGCGGCACACGCTTCCTGACCGGCGCGGCAGGCTCGATACTATGTTGGGATTGGAGTGTGGTCTTCATGGTCGGACGCCATTATACCGGCAAGGGGGCCCGGCGCTGATTTCATGCTGCGCCGGCGGCATGCCGCCCCGCTTCTTTTGCAAAACCCCGCGCTGCGACTGCCGATAGGGGCCGCCACCATCCGCCGGCAGGCCGATGGCGACGATGCGGATAGATATGTCCGTCCCCGCCGTTTCCCTCAACATCTACTGGCAGCCAAAGTGCGGCGCGCGCTTGCCTAAGAAAGCCGATACCCCCTCCGCAAAATCCTTGGTCGCGGTGATGGCCGCAAACTGTTCAATCTCGTCATCCAGTTGTTGCGCCAGCGATGTGGAGCAGGATTGGTAGACCAGGCGCTTCATCCGCGCATAGGTTTCATGCGGGCCATGCAGCAGGCGTGCAACCATCTTGTCGGTGACGTCGCGCAGCTGTTCCGGCGGCACCACCTGGTTCACCAGACCATAGCTGAGCGCGGCGTCCGCATCGAAATTATCCGACAGCAGCAGCAGCTCCAGGGTTTTGCGCATGCCTATGATGCGCGGCATGAACCAGGTACTGCCCGCATCCGGGCTGGCGCCTATCCTGGCATAGGCAGTATTGAAGCGGGTACCCTTGGCGGCGATCACCATGTCCGCCGCATTCATGGTTCCCATGCTGCCGCCGGCCACCGCACCGTGCACCGACGCCACCACGATAGCCGGCATGCCCCGCAGACGCAGTATGGTGGGATTGAGTTCGCGGCCATATTCGCGCAACAGCTCAGGCGGATCGCAACGATCGGGCTGAAAACTGGCCAAGTCGCCGCCGGCGCCGAAAATGGGGCCGTTTGCCCTGATCAGCACGACCTTGATGCTGGGATCGTCCACAATATCCTGCGTGACATGGTTAAGTTCCCGGATCTCATTCAGGCCCATCACGTTCAGGGTTGCCGGGTAATCGAACACGATAGTTGCCAGGCCGTTTTCCTTCAATAAATGCGTTGCCATGATGTGTCTCCTCCATATCAGGTATGAACGATGTTTCTATTGCCCCTCGATATTTATCCTAGACCCCGGCATCCCAAAAAGCAAATGCTTGGTGCGCAATTCGCGCAGACTACATCCAACCGCGGCGCAACAAATTAAGACGCAGACAACCAAGCCTGATACAGCTATTCGGCACAGCATGCGGCGCAGCAATTATTCATGCGTTTATTTGCCTATATTATTTTTAATTTCTGTCCAAATCAGTAGCATGACTGTGGCTTCTTACACATTTTGCAAGACTCGCCAGATTCCTGCCTGCGCCACCAAATTGAGCACCGGTCGGCTCATCCTGCTAGCCGCGCAGGGTAGTTCGCTCTAGCTTGCTTTCGTACTAAAACTGGCGCTAAAAATTTCTCGGGGGGCAGCACCGCGCCGCCGGTGGCGGCCTGGCCGTAGCCGCACAGTTTCAGCCAGTCGGTGCAGTTGCTGGCCGGTTCCACGCAAAAATAGCCTTGCCTGGCTGATCAGCGAGGTTTGGCTGGCTGGGACGGGACGTCCAGTTTCATGTGCCGTTTGCGCATGGCGCTTGCCTGACGCCGGCCATGCGCGCGACAAAGGCACGCGCCCTGGAGCTCACTGCGCCATAGTCTCCGGTCGCCGCCGGAGCGGTAAGGCTGCCGCCTATGCCGACCGCAACGGCGCCGTTTTCAAACCATTGCGGCAGGTTGTCGAGGGTAACGCCGCCGGTGGGCATCAATGGCGCTTGAGGCAGGGGTGCACGGAGGGCTTTGAGATAGCCGGGATCGACCGCCTCCGCCGGGAAAATCTTGATGATATCGGCGCCTGCTTCCAACGCTGTAATGATCTCGGTAGGGGTCATCGCGCCCGGCATGGCCAACACCTGATAGCGCTGGCACAGCCGTATCGTGTCGACGTTGACGTTGGGAGAAATAATGAATTTTGCGCCGGCCAGGATGGCCAGGCGCGCGGTTTCCGGATCCAGCACCGTGCCGGCGCCGAGCAAGACCTGGTCGCCATGCCTTTGACGCAACAGCTTGATGACGTCCAGGGTATCCGGGGTCGTGAAGGCGATTTCGAGCGCATCCATGCCGCCCGCGATGCAAGCCTCCGCCAGTTGCAAGGCGGCATCCGCCGTGTCGGCCCTGACTATCGCCACCATGCCGCGTTCTAGAATGGCCTGGAATATTGCGTGTTTCAACATGCTGTCCTCATTGGTGTCGTTGATAAGGCCGGCGTCTCAGCTTGCCGCTCCTGCGTGCCCGGCGAAACGGTTTTCCGCCAGCCCATGCACACCTTGCAGCTGGGTATGGAACAAGCCACCGGCCAGCGCTTGCGCGGCGATATCTTCGACCGATAGCGACTGCCGTGCGCTGGTCACAAATAACTGGTCAAACTGTTCGCCGCCCAGGCACACGCAGCTCGGTTGCGATACCGGCAGAGTGAGTATTCTGTCCACGCTGCCATCCTGCGCATAGCGTACGACGCGGCCGGCGGCCCACTGCGCGTTCCACAAAAAACCGTCGGCATCTATCGTAGAGCCGTCCGGCTCGGCAACTTCATCACTCAGGTCGACTAGCTTATGCTGCTGGCCTTCACTGCCCTCCGCATAAGCGTCCCAGCGATAGATGATGCGCTGCAAGGAGTCGCAGTAATACATGGACTGGCCGTCAGGGCTGAAACAAATGCTATTGGAAATCGAGACGGAAGGCAGCGGTAATCGCTGCAGCGACAAATCGGCATTCAAGCGATAGAAACTGCCGATCGCAGGCTTGCCCGGCGCCTCGTTCATCGTGCCGAATACAAAGCGGCCCTGGCGATCGCAGCGGCCGTCGTTGATCCTGGTCGTAGGCAGGTGGTCTTCAACCGGACAGATCGGCGTGAGCAGCCCGCTGGACAATTCAAAAAATGCCAGCCTCGACGCCAGGCCCAGCAACAGGCGGTCATCGCCCTCCGTCAACGCAAAGCAGGATAGCCGTTCCGGCATTTCCCATGTCTGCATTTCGCCATCCACGACCGAATAGGCATGCAGCCGCGCGGCCAGGATGTCGGTCCAGAACACGCGCCGGCTGCGGTCGCACCACAACACGCATTCGCCCAGTTGGTTTTTTGCGTCTATCAGCAGGCTAAGTTGGTCCATGATGTCACTAGAAAGTCAGTCGGGATGCGGCGTATTGTAGCTGCGCCGTGAATGCTAATGCTAATGTGATTCGCGCGGCACCGCGGCTCCGCGGCAGCCGACCAGGAAATCCAGGTCCACGCCCTGGTCCGCCTGCAGCACATGCTTGATATACATTTCCTGGTAGCCGCCGCGCATTGCCGGTTCAGGCGGCAGCCATTCGGCTTGCCGGCGAGCCAGCTCGGCCTCGCTGACGTCCAGGTGCAGACGGCGCCCTGCTACGTCCAGCTCTATCATGTCACCGTCCCGCACCAGCGCCAGCGGGCCACCCATCGCGGCTTCGGGCGCCACATGCAGCACCACGGTGCCAAACGCGGTGCCGCTCATGCGGGCATCGGAAATGCGCACCATGTCGCGCACCCCTTGCTCCAGCAGTTTTTTGGGCAATCCCATATTGCCGACCTCCGCCATGCCCGGATATCCCTTGGGGCCGCAATTTTGCAGCACCATGATGCAGCTTGCATCAATGTCCAGCTCAGGATCGTCTACCCTGGACTTGTAGTGTTCTATGCTGCTAAATACTACCGCGCGGCCGCGATGCTGCATTAACTCGGGCGTCGCCGCGGAAGGCTTGATAATGGCGCCGCGCGGCGACAGGTTACCCTTCAATACGGCAATTCCCCCCTCCTCCTTAAAGGGAGCAGCAACCGGATGGATTACTTCGGGATTGAAATTTTCGGCATCCTCGACGTTCTGCGCCAGGCTTTGTCCGGTCACGGTCAGCGCGTCACCATGCAGACTTTGCAGCAAGTCCTTGATGATGACGGGCAAGCCGCCGGCATAATAAAAATCTTCCATCAGGTATTGGCCTGAAGGCATCAGGTTCAGCAAACAGGGGATATCCCGCCCCAGCCTGTCCCAGTCTGCCAGGCTCAGGTCGACGCCGATGCGGCCGGCGATCGCCAGCAAATGCACCACTGCATTGGTGGAGCCGCCGATCGCGCCATTGACCATGATCGCATTCTCGAATGCCTGTTTGGTCAATATCTTCGACAACTTGAGATCTTCATGCACCATGTCGACAATACGGCGGCCTGTCAGTTGCGCCTGCAGTTTGCGGCGCGCGTCGACCGCCGGAATGGCGGCATTGCCCGGCAGGGTAACCCCCAGCGCCTCCACCATGCTGGCCATCGTCGATGCCGTGCCCATCGTCATGCAATGGCCGGTAGAGCGCGACATGCAGGATTCGGCCTGCTTGAAACTGGTCAGTGTCATGCGCCCTGCGCGCAAATCTTCAGAGAATTTCCAGACGTCGGTGCCGGAGCCTATCGGTTTGCCACGATAATTCCCGTTCAGCATGGGCCCGCCTGACAATACTATCGTCGGCAAATCACAGCTGGCCGCCCCCATCAGCAAAGCCGGCGTGGTCTTGTCGCAGCCGGTCAGCAGCACCACGCCGTCGATAGGATTGGCGCGTATCGACTCTTCCACATCCATGCTGGCGAGATTACGGAACAACATGGCGGTCGGACGCAGGTTGGATTCACCGAGCGACATGGCTGGGAATTCAACCGGGAAGCCTCCCGCCTCCAGCACGCCGCGCTTGACCGCTTCCGCCAGGTCGCGGAAATGCCCATTGCAAGGCGTCAATTCCGACCAGGTATTGCAGATGCCTATCACCGGCCGGCCGTCAAAGGCGTCGCTGGGATAGCCCTGATTTTTCATCCAGCTGCGATGAATGAAACTGTCCTTGTCATCGCCGCCAAACCAGGCCTGGGAGCGTAATGTGCGTTTGGATTTTGTCATATCTGCCTTGGTGATGATTATGTTCGGGCTTGCGGGATCAGGCCCCGGGCTGCCGCTATCGTTATGGCGCCAAAGCCGGCCAGGTTGGCTTGATCCGCATCGTCGACAATGATCTGCTTGCCGTAAAAGAAACCGTTTTCATTGATTAACAAAGCCAATGCCTGTTTCAACATCGGTTTGCCGGCGATGACGATGCTGGTGTCCGGCCGCATGCGTATCGCGCTGCTATTTTTCAGCGCCAGCAGGTCGCCGCTCAATACCGCCCCCAGCAGGAAATTAGCTCTCTCATTGCGTTGCGTATCGGTAAATTGTTCCAGCGTGCGCACGCTGAAGCAGGCGCGCGCCAAGCCTGTCCTTTGCGCCGCGGCAGCGCCGGCCAATAGCATTTCCGGGTGCAGATCTTCGGCAAAATCGCCGTCCAGGGACTTTTTCAGCAAGCTATGCTGCGTGATCGCCTGCAATAACTCGCCAGCTATCGTGGTAGCGCAGCCAACAATGCGCTGGTCGCCGTCTATAGACACCAGCTTGGTATGCGAGCCCGGCAGTATGATCATCGCCGGCCCCTTGAGCTTGAGCCTGGCAAGCAATGCCATGGCCTCGGTCTCTTCGCCGCGCATCATGTCCATCGCTTCATAGTTATGCATCCCGACCTGGTCCACGCCATTGCGTACGCCGGGAATAAACCACACTGGCTGTGGGAATATTTCGGGCATCGCTACGCTTTGCATGCCCTGGGCCAGCTCGTGCAAGCCGGCCGGAGCCTGCAGATGCGGTATTTCCGCCAAACCCATATTCGAAGTGATCATGCCGGATGCCAGCATCAGATCCAGCCCATCCTCATGCAGCTTCGCTTGCGACAATACGCTCGCCACGGTGTCGCTCACCGCCTTTTTCAGGGCCGAGTTATTGCCGTTGATTGCCGTGTCCCTCACCCCGATTTCCAGCTGGGCCTGCGCGTGCAATTGCCCGTCTCTCCACAGGCTGCTGCGGGTATTTGTTGTTCCGGCGTCAATGGTCACAATATTCATGAATCTGTATTCCGCGGCAGGAATTCATCAAAAAAGATGGTGTATGTTAAAACCCGAAGCCATATCTTTCCAATCAATTATTTGGCATTTGCAATACCAGTTCTGATATCATACTTTTCACCTGGCGCTTTCCCCAAGCTGCGCCGCCTGGCATTTGTGACGATCATTTCCCGCGCAAGCTGCAAACCTGAATAGAGAGACACGTGGACACTCCCAACCCAAACTGGTTTTTACGCGCCAGGCTCAAGACCCGCCAGTTGCTGCTCTTGATCGCGCTGGATGAGGAAAGGAATATCCACCGGGCAGCGAACGCGCTGCATATGACCCAGCCTGCGGCTTCCAAGCAGTTAAAGGACCTGGAAGACATGCTGGAGATCCAGTTATTCGACCGCACGCCGCGCGGCATGCAGCCGACTATCTACGGTGAATCCATGATACGGCACGCACGCATGGCACTGACCAGCTTGTCGCTGGCACATGAGGATATCGTTGCCTTGAAGTCCGGCCTGTCCGGCCAGGTGGAAGTGGGGGTCATCATGACTCCCGGCATGTCCCTGATGCCGCGCGCGATATCGCGGGTCAAACAACAGGCGCCGCTATTGCGTATCGGTGTGCAACTGGAAACCAGTAATATCCTGTTAAAACGCCTGCAGCGCGGTACGCTGGATTTTATGGTGGCGCGCATCCTTGACCAGGAAGACCGTTCAGACCTGCTCTATGAAGAACTGGCCGAAGAGCCGGTGTGCGCCGTCGCGCGCGTAGGTCACCCGCTGGAGGGTGCGCTGGGACTTGAACTGAAAGATATCGTCAATGAGGGTTGGATACTGTCGCCGCAAGGCAGCGTACTGCGCCATCGCTGCGACATGATGTTTCGCAAGCAAGGGCTGGAGCCGCCGATCAACGTGGTCGACACCACCGCGATCCTGATGATCACCTCGCTATTGCAGCAAACCGATTTCCTGCATGTGCTACCGGTGGAGGTGGCGCGCTACTACGCCCAATTGAATATCCTGTGCATCCTGCCGATAGAATTGCCGTGCAAAATGGATGCCTTCGGCATCATCACGCGGCGCAATCATTTGCTGTCGCCGGGCGCGAAAGTATTGCTTGGAGCGATCAGGGATGCCGCTAAGGAAATCTACTAAGTCCATCAAAAAAAACCCCACCCGCATTGCTGCTTGAATGCGAGTGGGTCAAGGCCGGCCGATGGGATTCCCGCTGCGCATCTGGGGGAAGTCATCTTCCCGATTACGCTGCAGCGAGCGCGCAACTGTGGAGCCAGCCGCGCGGCAAAGGATGAAGTAACCGTCTACCCTGGCCGGCAGGTCAAACGAGGCAGCACATTTTTACTACGTATCCCGCGGTGCTCAGAACCAGCTTTCCACTTGCAAGCCTATCGAAGTTCCATTGGTCGAGCCGCCGAACACCCCGGTAGAAGACAAGGCAGACCCTGGCGTCGCAGCGGCCTGTGCTGCGGCATTCCATTTTGCGTAAGTCACAAAAGCGCGCAGTTCAGGACGGGACCAGAAGCCCTTGCCCATCGCCAGCGTCGGCGCAAACGTGACCTTGGTCAACTGCTGGTTGTCGCCACCCGCGGCAGGCTTGATCGTATCGTGGCCCACTTCCAGCTGCAGCTTGAAATTTTCATGCAAGGCATACACCGGCCTTACCCCGAACGAAGTCCAGGTCGTATTGCCTGCATTGGTCTGATCGCGCTGCACCAGGGCGACCACGGAGCCGCTGAACTCGGGAGTGATTTGCCAGAACATATGATCAAATATGCGGGTGCGCTTGATGTCGGATGACGCGCCGGTATCGGTGCCGCCAAACTTGATGCCTGAACCGCTGCCGTATTGCAACCCCAACTTATTCTCGCCGCCCAGGACCTTGGCTTGCGTGTGTATCAGGGAAACGGACCAGCCGTTTTGCACGACAGGGGTGGTCACTGTGCTTTGATGATCGCCGCGTATCACTGTAGCATCCAGCTTCAGGCTGCCGCCGGGATTGACGGCCAGCTCATCGTAGATAAAGCTGTGGCGTGTTGCCGAGACCCTTTGGTCCACGTCATTGCGGAATATCGCATAGCTGAATTTCCCCGGACCAGCGCTGATATTCTGGATACCGCCGCCGACGCCGTCGCCATGCAGGTATTTAAAATCCAGCATATGGATGTCGGGCCTGTCATAAAAACGCTTGCCTATCCAGGCGACGCCGCCCTTCAAAAATTCGACGTTCTTGGCTTCCACCATCATCTGCCCCAGGCCCCAGTTATTATTGCCGACGTCCGAGGTAGGGCTATAGATGGTTGCCATCACGGTGCCGACAAAGCTCACGCCATTGGCGGATTTGGCCAGTTCTTTGGTGTAGGCAAATTCGCCATACAAATCGCATTCGTTACCCAGGCGGTACTTGGCTACGCCCTCCAGGCCGAAGCAGGCCTGCGACCCATTCGACGAATTTTGGCCGGCGCCGGCGCGGAAATAGCCGTGAAACTCGCCTTCGGCATCGCTGGCATGGGCAGGCGCCATGGAAAATGCCATGAGCATCGCTGCCGGAAGGCCTTTCAATATTAATTTACGCATTTTGTTGTCTCCTGATGGTTATATTGGATAGATGGAAATGATTTCCGTCATTGTTGCTACGGTGCTGCGTTTTTGTTACCGATGAACCCACTACAAAAATTTGGACAAAAAAACTCCCTGGCGCATTGAAGGCCCTTTTCCCAAACGAGGAAAGCAAGGAGGTTTAGCTCATATGGACTCTGCCGACGCTAGCCGGCAGTGCGTACAGGCCGTATCAACTCCAGCCCGCATCGACGATAAACTCTTGCGACGTGCACATGGCGCTGTCGTCAGAGGCAAGAAACAGCACCATGCGCGCGATGTGCAGCGGCAGTAATTTATCCGGCAGGCACTGGTTCTGTTTGATATCTTTCTCGGCTTGTTCATCGACCCATAAGGCCAGTTGGCGTTCGGTCATGACCCAACCGGGCGTCACGGTGTTGACCCTGATGCGGTGCGGCCCTAGATCGCGCGCCAGGCCGCGGGTCAGGCCGACCACCGCGGCTTTGGTCGTGGTATAGGCAGGATAACCGGCGCCCTTGATATGCCAGGAAATAGAACTGACATTGATGATGGAGCCGCCGCCCTTCCTTTTCATGCCGGCGGCGACCGCCTGGCTGGTGAAAAACATGGGGCGCTGGTTGATTGCAATCCGCTCGTTCCAGTAATCCAGCGTCACCTCTTCCAGCTGGTGCCGCTGGTCGTTGGCGGCATTGTTGACCAGCACGTCAAAGTCGCCGATCTCGGCCGCCAGGCCATGCATTATCTGCTGCAGCGCAGGGATGTCGGTGATGTCGCAATGGCGGAACAAAGGGGTTTCCAGCCCGGCCTGTTGCAGCCTGGTGCAAAGCGCTTCGCTGGGTTCTTTCAAGATATCGACAAAAGCGACTTTTGCCCCCTGCTCGGCAAAGGCGGCGACCAGCGCCTCGCCTATGCCTGAGCCGCCGCCGGTAATGAATACCCGCTTGCCCTTGAGGCCGGCATAGTGTGCCAATTGTGTGTTTTCCGTCATTTGTCCCCTCGCTTGCTTTTAATATGTTTTTGCACGTACTGGTATCTGCGTGTAATGTTTCAGTCCCTGCCCAGCTGGCCATCCTTGCGGCGCCATATCTGCAAGGGGTTGCCGTCGCGCAGCGCCACCGGCAGCAGGGCCTGCGGCATATTCTGGTAAGACACCGGCCGCAGGAAGCGATGGATGGCGGCGCTACCCACCGAGGTGCTCTTGCTATCCGAGGTCGCCGGGAATGGCCCGCCGTGCACCATGGCGGTCGAGACTTCCACGCCGGTAGAAAAACCGTTGACCAGGATGCGGCCGGCCTTGCGCTCCAAGATAGGCATCAGGCCAAGCGCCAGCTCGGTGTCGCCGTCGTCCATCTGCAAAGTCGCGGTCAGCTGCCCTTCCAGCTGCTCGGCAAGCTGGCGCATTTCGGCAGCGTCATTACACGCCACCAGCAGCGAAGAAGGCCCAAACACTTCGTCAGAGAGCGCATGCTCCGCCAGGAAACTCGCGGCGTTCGTGCTGAAGAGCGCCGGGACGCCCTGACATACACCGTTGCCGGCGGCACCGGCGCCCAGCGTTTCCACTTTCGGGTGTTTGGCCAGGCCATCCACGCCGCGCTGGTAGGCCGCCTGTATTCCCGGCGTCAGCATCGTGCCCGCGGGCATTGTCGACAATGCTCGCGCGGCCTGCTCGGCAAACGACTCAAAATCCTGGCCTTTGATGCCCAGCACCAGGCCGGGATTGGTACAAAATTGCCCCGTTCCCAGAGTCAGCGACGCTGCAAACCCCGCAGCGATCGCCTCGCCCCTGCTCGCCAAGGCTTGCGGCAGCAGGAAGACGGGATTGATGCTGCTCATTTCCGCGTACACAGGAATCGGTTGCGGCCTGCCGGCCGCAACCGCCATCAGCGCCAGGCCACCCTGGCGCGAACCGGTGAAGCCGACCGCCTGTATCACAGGATGACGCACCAGATCGGCGCCCAGCGCATTGCCGATACCCGTCAGCATGGAAAATACGCCCTCATCCAGCTGGCACAGAGCTACCGCCTTTTGTACCGCCCGGCCGACCAGCTCTGAAGTACCGGGGTGAGCCGGATGCGCCTTGACGATCACCGGGCAGCCGGCCGCCAGCGCCGAGGCCGTATCCCCTCCTGCCACTGAAAATGCGAGCGGAAAATTGCTGGCGCCGAAAACCGCTACCGGCCCCAGCGCTATCATGCGCATGCGTATGCTGGGCCGCGGCATGGCGCGCTCCGGCAACGCAGTATCCAGCCGCGCATCCAGCCAGGAGCCCTCGCGCAATACGCCGGCAAACAACTGGAGTTGGCCCACGGTGCGCCCGCGCTCGCCTTCCAGCCTGGCCCGCGGCAGGCCGGTTTCCGCCATTGCCCTCAGTATCAGCTCATCGCCCAGGGCAAGAATTTGCTCGGCGATGGTCTCCAGGAAACGCGCACGCTGCTCGTGGCCGGTTTCCCGGTAGCCGTCGAAAGCCGCTTGCGCCAGCGCCGCAGCCCTGGCTATCTCGGCTTGCCCTGCCGTATGGAATAGTGGCTGCAAGTATTCGCCTGTGGCAGGAGAAAACGATTGGAAAGCTTCTCCCGTGCACCTTACGCTTGCAGCGCCAATCAGCGCTTCACCTGTGATTTTCAATGTTCTTTCCTTGGTTTATAAACTGGTCACCATGGCCTGCGCAAATGGCGCTGCAGGCTGGATGGCGAGCCGATTGCGCAAAGGCGGGCCAAAAGCTTCAACCTCTATCTCAAAACTGTCGCCGGCTTGCACTTGTATGCCATCGGCAAAGCTCAAGGTCGCTGTACCGAAAAAATGCACATGGACATCCCCGGGACGGCAAAATAGCGGATATTTGAAGTGGTGGTATTCAAGATTGGCTATCGTGTGCGACATATTATCCTCGCCGCTGACAAACGGCTTCTGCCAACGCAGTTTACCAGCGCTGTCGCGGACGCCGGACTTGCCGGCGATATGCGCAGGCAAGTCGCCCACCAGCAGCGCAGGTCCCACGGCACAGGCACGCAATTTGGAATGCGCCAGATACAGGTAATTCTGGCGCTCGGTAATATGATCAGAGAATTCATTGCCCAGCGCAAAGCCCAGGCGATACGGCCGGCCATCCGCCCCTATGATATACAAACCCGCAATTTCCGGCTCCTCGCCGCCATCCAGCGCAAATGCCGGCATGTTCAAGTCTTGCCCGCTGGCGCTGACGATGGAACCGTCGCCTTTGTAAAACCATTCCGGCTGCACGCCATGCTGTCCGTCGACCGGTTTGCCGCCCTCCAGGCCCATGCGAAACATCTTCATGCTGTCGGTCAGGGCTTCGATCGCGCCGTCCACTTTCTTGTGCATCGCATCGCGCGTGTCTGCACTGCCGAGATGGGTCAGCCCGGTTCCCGTGACAAAACAGTGCGCATCGTCGGCATGGTCCAGCGGCGGCAGCAAACGCCCCTGCTCTACTATCTGGGCATAGCCGACTACCGTGTCGCCCAGCGCGGCGGCGGCCAGGGTCGCTATGCGGTCCTGCTTGGCTATCGCGGCTTGCGCCAGCTGATACGTGGTGGCATAGCCATCCAGGATGCGGACTGTCGTATTGTCGTTCTCCAGGCTGCCTACGCAGCGAGCCCCGCGGACGTCCTTAAATTGCACTAAAAGCATATTGTCTCCTGCATTTTTATTAAATTTGGGCCGTGCTCTCAATGTGAATGTTTGGGTACGGCCGAGCCGCGGCAACCGACCAGGAAGTCAAAGTCGCAGCCTTCATCGGCCTGCAACACCCTGTCTATATACAATTGCTGGTAGCCGCTTTGGATCGCCAGCGGAGGACGCGCCGCAAGCTGCTCCAGCCTGGCGGCCATTTCTTCATCGCTGATATCCAGGTGCAGGCGGCCGGCATGGCAATCCAGTTCCACGTAATCGCCATCTTGCACAATCGCCAGCGGGCCGCCGGCCGCGGCTTCCGGCGCGACGTGCAATACCACGGTGCCGTAGGCGGTACCGCTCATGCGAGCGTCCGAGATGCGCACCATGTCCTTGACGCCCTGGGCCAGTAATTTGGGCGGCAAGCCCATGTTGCCGACCTCCGCCATACCGGGATATCCCTTGGGGCCGCAATTTTTCATCACCAGTACCGAGCTGGCGTCGACATCCAGTTCGGGATCCACGATGCGCTGCTTGTAATGGTCGAAATTTTCAAAGACCACCGCCTTGCCGCGATGCTGCATCAATTCCGGCGACGCCGCCGACGGTTTCAGCACCGCGCCGCGCGGCGCCAGGTTGCCGCGCAGGATGCTGATGCCGCCGTCTTCTATCAATGGCTTGTCCAGCGGACGGATCACCTCGTCGTTGTAGATAGGCGCAGCACTGGTGTTTTCCCAAATGCTCTTGCCATTGACGGTCAGCGCATCCTTGTGCGGAATCAGGTCAGCCTCGCCCAGGCGCCGCAATACCGCCGGCAAGCCGCCCGCATAATAAAATTCTTCCATCAGGAAGCGGCCGGACGGCATCAGGTCCACAATGGTCGGCGTTTCGCGGCCGATACGGGTCCAATCTTCCAATTCCAAGGGAACGCCGATACGGCCGGCGATCGCTTTCAGGTGGATCACGGCATTGGTGGAACCGCCTATCGCCGCATTGACCCGTATCGCGTTCTCAAACGCTGCCCTGGTCAATACCTTGGACAAGCGCAGGTCTTCCCACACCATCTCGACTATCCGGATGCCGGACATGTGCGCCAGTACGTAGCGACGCGCGTCGACAGCCGGAATCGCCGCATTGTGCGGCAGGGATGTGCCCAGGGCCTCGGCCATGCAAGCCATCGTGGAAGCCGTACCCATGGTATTGCAGGTGCCGGCGGAACGCGACATGCCGGATTCCGCCGACATGAATTCATGCATGCTGATCTGGCCGGCCTTGACCGCCTCATGCAGTTGCCACACCGCAGTCCCCGATCCTATGTCCTTGCCTTCGTGCTTGCCGTTCAACATCGGCCCGCCGCTGACGACTATGGTCGGGATGTCGCAACTGGCCGCGCCCATCAATAGGGCAGGCGTTGTTTTATCGCAACCGACCAGCAGCACCACCGCGTCCATGGGGTTGCCGCGTATGGATTCCTCGACGTCGATACTGGCCAGGTTGCGGGTCAGCATGGCGGTGGGGCGCAAATTGGACTCCCCATTGGAAAACACTGGAAACTCTACCGGGAAGCCGCCCGCTTCCAGTATGCCCCGCTTCACATGCTCGGCAATTTTGCGAAAATGGGCATTGCACGGAGTCAACTCGGACCAGGTATTACAGATCCCTATGATGGGCTTACCTTGAAACTCATGATCGGGAATGCCCTGGTTTTTCATCCAGCTGCGGTACATAAAACCATTCTTGTCTGCGCTGCCAAACCATTCCGCAGAGCGTAGCTTTACTTTTTTTGTCTCGGACATGCTTTTTTCCACATTAATTCTGTTTTGGTTTTAGCGTCCAGGGCCGCTAACTGCCGGCGGCATACCTGGCTCTCGCTAAGGATGTACGGATACTAAACAGTCTATAGATATCTTTCTAATGACTTTTTTAATTAATGAGATATCGAATTTGATATCAAGCAAATTAATCAGATCCCTTACATCAATCTCCAGCCAAAGATTCTGCAAGGGTTCATAATTAGCGGTTTTTCCCCGGCATGATTTTTTCATGTAATATCGAATTCGATATCGGATTTAGTTAAAAAGTCATTAGAAAGATATCCTTAGACAATTTAGTATCCTCGCATCGAAATGAGTGTCCGAAACCGGCAACCATCCAGGCGCTTTGCGCTGGGAGCCAGTCAGGGCGAATCACATGCGATCGCAAGCCGGCCTGTCTGGACAAAGTGCCGGAGAGCGTGAATGCGGGGGTATCAGCTTGCAAGCAAGCGGGCGTACTGCCACAATTTTTATATGCAGGCATCAAAATAACAGGAGACAATTTGTGAAGATGATCAAATTTATGGTCGCAGGAATTGCGATCGGTGTCGCGGGCATCGCCCCTTATGCCAGCGCACAGGAAAAAGGACCGATAGGCATCTCCATGCCGACCAAGGCGTCGGCACGCTGGATCGCGGATGGCGACAATATGGTCAAGGTATTCAAGGAAAGAGGCTACAAGACCGACCTGCAATACGCCGACGACGACATCCCTAATCAACTGGCGCAAATCGAGAACATGATCACCAAGGGCGTCAAAGTGCTGGTGATCGCAGCGATCGACGGCACCACGCTGTCGAATGCCTTGCAAAAAGCGGCAGACAAGGGTGTCAAGATCATTGCCTACGACCGGCTGATCCGCGGCTCCAAGAATGTCGACTACTATGCGACTTTCGACAATTTCCAGGTAGGCGTGCTGCAAGCCAGCTATATAGAAAAAGCGCTGGACCTGAAAGCCGGCAAGGGCCCCTACAATATTGAATTGTTCGGCGGTTCCGCCGACGACAACAATGCCTTTTTCTTCTATAACGGCGCGATGTCGGTACTGAAGCCGTATATCGACAAAGGCAAACTGGTCGTGCGCAGCAAGCAATTGGGTATGGAGAAGGTGTCCACTTTGCGCTGGGACGGCGCGGTCGCACAGGCGCGCATGGATAACCTGCTGAGCGCCTATTATTCGACCAACCACGTGGATGCCGTCTTGTCCCCGTACGACGGCCTCAGCATAGGCATCCTGTCTTCGCTGAAAGGCGTAGGCTATGGCACGCCCAAGCTGCCTATGCCGGTAGTCACCGGCCAGGACGCCGAAGTCGCATCGGTGAAATCTATCCTGCGCGGTGAACAAAAATCCACCGTATTCAAGGATACCCGCGAACTGGCCAAGGTTACCGTGGGCATGGTTGATGCAATGCTGAGCGGTAAAACTCCGCAAATCAACGACACCAAGACCTATAACAACGGCGTTAAGATTGTGCCGTCCTATCTGTTGAAGCCAGTCAGCGTCGACGCGTCCAACTGGAAAGAGATCCTGGTCACCGGCAGCGGCTACTATACAGAGGCGCAGTTTAAATAAGCTGCAGACAGCCCGGGAATTTGCCGGTTTGTTAGCGAGCACAGCGTCTGAGGTAGGGACGCTGTGCCGTTTCAGGCAAAGATAAAATCAAAAGCAATCGAGACAAGTTGTACGCTTGCCGCAATGGATGCCGGCAAGGGTACTGAAGAGGTAATATGATGAATACTATCCTGGAAATGCGCGGGATAAGGAAGACATTCCCCGGGGTCAAAGCCCTGGACAATGTCAACCTCCAAGTACGCAGCGGCGAAATTCATGCCATCGTCGGTGAAAATGGCGCAGGAAAATCCACGCTGATGAAGGTCCTGAGCGGCGTCTACCCTCACGGCAGCTATTCCGGCGATATTTATTACCACGGCGAGCAAAGACAATTCAGAGACATCTCCGACAGCGAGGAAGTCGGCATCATCATTATTCACCAGGAATTGGCCCTGGTGCCGCTGCTGTCGATCGCCGAAAATATCTTTCTCGGCAATGAACAGGCCAGGCACGGCGTGATCGACTGGGCGCAAGCCTATGTTAAAACCCGCGAGCTGCTCCAAAAAGTCGGCCTGAAAGAATCCCCGAATACCCTGGTCAATAGCCTGGGCGTGGGCAAGCAGCAATTGATAGAGATCGCCAAGGCGCTGTCCAAGGAAGTCAAATTGCTGATCCTGGACGAACCTACCGCCAGCCTGAATGAGAGCGACAGCGATGCATTGCTGGCGCTGTTGCTGGAGCTAAAACAGCAAGGCATCTCCTCGATCCTGATTTCACACAAGTTGAATGAAATTTCCAAGGTTGCCGACGCCATCACGGTATTGCGCGACGGCGCCACGGTAGACAGCTTCGATTGCCGCCAGGAACAGATCAGCGAAGACAGGATTATCCGGCATATGGTGGGCCGCGAAATGGCAGATCGTTATCCACGGCGCACGCCGGACATCGGCGAGGTCATCTTCGAGGTGCAAGACTGGCGCGTGCATCATCCCGAGCAGGCAGACCGGCAAGTCATCAAAGGCGTGAATTTCAATGTCAGGAAGGGCGAGATCGTCGGCATCGCCGGCTTGATGGGTTCCGGCCGCACCGAGTTGGCGATGAGCATCTTCGGCCGCTCCTATGGCCAACTGATCAGCGGCAAAGTATTGAAAGACGGCCAGGCTATCGATGTCAGCAACATACAGAAAGCCATACAGCACGGCATCGCTTACGCCACCGAGGACAGGAAAGGCCTGGGTCTGATACTGGAAGACGATATCAAGAGGAACGTCAGCCTGGCCAATCTGGGCGGAGTATCCAGCAAGCTGGTCATCGACGAAGGTCGCGAGTATGCCGTCGCTGCAGACTATCGCAAGCAGCTGAAAATTCGCAGTTCCGGCGTGTTCCAGAAAGTATTGAACCTGTCCGGCGGCAACCAGCAAAAAGTCGTGCTCAGCAAATGGCTGTTCTCGAATCCCGATATCCTGATCCTCGACGAGCCCAGCCGCGGCATCGACGTCGGCGCCAAGTATGAGATATACAGCATCATCAATCAGTTGGCCAGCGAGGGCAAGTGCATCATCATGATTTCATCGGAGATGCCGGAATTACTGGGCATGTGCGACCGCATTTATGTGATGAATGAAGGCAGCCTGGTAGCCGAGTTCCCGATAGCAGAGGCCAGCCAGGAAAAAATCATGCGGGCGATAGTAAAAAATGGAGACTGCAACAATGTCAAATAAACTGGCTACGGCAAAACTCGCCATTGTGCCCCCCGACGGCACGGCAGAAAATACGACGCAAAAGACACCACAAGACACGGCGGGAAACACGAGCATGAAAGATGCAAAAAACAGTCAAGCTTCGCAAGAAGCTCCCGGCAAAAGCTATGCCGGCTTCCTGAAAAACAATATGCGCGAATACGGCATGCTGATGTCCCTGATCGCGATCATGGCCTTCTTCCAGGTCATGACGGAAGGCACGCTGATGCAGCCGCTGAACCTGACCAACCTGGTATTGCAAAACAGTTATATCGTCATTATGGCGCTGGGCATGCTGATGGTGATCGTGGCAGGCCACATTGATTTGTCGGTGGGATCGGTAGTCGGTTTCATCGGCGCCTTGGCGGCAGTGCTGATCGTCAATTATCAGATGAATTTTGTACTGGCAGCGCTCATTTGCCTGGCGGCCGGGGCAGTGATAGGCGCGGCGCAAGGCTATTTCGTGGCGTTTTTCAAGATCCCTTCGTTCATCGTGACCCTGGCCGGCATGCTGGTATTCAAGGGCTTGACGCTGGCCTTATTGCAGGGACAATCGGTGGGTCCTTTCCCCGAAGGATTTCAGCGCCTGAGCTCGGGATTCATTCCGGAATTCTTCGACGCCGGCGAATTTCGCATCACCTCGATGGCGGTCGGCATCGTGGTCGCGGCGGCTCTGATTTATGTCAAACTCCGCGCCCGCATCAAGCAATCCCGCTACGGCATGGAAGACGAGCCCTATCAATTTTTCTTGCTGAAAAATGCCATTTTCGCCGCCGTCATCGTCTATTTCAGCTATCTTCTGGCGTCCTACAAAGGCATGCCCAATGTATTGATCGTCATGTTCTTGCTGATGGTGGCCTATACCTTCATCACCAACCGGACGGTATTGGGCCGGCGCGTGTATGCAGTAGGCGGGAATGAAAAAGCCGCCAGGTTATCCGGGATAAGAACCGAGAGGGTCTCGTTTTATACCTTCGTCAATATGGGCATGCTGGCGGCGCTGGCCGGCCTGATCTTCGCGGCACGGCTGAACACGGCGACACCCAAGGCCGGCAACGGTTTTGAGCTGGACGTGATTGCCGCCTGCTTCATCGGCGGAGCGTCCGCCTCCGGCGGCGTGGGCAAGGTGATGGGCGCGGTGATCGGCGCCTTTGTGATGGGGGTAATGAATAACGGCATGTCGATCATGGGAATAGGTATCGACTACCAACAAGTCATCAAGGGCCTGGTGTTGCTGGCGGCCGTATTTGTCGACGTGTACAACAAGAATAAATAGTCTCGCTTTGGTCTCGCTGTGATTTGAAGGGGCGAACGTACGGTTCGTCCCTCTTTATTTGAAGTTCATCTCCAAGCTCATTTCTTTGCCGTACCGTCCTTGGCCGCACCGGCTTGCTGGGGACAAGCTGCCCCCAGCGCAGCCCAGCTACGTACCAAATCATGAAATTCACTTTGCATCAATGGCGGCGTAGTGCGCTGCTCACCAGGACTCCACGCCCATTGCACCAGCTTGTCTTGCGTCATATGCTCCACTATGGCGTTGACGTCGCGCCCGCCGTTCTTGCTGCGATCTTTCAGTGTATGGCAGAGATCAGAGACCGACAGCTTTTCCCAGGCCATGCTGCTGGGTGCCAGATGCCAGTTCGGCGCACCGGGCACTTTACTGGCAGAGTTGTTCGTGGATTGGTGGCAGGTAGCGCATTGCATACCAATCGCACCGTTGCCGTTAGTGCCGCGGATTATCCCCAATCGATGCGCATGCCTGTCGTCGCCCTGCTTCGGAAAATCAACGCTGGTATGGCAGTTCAGGCAGCGTGGATGCATCAGCACCGTGGCCATTTTCCTGAATTCATTTTCGCCGGCACCCTGCGCGTGAACCGTCGCCGCTATATCCATCGCGGCCATTACCGCCACCAGCGGCAAGCCCTTATAAATACCTCTGAGGATAATTTGCCGGATCATTTTAAATTCCCGGCGGCCCTGTGTATCGCGCGGCGCACGCGCGGATAGGTGCCGCAGCGGCAGATATTGGTGATCGCTGCATCGATCTGCGCATCGCTGGGATGGGGGCAAACGTCCAGCAGAGCTGAGGCAGCCATCAACATGCCGGACTGGCAATAGCCGCACTGCGGCACCTGTTCAGCTATCCAGGCCAGTTGCAAGGGATGGGAACGGTCGGGCGACAGCGCTTCTATCGTGACGATCTTCTTGTTCTCGGCAAACGAGACAGGAAAAGAACAGGAGCGCACTGCCTGCCCGTCTACCTTGACCGTGCAGGCACCGCAAGCTGCAATACCGCAACCGAATTTGGTGCCGGTCAATTGCAATTGCTCGCGCAAGACCCATAACAGGGGCGTGTCGGGGTCGACCTCCACTTGCTGTTGCCGGCCATTGACATCTAACTTCATTTTTCCGCTCTCTTTCGTTCAGATAAAATGCAAGCCATGGCGAGACAAGGGCATCGCCCGTAGTCGCTTGCCGGTGGCGGCGAAGATCGCATTAGCCAAAGCCGGCGGCACCGTGACCGGACTGACCTCGCCGACGCCGCCGAGCTTTTCACCGCTATCGATGAATTCCGTTTGCATCACGGGAGTCTCCGACAGCCTGGGCATGTCATAGGTATTCAAGTTGTCTTGCACTACCCTGCCCTTGTTGAAAGTAATCTCGGACTTGCAATAAGACAGCCCAAATACTGCCCCGCCCTCGATATTATTGCTGGCAATACCGCGATCCAGCACCCGCCCGCAATCGACGACAGTAGTAATCCTGGCTACTTTTACTCCCGCCCCTTTAACCTGTACTTGTATCACCTGCGCCAGCAAGCTGCCGAACGCTTCGGTACAAGCGATGCCGCGCCCTAGCCCTTTCCCCTTAGGAAGAGGCTTGGCCCAGTCGCTCAGCACTGCGACCCGATCCAGCGCGGCAAGCATGCGGGGATTCTTTGCCAGCAACTGGCGGCGATAACGGTATGGGTCGATGCGGGCGGCATGTGCCAGTTCGTCGATAAAACTCTCCAGTGCAAAAATATTCGGGCCGTAGCCGGTAGTTCGCATCACCGAAGTAGGAATCGCCGTCTTCAGCAAATGGAAATCCACTTTCCAGTTGGGTATGTCGTAAATGGTTTCCAGCATGCCTTCCATTGCGCTGGGATCGAAACCCTGGCTGTTCAGCATCGCCTCCACCGGCGGAAAAACCGGCAACAATATCGTCGGAGAGACCACACGCCCTTGCAGGCCTTGTATTGCATTTTTCTTGTCCAATGCAGCTGAGAGCCGCACCATCGTGGCCGGCCGGTACAGGTCGCGCCGCATATCTTCTTCACGGTCCCAGATCAGCTTGACCGGTTTGCCCACGGCTTTGGATATCAGCGCTGCCTGGATCACAAAGTCGGGCAATAAGCGGCGGCCGAAACCGCCCCCCATATACGGAGAACGATGGACGACGATCTGTTCGTCGCGCATGCCGAGTACCGCTTTGAGCGCCATGAAAGCCAGTTCCTGGCCTTGCGTCGGCGCCCATATCTCGCACTTATCGGCAGTCACCGAAGCAGTGCAATTCATAGGCTCCATCGTTGCGTGCGCCAGGAAGGGGTTTTCATAATCCCTGCTAAACGAAGCCGCCTGTGGCGAATGCTGGCCCTTGCTGACCGGGGTCACCCACGGCCCTTGTTCCAGGGCTTGCCGATAACGCTGTTGCAATATGGGGCTATCCAGTTGGCTGTCAGGCACCTCGGAAAATTCCAGCTTGCCGCGTTGCAGTGCGCTGCGCGCCTGCCAGTAGCTGTCGGCTACGACCACCAGGCCTTTAGACAGCGGCAGGACCGCATGCACTCCGGGCTGCGCCTTGATCGCAGCCTCGTCATACGACTCCAGCTTGCCGTCTATCGCCGGCGGCGTACGTATCGCCGCCAGCAGCATGCCGGGCAAGCTGAAGTCGATGCCGAACATCGCGCTGCCGTCGAGCTTGGCCGGGATATCCACCCTGGAGAGCGCGCGTCCGCTTAACTTCAATTCGCTGTCTGCTTTCAGTGCCGGATTATCCGGCGGCGCCAGCCTGGCAGCTTCTTGCGCGACATCGCCGAAACTCAGGCGCCGGCCGCTGGCGACGTGAACTACGGTGCTGTTTTCAGTGCGGCAACCGGCTATATCGACGCCCCAGCGGCTAGCCGCAGCCTGCCTCAACATCGCCGCCGCGGCAGCACCGGTCTTGCGCATCAAGTCGTAAAAACTTTCTATGCTTTCGCTGTTGCCGGTGAACATCCAGTTCAGCTTGGGATTGCGGTAGGCGCTGCCGGTGCCGGTACTGGCAAAAGGGGCGGTCTGCAATCTGATCTGCGACCAGTCTGCGCCCATTTCATCCGCCAATATCGCCGGCAAAGTGGTGCTGATGCCCTGCCCCATTTCTGCCTGCGACACGATCAGCGTCACCTGGTTATCCGGCGTGATGCGCACCCAGGCCGTGACCGCAACTTCGCCGGCCGCGGGCACAGGCTGGGCGCCGCCGCTCGGCGTAGCGGCCGACGCCAGCATATTGAAGCCCAACATGAATCCGCCGCCAGCCAACGCAGTAAACTGCAAAAATTTCCTGCGGCCCTGCACCACGATCTCATCTGACATTGATGATTTTCCCTATATGTGACGGTCTTGCACGAATGGTGTCGGTACCGGGAATTCGTTCCAATCCAGGCTTTGCGTAAATTACTACGCCAGCCTTACTTGTCTTCAACATGGCTTTTCCCTCCAAATCATCACACCGGACTTGAGGCCGCACTTACAGAGCGCAGCGCTTGACGTGCAAAAAACCACATCATCACTTTATATTGTCGAAAGGTCTATAATCAAAAGCAGAAAACTGTTGTGAATTAAACTCCCAAATACTATGAAATTTCCCACTCTTGACGACATCGATTTATTGCGCACACTGAAGGTGTTTGCCAGCTCCATAGAGTTGCGCAGTTTCTCCGCCGCTGCGCGACAACTGGGCATCACGCCAGGTGCAGTCAGCAAGCATGTAGGGGTATTGGAAGCAGCTCTGGGCAAGCGCCTGTTTCAGCGCACCACTCGCCAGGTCACGCCGACCCAGGATGGCCATCTGCTGTACGACCTGGTGCGCGGACCTGCCGCCGAATTGATGGATGCGCTGGCTTCGTTCTCCGGAGCGGAAAAACAATACTTGGGGAAAGTCACGGTATCGCTGCCTATGGCATTCAGCCGCACTGCCATCCTGCCCAGATTGCCGGAGTTCCAGCTACGCTATCCGGAAATCACACTGGATCTGCGCTTTGAAAACCGCCATGTCGATCTGGTGGCGGAGGGTCTGGACTGTGCGATAGGAAATGTGCCGGATGGCGGCAGCGCTTCACTGATCGCCAGGCCGCTGCTACCGCTAGCGCGCGTACTCTGTGCCTCACCGGACTATCTAAAGAAGCATGCGAAGATCAAGACCCTGGAAGACTTAAAGGAACATGCCTTGATACTGTTTCGCTCCCCGAATACCGGACGAGTGCAGCCATGGAGCCTGGATCATGCAGACGGCAAGGAAGTCATCATTCCGCAAGGAAAAATAGTGGTATCGGATACCGACGCGCTGAAACTGCTGACGCTGGCTGCATGCGGGGTATCTTTATTGGGTGTGCATCACGGACTGGAGGAATTCGCATCAGGCAAACTACGCAGGATATTGCCGGCCTATAAATCCGTGCGCCCGGATATCGCCATCTATTACCCTGCGCGCAAACACCTGCCGCAGCGTGTGCGAGCGTTTGTCGATTTCATCATCGACATCATGCGTGAAAGCGACTTTGTCGGCAGTGCGGCCAAACACTCCGCCTAGGCTGTTTTTCTACGATTCAGGCTCATGCTCAGGCGGGCATGAACCACAAATCATGCCCTACCGTGCAGCATAAATGCCGCAGCGCCGGTCGCTATCCTGTCGCCAGTTTCATTATGCAAATTCATCAGCACGTTTGCCACGCGTTTCCCCAGCCGCGTCACTTCGGCGGTCGCAAAGAATTTTTTCCCGCGCCCCGGCTGTAAATAGTCGATGCGCAGATCTATCGTACTCATCTGGGAAAATTCCTTCAGCTGCGACATAACGTCATCCTTGGGGCTTTGTTGCGCCATTTTCAACAGAATAGCGAAACCCGCCATCGTGTCCAGCACTGAAGCGATAACGCCGCCGTGCAGCATGCCTTGCGAAAAATTACCCAGCAATTGCTCGCGCATCTCTATGCTGATTTGTGCATTATCCGGGTCGAAGGTTTCCAGCTTGATGCCCAACAAATGGCAAAAAGGGATTTTCTCTTCCATCACGTGCTTTAGCAGCGTCTGGAATTCGGGGTTTTCTATGATTGTCTTTGTCATTCTTTGTTTGCTATTTACTTGCTACTTTAATTTCTACTTTAGTCCCTGTTTGGGACTTCAAAAAAATAATTCGTAGGGTGGGCACTCTGTGCCCACGCGGTTTATTTGGGTCAGCGTGGGCACAGAGTGCCCACCCTACTTATTTCCAATCCTGCGCAAGCCACTAATACTCCAACTGCCTGGCAATGAGGTCCTTCATGATTTCTTCTGCCCCGCCTCCTATCATATTGACTTTGACTTCGCGATAAATGCGCTCCACGCGGGTGCCGCGCATGTAGCCCATGCCGCCCAGGGTCTGTACTGCCGCATCGGCGCAGAACTGCATGGTCCTGGTCGCGACGTTTTTCAGCATGCAGATTTGCGCGACCAGTTCATTGCCCTGTTGTTCGGGCTGGCCCAGCCGGTACGCGGTATCTTCGATCAAGGCGCGCGTGAGGCTGATCTGGGTCGCCATCTCCACCAGTTTATGCCTGACCACCTGGTGATCCAGCAAGCGCTGACCGAAGGTCTGGCGCTCGCGCGACCAGGCCAGCGCATCTTCGTAGCACACCTTGGCAAAACCGTAGGCGCCCGCCGCCAGGTTAAAGCGCTCCAGATTAAAATTGCGCATGATGATACGGAAACCCTGGCCTTCGGCGCCGATCAGGTTGGCGGCCGGCACCCGGCAATTGTCGAAATGCAGCTGCGCCGTGTCGGACGCCCACCAACCCATCTTTTTGAGTTCGGTGCGGCTAAAGCCGGCCCGGTCGCGCTCTATCAGCAGCAAGGAAATGCCGCCGGCGCCCTTGATCTCGGGATTGGTGCGAACCGCGACGCTAAAGTAGTCGGCCCGCATGCCAGAGGTGATAAAGGTCTTCTCGCCATTCACCACGTAGTCATCGCCGTCCAGCACGGCGCTGGTTTTCAGCGCCGCCACATCGGAACCGCCCGAGGGCTCGGTAATCGCCAGTGCCGATATCTTCCTGCCGGCGATCACGTCCGGCAAGATCCTTTGCTTCAGCTCGGCGCTGCCGGCATGCATCAGCGGCGGCGCGCCTATGCTGTGCGACATCAGCGAAGCGATGACGCCGCCGCTGCCGGCCCTGGCCAACTCTTCCGAGGCGATCAGGTGATAGAAGGCGTCTACCTCCGGCGCACCGCCGTATTGCTCGGGAAAGCCCAGGCCCAGCAAGCCGACTGCGGCGGCCTTCCGGTACAGCTCCAGCGGAAAGCTGGCGGCCTCATCCCAGTCGCTGGCATACGGGGTAATTTCCCGCTCGACGAAGCGCCGTAGCATCTGGCGGAAGTCTTCGTGGGCCGGGCTGTAGTAGGCTGGATGGGGTGTCATGGTAAGCATCGGAAGTGGGGCTGGATACGGGCCTGGCCGGCATTGTTGCCAGCGCGGCCCAGGTTCAAGCGGCAGGTTTAGTGCGGAAAAGATACCGGGCTCCGGCTTGCGCCGGAATCGCATATCCTTAACCGCCTGTTGCGGGCGAGCCTATTTGCCCTTGCCCGGATGGATGCCCATGGTCTTGGCAATGATGCCCATCATCACTTCATCGGCGCCGCCGCCTATCGAGGCCAGGCGGCCGTCACGGTACATGCGCGACACCAGGTTTTCCCAGGTATAGCCCATGCCGCCCCAGAATTGCAGGCAGGCGTCCGGTATCGTGCGCAGCAGGCGTCCGGCCTTCAGCTTGGCCATCGAGGCCAGCTCGGTCACGTCCTGGCCCTGGATGTACAAGTCGCAGGCGCGATAGGTCAGCGCCCGCAAGCTTTCCACCTCGGTCTTCAGCTCGGTCAGCTTGAAGTACACATACTGGTTGTCCAGCAGGCGGCCGCCGAACATCTGGCGCTCCCTGGCCCATTCTATGGTCCAGTCTATGCAGTTAGTCAGCGACTGTATCGAATTGGCCGCGGCCCACATGCGCTCTTCCTGGAATTGCATCATCTGGTAAGTGAAGCCCATGCCCTCCTGGCCGATCGCATAGTGTTGCGGCACGCGCACTTCGTCGAAATAGATCAAGCCGGTGTCGGACGAATTCATGCCTATCTTCTTGATTTTCTTCGCCACGCTGATGCCCTTGGTGCCCATCGGCACCATGATCAGGGTCTTGTTCTTGTGTGGAGAGCCGTCCGAAGTATTGGCCAGCAGGCACATCCAGTCGGCTTGCAGGCTATTGGTGATCCACATCTTGCTGCCGTTGATTACGTAATCGCCGCCATCCTTGCGGGCTGTGGTCTTGATCGAGGCAACGTCGGAACCGCCGGAAGCCTCGGACACGCCCACGCAGCCGACCATGTCGCCGCTGATCGCCGGCGCCAGGAATTCCCGTTTCAAGGAATCCGAGCCAAAGCGCGCCAGCGCCGGCGTGCACATATCGGTTTGCACGCCTATCGCCATCGGTACGCCGCCGCAATGGATATGGCCCAGGGTCTCCGCCATCGCCAGCGAATAGGAATAATCGAGGCCCAGGCCGCCGTACTCCACTGGCTTACACAGGCCGAGGAAGCCGAGCTCGCCCATTTTCTTGAACAATTCCTTGGCCGGGAAAATCTCGGCTGCTTCCCATTCGTCTACATGCGGGTTGATCTCGGTGTCGATGAAACGCTTCAGGCTGCGCTGCAGCTCCTGGTGCTCGTGGGTGAATTGCATATGGTCTCCGGCTTTTGATTTTTAATGTGGATGAATGGGCTATTTGCCCGTCTATTTTTCCTGTAATACCCTGGGTACCACCGCCAACGGGAAAGCCTCATACGGCTTGACCGCCGCGCTAGCGGCGATCTCATCCTGACCAGTGGCCCAGCCGGCCCGCATCTGCGGCCTGCCGCCGTCTATGCGCAATGTAGTGCCGGTAATGAAACTGGCCGCTTCCGATAATAAATACACGATGCCGGCAGAAATTTCGGCCTCGGTAGCCATGCGTTTCAAGGGCACGCCCTTGGCCGCGCCGCGCAGCACCGGGCCCATCTCGGGCGGGTAGCTGTCCATGCCGCTGGAGGCGACATAGCCGGGCGCCACCGCATTCACCCGTACGCCGTAGTGCGCCCACTCTAGGGCCGCGGTCTCGGTAAAGCTGACCATTCCGGCCCGCGCCGCGCCGGAATGGCCCATGCCCGGCATGCTGCCCCACATGTCGGCCACGATATTGACGATGCTGCCGCCATGGTCCTGCATCCACTGGTTCAGGCATTCGCGCGCCATCAGGAAACCGCCGGTCAGGTTGGTCTTGACCACCGCCTCCCAGCCCCTCAGGGAAATATGCTGCAAGGGCGAAGGGAATTGCCCTCCAGCATTATTAACCAAGCCGTCGATGCGGCCGTGCAAGGCCAGCACTTCGCGCACGGTCTCTGCCACCGCCTCCTCTTGCCGGATATCGCAGGCATGGCAACTGGCTTCGCCGCCGGCCGCCGCGATCTCATCCCTGACAGCTTCCAGCTTGTCCAGTTTGCGGCCGACCAGCGCCACCTTTGCTCCCAGCGCCGCCAGTTCATGCGCGGTGCAACGGCCTATGCCGGAACCGCCGCCGGTCACCAGCATGACCTGCCCTGCCAACAAATCCGGCCGGAAGATTGTTCTATATGCCATCAATATTTCTCACAGAAAGAGGGGAAGGACTAGGGCCTGTTAACATTTAAATTGAGAGTGCGAATGGGTCTAAACAGGCGCAGGGCTAGGCGCAGCACGCGCCGCAGTGCCAGCACTGTCAGCGGGCTGCAACAACGCCATGCGCCTGTTTAGACCCATTCCCTCCGGGTTCAAGCCTCGGCGGCCCCACCATAACGCGCGCTGGACTGCGTTGCACTCCTTGTTAAGGCACCAGCCTTAACTGCGGTCACCCTTGCAGGGCGCATTATCGCTTGCAAGCGATAACCGTTACGCAGGCGAGCAGCATGCTGCTCGAAACCCCTGCTACACCGCCTTGCCAGCCCGCGTTATGGCTTGAACGCATCTCCCAATTTAATTGTTAACAGGCCCTAGTTTAGGCTGGACTCATTCTACTAACCAAGCAGTTGCTTTGTAAAGTATAAAACTTTAAGATAGCTCAGGATAGTGCCCTACAGCCATTGAAAAACAGGCAACACCTCCTAGCATGGAGGTACAAGAAAGCAATAAAACAGGAGAATAGTATGACCGAAGCCTATTTGTACGACGCGCCCCGCACCCCACGCGGCAAGGGTAAAAAGGATGGATCGCTGCACACTGTGAAACCGGTATCGCTGCTGTCGGGCCTGATGCAGGACATGCAAAACCGCCTGCAACTGGATACTGCACTGATCGACGACGTGGTGCTCGGCTGCGTCACTCCTATTGGTGACCAGGGTGCGGATATCGCCAAAACCGCGGCGCTGGCGGCCGGCTGGGACTGGAAGGTGGCCGGCGTGCAGCTGAACCGCTTTTGCGCCTCCGGCCTGGAAGCGGTCAACCTGGCGGCGCAAAAAGTGCGCTCGGGCTGGGAAGACCTGGTGGTGGCCGGCGGCGTCGAATCGATGTCGCGCATCCCCATGGGCTCCGACGGCGGCGCCTGGGCGGCCGATCCCGAGACCAGCCTGTTGACAGATTTCCTGCCGCAGGGCATAGGAGCCGACCTGATCGCCACCCTGGAAGGTTTTTCGCGCGAAGACGTGGATGCCTTTGCCTTGCGTTCGCAGCAAAAGGCCGCGGCGGCGCGCGCCAACGGCCGCTTCAAGTCGATACGCCCGGTTACCGATATCAATGGCCTGACGATACTGGCGGCCGACGAATTCATCAAACCGAATTCCACGATGGAAGCGCTGGCCGGCTTGAAAGCCTCGTTTGAAATGCCGGGCAAGATGGGCTTTGACAGCGTGGCGATACGCAAGTACCCGCAGGTCGAGCGCATCAACCACGTGCATACCGCCGGCAATTCCTCCGGCATCGTCGACGGCGCCGCGCTGGCGCTGATAGGCAGCGAAGCGATGGGCAAGCGCCTGGGCCTGGCGCCGCGCGCGCGCATCGTCGCCTCTGCCGTGACCGGCACCGATCCCACCATCATGCTGACCGGCCCCGGGCCGGCCACGGTCAAGGCCTTGGCCAAGGCCGGCTTGACGATCAAGGATATCGACCTGTTTGAAGTCAATGAAGCCTTCGCCGCGGTGGTGATGAAATTCATGAAAGACCTCGGCGTGCCGGAAGAAAAAGTCAACGTGAACGGCGGCTCGATCGCACTCGGCCACCCTCTGGGTGCGACCGGTTGCATGCTGCTAGGCAACCTGGTGGACGAGCTGGAAGCGCGCCAATTGAAGCGCGGCCTGATTACGCTGTGCGTAGGCGGCGGCATGGGGATAGCGACGATTATTGAGCGGGTGTAAGCCCGCGCCCGCGCCCATTCACAGTACAGAATTCAAAAAGAGACCAGACATGATCAACTACAGCAAAGACTCCAACGGCATAGTCACCTTGACGATAGATATGCCTAACCAGGCCGTCAATACCATGAATGCCGCCTTCCAGGCCGCCCTGGGTGCCAGCGTCACCCGACTGGAACAGGAAAAAGACGGCATCGCCGGCGTCATCCTCGCCTCCGGCAAGGATAGCTTCTTCGCCGGTGGCGACCTGCGCGAACTGATCAAGATACAGCCCGAACATGCCCAGGATTGTTTGAATATGGTAGAGCAAAACAAGGCCATCCTGCGCCGCCTGGAAACCCTGGGCAAGCCGGTCGTCGCCGCCATCAATGGCAGCGCGCTGGGCGGTGGGCTGGAACTGGCGCTGGCCTGCCACTACCGCGTCGCTCTGGACAACCCCAAGACCAAGATAGGCTTCCCGGAAGTAACGCTGGGCCTGCTGCCGGGCGCCGGCGGCGTGGTCAGGACCGTGCGCCTGCTAGGCTTGCAGGAAGCCATGCCTTACCTGGTGGAAGGCAAACAGATAGGGTCGGCGGCCGCGCTGAAAGCCGGCTTCATCCATGCCATCGCCAATAGCCGCGAGCAGATGCTGCAGCAGGCCGCGGCCTGGATACTGGCCAACCCGCAAGCCAAACAGCCCTGGGACGTGGATGGCTACAAGCTGCCGGGCGGTACACCGAGTTCGCCCAAACTGCTACCCATGATCATGGTGGCACCGGCCATGCTGCGCGACAAGACCAGGGGCAACTACCCTGCCCCGGAAGCCATCCTGGCGGCCATGGTGGAAGGCGCACAAGTCGATTTTGACAATGCGCTGAAAATCGAGGGCCGCTACTTTACCCACCTGGCGACCGGCCAGGTCGCCAAGAACATGATAGGCACCCTCTTCTTCCAGATGCAGGAAATCAGCGCCGGCAAGAGCCGCCCGAAGGATGTGCCAAAGTGGAAGGCCAGCAAGGTCGGCATACTCGGCGCCGGCATGATGGGCGCGGGCATTGCGGCCGTGACCGCGGCGCGCGGCATACCCTGCGTGCTGAAGGACATTAGCCTGGAGCAGGCGGAAAAAGGCAAGCAGGCAACTGCCGCCAGCCTCGAGAAAAAAGTGAAACAAGGCCGCCTGGCGGCCGACAAGGCGGCGGCGCAACTGGCATTGATACACGCCACTGGCGACGCCCAGGACCTGGCCGGCTGCGACCTGATCATAGAAGCCGTGTATGAACAGCGCGAACTGAAGGCCAAGGTCACGCAGGAAGCCGCACCCTATTTGGCGGCGAGCGGCATCATGGCATCCAACACTTCCACCCTGCCGATCACCGGCCTGGCGACCGCCTTTGCCGAGCAAGATCGCTTTATCGGCTTGCACTTCTTCTCGCCGGTAGAAAAAATGCAACTGGTGGAAATCATCAAGGGCGCCAATACCAGCGCCGACACGCTGGCGCGCGCCTATGACTATGTGCAGCAAATCGGCAAGACCCCTATCGTGGTGAATGACTCGCGCGGATTTTTCACCAGCCGCGTGTTCGGCACCTTCGTCAATGAAGGCATCGCGATGCTGGCCGAGGGCTTGCCGCCAGCCCTGATAGAAAATGCCGCGCTATCGGTAGGCATGCCAGTCGGTCCGCTGGCGGTCCAGGATGAAGTGTCGCTGAGCTTGTCGCTGCACGTGGCCAGCCAGACCAGGGCCGACCTGGAGGCGGAAGGCAAGAGCTGGACTCCGCATCCGGCCGCTGCCGTCGTCGAGCAGATGGTCAAGGAATACAAGCGGGCCGGCAAGGCCGCCGGCGCCGGTTTCTACGAATATCCGAGCGATCCCAAGCTCAACGGCGGTAAAAAATACCTGTGGCCGGAATTAACCAGGCTGTATGTGAAGCCCGACGTCAGCCTGCCGTATGAAGACGTAAGGGACCGCATCCTGTATATCCAGGCCATAGAAACCATACGCTGCCTGCAGGAAAATGTGCTGGAGTCGGCACGCGACGCCAATATAGGCTCCATCTTCGGCATAGGCTTCCCGGCCTGGACCGGCGGCGCGATCCAGTTTGTGAACCACGTAGGCCCTAAAAAATTTGCGGAAAGGGCCGAGCAGCTAAGGCAGGTTTATGGCGAACGCTTTGCACCGCCGGCACTCTTGCTGAAGCACGTGGCAGAAGCCAACGATTTTTAAGCCAGTACCCGGGCAATAGTGCAAACAAAGACGCTGCATGTAAACCATATTCAACATTGCAGCGTTATAAACAATATTCCTTATCGTATTGAGGCCTTATCATGAGTAATAAACTACAAGGGCATAACGGGCGACGCGTACCCTGGTCCGCAGTGTTTGCAGTAGCAATAGGCTTGATTGCCGTCACGCTGGCTTTGTGGCAATTTATCCAGCCACACTAGGACTATCGAACTACTCTCAGCGCTAACGCCCCTAGTTATCGCCACGTCCCCAGTTGCGGCGGTCTAAGCCCTGAGGTCTCTGTCCCCGGTCCAGCGCAAAAGCGCAAGGACCGGGAGACTTCCCCCTTGAATTTCATTCCCGCACTCCCATCTTCCGGTTCATGTTGCCATATTTCCAACGAAAGAGATGATGCATACACCGGAACCCGAGTCACAGTTGTATCCGCAAGCCTTAGCCCCAGAGATAAGCAAGCGGGGCGCGCGACCGGGATGGCAGACTTTGATGCGCTTTTTGCGCGATTTTTTACTGCTGAGCCAGCCTCCCAGCATGGACCTGCCATTCCCGGCGCATGAGATCGCGCTATTTCATCAAGTGACGTGCCAGAATGCCAGCCTGAGCGTCGATCAGCAGACCTGGCGGGACCTGGAACTGGACTGCTACCTGGATCAGCTATCGCCTGAATTGAGTATTTTCGGCCAGCAGTCCCTGCATCAGCGCCTGAGCGCGGGCGCCAGCGAGCAGGAGGCGGCGGCAACCGGCTCCCGCATACAAGCCCTGCTACAAGACAAAACCCTGCTCGGCGAGCTGCACGACAGTTGTCGGCCATTGAGGGAAACCGTCACGGAAATCAGCGCGGCCTTATTCAGGGACCAGGTCCCGCCGGCCCCGCGCTGGCTGCCCCTGCTGCCCTGGCTGCCGCTGTTCACGAGCGTAGCCCTGCTGCTATCCTTTATCTCGCTATATGCACTGATCGCCGTCGCGATCGGTGGGGCGGTATTGATAGGCCTGCAATTGCGGATGCACCGGGAACTGGAAGCCTGGAGCGATATCCGGGCTGCGCTGCGAAAGCTGCTGGGCGTGAGCAGTGCGCTGGCGGCGCTGGCCGAACGCGGATCGCAGCAGTCGCAACAGCTATTGCACGCCTTCTGCGACACGCACGCCCGTGCCATTACCGTCAATCGCCGCCTGACGCCTTCGCCCTATTTGTACGCGATGCCCTTGATCTCGGCCTATGCGGACTGGCTCTGCCTGGCCAACATCCGGCACTATTTCCGGGCGCTGGCCAACTTTCAATTGCACAGGGATTTTCTGCAGCAATGTTTTATCAAAGTCGGCCAGCTGGAGGCAGACATCGCGCTGGCCCGTCACCTGGCCGGCCAGCCGCAATTCTGCTGGGCCAGGCGGCACACCGAAAACCGGCTAGCGCTGGATGAGGTGGTGCATCCTTTATTGAAGCGAGCGACGCCGATGTCGGTTGAAATCCGCGACAAAGGCATCTTCCTGTCCGGCCAGAACGGCATAGGCAAGAGCACCTTGCTGCGGGCGATAGGCATCAACCTGCTCACCGCGCGCGCCTTCGGCTTCTGTTATGCGCGCCAAGCCCATGCACCGGCATTGAATGTGCGCACCAGCATACTGGTGGAAGACTCGCTGGCCGCAGGAGAAAGCCTGTACATGGCAGAACTGCGGCGCGCCAGGGAATTGCTGGAGTTCGCGCAAAGCGCAAAGCCCGGGATTATCATCATCGATGAAATTTTTCGCGGCACCAATCACCTGGAAGGCATCTCGGCGGCGGCAGCGGTGCTGCATACGCTGGCCGGACAATCCCTATTGGTCGTGTCTTCGCATAATCTGGTGCTGGCGCCGCTGCTGGCCGGGCGCCTGCTGCCCTACCGCATAGAGCGCCGGGATCCGCAGCAAGGCAGCCCGGCCGGGCTAAGCCTGGCTCCCGGCATACTGGCCGAGACTAATGGCATTGCAATGCTGTCAGCCGGCGATTTTGGCGAAGACATCCGGCGCAAGGCCGGGCAGGTTCATTCCTGGCTCAGTTCCAGCCTGGTCGATATGGTCACGGTGCCGGCCCTGACCGAGCCCTGAGCAATTCCGCTAAATGGCGGCGCCCAGGCTGTGCGCGGTCAGGCCGAGCACGGCGCACGCTGCGATCACGTGCATGACTTTGCGCTGATACTTGAACAAGGCCAGCGCCGCAGCCAGCGCTATCAAAGCCGAGATCCAGTCAAAACGGCCATGAAAGCCATTCGGCCATAGCACGTGATAACCAAAGAAAACCGCCAGGTTCAGGATCACCCCGACCACCGCGGCGGTGATCGCGGTCAGGGGTGCGGTGAATTTCAGGTCGTTATGCGTGCTTTCTATCAGCGGGCCGCCCGCCATGATGAACAGGAAAGATGGCAGGAAAGTGAACCAGGTGACCAGGGCCGCCGCCAGCGCACCCGCCAGGAACAGGGCATCCGGACCCAGCAAGGCCTTCAGGTAGCCGCCGACAAAGGCGACGAAGGCCACCACCATGATCAGCGGCCCCGGCGTGGTCTCCCCCAGCGCCAGGCCGTCTATCATCTGCGCCGGCGACAGCCAGCCGTAGTGCACCACGGCCCCCTGGTAGACATACGGTAATACCGCGTAGGCGCCGCCGAAGGTCAGCAGGGCAGCCTTGGTGAAGAACCAGCTCATCTGGGTATAAGTATGCCCCCAGCCGTAGATCGCCGTCAGCGCCGCCATCGGCGTCGCCCATAACAAGACCCCGGCGAGCAGCACTTTGGCCAGGCCCGTCCATGAGAAAAACGCATGCGCGGGGGTGGGTGTGTCGTCATCAATCAGGGCGGGACCGAAGTGCCGACCGGCGTTGCCGTGCGCACCGCCGGGCTTGAACTTGTCCGGCGCCAGCCGTCCGCCGAGATAGCCGCTCAAGGCCGCTGCCGCGATGATCAACGGGAAAGGCAGGTTGGCGGCAAAGATCGCCACGAAGGAGGCGCCGGCGATGGCCCACAGCCAGCCGTTCTTCAATGCGCGCGCGCCTATCCTGTGGGCGGCTTGCAGCACGATGGCGGTCACCGCCGGCTTGATGCCATAGAACAGGCCGGCCACCAGGCTCAGTTCGCCAAAGGCGATATAGATCCAGGACAGGATGATCAGGATGAATAGGGAGGGCAGGACGAACAGCGCGCCGGCGACGATGCCGCCCCAGCGCTTGTGCATCAGCCAACCTATGTAAGTCGCCAGCTGCTGCGCCTCCGGTCCCGGCAATACCATGCAGTAATTCAGCGCATGCAGGAAGCGCCGCTCGGATATCCAGCGCCGGTTTTCCACCAGCTCCTGGTGCATGATGGCAATTTGCCCGGCGGGACCGCCAAAACTGATGAATCCCAGCTTGAGCCAAAAAACAAAGGCGGCCCAAAAATCGACCGATGCAGGTGCAACAGCCGGCCCGGGGCTTGCCAACGGCAATGGTGCTTCTTCATCAATCAATACAATCTCCCTGCGATGCTTACCGGCATTTTAGCGGAATCAAATATAATATCGTCAATAACTCAATAGAACTGATTTCGGGAACAGATCTGCCTGCGGCAAAGCAACAGGCGTATGCTGACCATAACCAAACGGAGATACAAATGGAAGAACCAGGCAATACACCGGAAGACACTACCAAGGAAACCGGCAAGGACGACCGCATCGAAGGCAAGCTCTTGTTCAAGTCGCGCTTCGTCATGGTCTTCGGTGAAATCAACCACCAGTCCGCACGCGCCACTTGCGAGCGCCTGATCGCCTTGTCCCAGGAATCGGATGCGCCTATCCATATGCTGATTTCCTCGCCCGGCGGCCACGTGGAATCGGGCGATGCGATCCACGACATGATACGTTTCGTGCGCGCACCGGTCACCACGATAGGCACGGGCTGGGTAGCCAGCGCCGGCACCCACATCTTCCTGGCCGCCCCCAAGGAAAGACGCGTTTGCCTGCCCAACACCCGCTTCATGATCCACCAACCGGGCGGCGGCACCGGCGGCCAGGCCTCCGATATCGCGATCCACGCCAAGGAAATCCTGAAAACCCGCGAGCGCATTGCGCGCGAAGTGTCCAGGGAAACCGGCCAGGCCCTGGAAAAAGTCTTGCTGGATATGGAAAGGGATTTCTGGATGAATGCGGAAGAAGCGATCAAATACGGCATCGCTTCCCGCATCATAGAAAGACATACAGACCTGGCGTAACAGACTCGCAGCTATGAGTTGGCCGATATGAGTGGGCCAATATAAAAAAGCCCCTGAACCGGATGACAGGTTCAGGGGCTTTTTGCATACCGCAGAACTGCGGCTCAGGCGGCGCTGGCGGCCACCGGCAATTCCGTGCGCTCGGGCTGGCCGAGTAGCCAGCAGGCGAAGCTCAGCAGCAGACCCACCGCCACGCCGCACGCCAGCTTGAATGCGCTTTCGAAAAGCATGGGCGCCACCAGGCCGGATACCAGCGCAAACATGAACATCTGCACAAAACCTTGCAAGGACGAGGCCAGGCCGCGATTATCCGGGAAATAATTCATCGCAATGATGGTGACGGCCGGAATGATCAGCGCCAGGCCAAATGCATACAGCAGCAGCGGCAAGACCGCCCACGGCACTTCGGCCGCAAAGAAATAGTTGTAGGCCACATTGATCGCCGACGCGATTGCCATGATCCCATATCCGGCCAGTATCATGGCCTTGGGAGAAAAACGCGCCGCATATCTGGCAGACACTGCCGAACCGCTCACCATGCCGCTGATCAGCGGCAGGAACAGCCAGGCGAAAGCGGTTTCCGGCTTGTGCAGGATATTCATCACAAAGTTGGCGGCCGAGCCTATATACAGAGCAAAGCCGGCAAAGCTCAGACCCACCGCCAGCGCCAACAGCAAGAAGCGGTGGTGGCGCATGACCTTCCAGTAATTGGCCGCAATCACGACCGGATGGAAGACATGGCGCGAGCTCGCTGGCAGGCTCTCCTGCAGGTAGCGATAGCAAGTCGCGATCAGCACCGCGCCGAAGATGGCGAGGAACCAGAAGATCGAGCGCCAGCCCATGCTTACCTGCAGCCAGCCGCCGAGTATCGGTGCGATCGCGGGCGCCAGGCCGAATATCATCATGATGTGCGACAGCATGCGCTGCGCCTGTGCGCCTTCAAACCTGTCCTGCACGATGGCGCGTCCAACCACCGAGCCGGCGCCCGCCGCCAGGCCCTGGAATACCCGGCAGACCAACAGCCAGCCGAAGGAAGGCGCCATCGCTGCACCGAGCGAGGCCAGCGTGTAAATCACCAGCGACACCAGGATCACCGGACGGCGCCCAAAGGAATCGGACAGCGTGCCGTAGAACAGCATCATGAATGCAAAGGTGAACAAGAACAGGCTGAGGCTCTGTTGCATCAGCACTGGGCCGACCTCGAAGGCCTGTGAAATGGCCGGGAACGAGGGTAGATAAGTGTCTATGGCCAGGGCGCCAACCATGGACAATGCGGCCAGGATGGCGGTTAATAAGCGGTTCATGCTGAATTCCAGATGCGAAACCCTCAATTTTACGCGAGCCAGGCCTGCCATGCTGGGCGGGGTCATAAACGCCAGTGAATCTCGCTGAAACATCTGGAAACAATTTCCGCGTCAACAGGAAAAACCCCGGTCGCGTTATATGCTCACGTAGGCATTGCTACGACAACCCTAAAGGAATTCACCATGAACAAACTGATCATTGCTCTCGTTGCTACCACTTTCACCATGGGCGCAGCCTTCGCACAAACACCTGCCAAGGCGCCCGCCAGCGCACCTGCTGCTGCAACTACGGCCGCTCCTGCAGCCTCTGCCGCCAGCTCCGCTACAGCAGCGACTCCAGAAAAAGCAGTAAGCAAGAAAAAACACAGCAAGCACAAAGCCGCAAAACCGGCAGCCAGTGCAGAAGCATCAGCACCTGCCAAATAATAGCGCGTCATCCAGCACCACGAGGGTTCGGCCATTCGCGGCCGGACCCTTTTTCCGTTTACAGCGATGACAAATGCGCGAAACGCGTTCAAAATGGCTGCGCTTAATGACGAATAGACGAATAGACGAATTGACGAATTGGAAAAATGCTCGATGCAACTACGTACCGCCAACCTGTCCGATGCGCCGGCTATCGCCCATCTGCACGCGGAGAACTGGCGTCTTGCCTATCGCGGCCTGCTGCAAGACGCCTACCTCGACCATGAAATCGGCGCCGAACGGCTGGCTTCATGGGAAGAGCGGCTGCGCTCTCCTGCGCCCAACCAGTACATCGTGGTGGCAGAAGAGGAAGGCATACTCAGGGGTTTCGCCTGCGCCTTTGCTAACGAAGATCCGCAGTGGGGGCACTACCTGGACAACCTGCATGTTGCAGCTGACAGCAAGGGCCGGAACATAGGCGCGAAATTGATGGCGGACGTGGCGACCTGGTGCGCGGCTATTGATCCCGCGGCTAGCCTGTTTTTGTGGGTGCTGGAAGCCAATCATGCCGCGATCCGCTTTTATCAGCACATGGGTGGCGTCCACGATGGCGATGAGTTTTGGTCGCCGCCTGGCGGCGGCAGCGTATTCACCTTGCGTTATGTATGGCGCGATCTGGCGGACTTGAAAACAAAAGCGGGGCCTTCAGCCCCGCCCGCATAAAATTCCAGCACCAGCTCAACCGGCCCGGCTCCTGTGCCGATGGCGATGCCTTACTATATGCGCTTGCGGTTCAGGTTCGCCGGCCAGCAGGCGGCGGATGTTCGAGGCATCGAATAGCCGCGCCGAACTGGCCTTGGCATTCAACAACACCAGCGTAGCGTTCCTGCCGGCGGCCTTGATGCGCATGATCAGGCAGTTCCCCGCCTCGTTGGTAAAGCCGGTCTTGGACAAGCCTATGTCCCAGCCTTTTTTTCCTACCAGGCGGTTGGAATTGCGGTACGCCACCTGGCGGCCATTGATATTCACGGTCTCCCCACTGTCGGTGGTGATGCGCACGATATCCGGGTATTTGGATGCTGCCTCTGCCATTTTGGCCAGGTCGACCGCATTCGACATATTGTTGGGCGACAGTCCGGTCGGCTCCTCTATCACCGTATTGCTCAAACCGAGGGCCTTGATCTTGGCCTGCACGGCAAGCAGGAAAGCCGGCCGGCCGCCAGGATAGGTGCGTGCCAGCGATGCGGCGGCGCGATTGTCGGAAGACATCAGCGCAAGCTGCAGCGCATCTTTCCTGGGCATGGTGGCGCCTACCGGAACCCGCGACATACTATGCTTGAGCATATCGACGTCTTCCTGTTCGATATGGATGGCGTCGTTCATATCCGGTTTGGCATCCAGCACGACCATCGCCGTCATCAGCTTGGTCAATGAGGCTATCGGCACGACCGTATTCGAATCTTTTTCCAGCAAAATTTTTCCGGTGCCGTCTTCTATTACCAGCGCGTGGCTGGAACCGATGCGCGGTCCGGCGGCGTGGCTGAGGCTGGCGAGGCAGGATAAGGCGAGGCCGGCAGCGAGTAGGTTTTTCATTAACATGGGATGCAAATGCTTACCAGTATGGGGCGAACTTGTTCAATCAGGAAGACAAAAAATGCGCCCCTCAGGGACGCATTTTCTTGATGGTGTCGAAGCTTAACAGCTTCTGCAGGCGATTGCTTGATTTGATAAAAATTATAATGCCCTTTTATCCATGCCGGCGCGCCAAGCCACTGTCTAGACTGGGCCGGCGCTGGCCCGGCTCCGGCTTGGCTAATTACTGGCCTGTATAGACGATATCGTCACGGCGGTTTTCTGCCCATGATGCTTCATCCGAACCAGTTGCCTTGGGCTTTTCCTTGCCCAGGGAGACCGCTTCCATCTGTGCTTCCGGCACGCCCAGGATGGCCAGTTTCTTGCGCAGCGCCTCTGCGCGCTTTTGACCTAGGGCCAGATTGTATTCACGGCCGCCGCGCTCATCGGTATTACCCTGGATCAGGACTTTCTTTTGATTTTTGGACAAATACTTGGCATGTACGTCTGCAACGGAGTCATATTCGCTCTTCACGACATAGCTGTCGAAATCGAAGTACACGCTGCGTTTTGCCAGCGGGCTGTTCGGATCGTTGAGCGGATCGATCACAGGTGCAACCACGGTCGCTACAGTGCGTGAATCAGGAGCGGCGGCTTTCACCGGTTCCTGGGCGACGACAGGCTTTGCCACCTCTTTTTGTGCCGTGCTACAGGCGCTCAGCAGTGCGGCAGCGGACAACAAGCCGGCAAGCGTGGTCAGTTTTTTCATTTTATTTCCTTGGGGGACGTAACAAATAAATAATAAATTAAGCAATTCCAAATCAGTCACCGCGAAGCCGCGCTCTTAATCCGGGTTTCTTCCACAGTAGGCAGGCAACCAAAAAAGCCAGATCCATCAAGACCGCTGGCTCGATACCGCTGACTTAGACTGGTTCGAATGAAATAGTTCATAAGGGTTTATACCTATGCCTGCTCAGTCAAACTTGCAGGAAGTCCGCCAGCCCGAATCTGCAGCTTTGCGTGCGACCCCAATTACATCACAAAATGATGTAATTTTCAAAGCATTTGAAGCTGGCCCTTAGCGAGGCGCAAGCCGGACCATCCAGCGCGCCGATACTGCGCCGGCATCAAGCTCGCCAAATCTGGGTCAGGGCATAGATCAGCAAACCCACCATGCCGCCCACCAGGGTACCGTTGATCCTGATGAATTGCAGGTCTGGCCCTATTGCCAGCTCTATCCTGTCGGTCATTTCTTCCCGGGACCATAGTTCAACTTCCTGCGTGATGAAGCCGGCGACTTTGCCACGGTATTTTTCTACCAGCGGCGGAATATTCTGCACTATCTTTTGATTGACCCAGCTTTGCAGGCCGGCATCGGCCGCCAGTTGGCGGCCCAGTGTCAATGCCATGTCGCTCAGGTAGCCGGCCGTTGCCGAATCCCGGCGTCGAATATCGTCCATGATCCTGGCCTTGGCCTCGTCCCACAATTGCTCAAGGTAATGGTTCAGTTGCGGCTCCGCCAACAAGCTGAGCTTGGCCTGCTCTATCCTGTCGCGCCAGGCAGCGTCGGCTTTCAGGTGCAGGATAAAGTCATGCACGTGGCCGTCGAATTGTGCGCGCCAGGGATGCCGGGTGTCAGCCAGTACTTCGGCAGCCCTGGCCTGCAGGCTGTGGACCATGCGCACTACCGCGCGTGCCGCCAGGCTGCGCATGGTGCCGCCGACTTGTATGCCGAGTATCTTCACGTTATCCAGGTCCAGCACTTCATTGATCAGCGCCAGCAGCTTATCCTGGCTATCCGGCTCATCGAGCTTGGCCGACATCGCGCGCAATACGCTGTCCAGCAAATCCTGGTGCCGCTTGTCGTCTACCATCGCATTCAGCACTTCCCCTGCCAGATCGGAAACGTCTACATTCCCCAGCCTCTTCTTGATGTTGTCGCGCACAAAACTGCGCATGCTGGCATCATCCAGCGCTCCTAGCACTGTGAGCGCGGCCTCGGCCATCAGCTTGCCGAGCTTGGCGCTGCTATCCGGCTGTATCAGCCAGCCGGCCAGCTTCGCCGCAGGATCGGCATCGCGCACCCGGTCGACGATGCCGTCGGCAGTGACAAAATGGGTGCTAATAAAATTGCCTATATTTTTGGCAATCTCCTGCTTGCTGCCGGGGATGATTGCCGTGTGCCAAATGGGCAATCCCAGCGGGTGGCGAAATAGCGCGACCACCGCAAACCAATCCGCGATGGCGCCTATCATGGCCGCCTCGGCAAACGCCGACACGTAAGCCCAAATAGGGTGCCGGGCCAGCAGCAACTGTGCAACGCCATATAAGACCATCGCCAGCAATAAAAAGCACAGCGCCAACCATTTCATGGTAACCAGGCGCCGCGTCCGCATTGCCACCTGTATCGCCTCCAGATCCAGGCGCAACCTGTCTTGCTCACTCATTTAATTTTCCAAAATAGTTCCAACAAGAAATATTATTTCCACATGGAAATTTAATGCAGAAGAATATTTGCTTTTCTTGCGATTAGAGCACATTCCCGTTGTAGAAATGACTCGCTGGCGCAAACGATTGCGCCAAATCATAAAAATGAGCGAATTTGTCACGCTATGGTCATTTTGCAAACCTAGAATCGCCGGGTCGCACCATCAAACCAGGAGAACAACATGATCAAGCAATGGAGCGGCCGCGCGAACCTCGCGGGGCTGGCAATAGTCTCAAGTCTAGCCATCTTAGTGGCGGGTTGCGGCGGTGGCGGTGGCACCGAAAGTGAAAATGCGCGCACGTCCAGCGCGCTCCTGCTGATACCGCCCGGAGCCTTGCCAGCCTGCCCCACTGCACCCAATACCCTGCGCAATATTGATGTGATACAGGGCAGCGGCGCCACCAGTGCCTATGCAGGCCAATTGACGACAGTACGCGGCGTGGTCGTCGGTGATTTCCAGGCAGCCAACCAGTTAAAAGGTTTCTTCATCCAGCAACCAGTGCCTGACAACGATCCCAAGACTTCGGAAGGTATCTTCGTCTATGCTCCCGCCAATGCCACCACGGTCAAGCTCGGCGATTACGTCCAGGTCAGCGGCACCGTAGAAGAACACAAGGCCAGCGCCACCGACACCGAGAGCACTACCCAGATCAGCCAGTTGACGCAGGTAAGCGTGTGCGGCAAAGGCCCCAGCATCCAGCCGGTGACGGTCAGCCTGCCGGTGGCCGACCCGGCCGACCTGCGCGCTTATGAGGGCATGCTGGTCAAGTTCACGCAAACCCTGACGGTCACCGACGTCCACAGCCTGGGCCAGTATGGCGAAATCGTACTGGCGCCAAGCCGCCTGTTCACGCCCTACAGCAATCCGGCCAGCACCGACGCCGCAGCCAATGCGGCGCTGAACGCGCGCTCGACTATCGTCCTGGATGACGGTTCTTCGCCGGCCAACCCCAGCCCTACTCCCTACCTGTCTGCCGGTGACAAGAGCGGCACCCGCCGGGTCGGCGACACTGTACAAAACGTTCAGGGCATCATGAGCTACGGCTTCGGCAGCTTTGTCGTGCAACCGACCCAGCAAGCCACGTTTACCGCGACCAATCCCCGCAGCAGCGCACCGAACGCAGTCGGCGGCACCCTGCGCGCCGGCAGCCTGAACGTGCTGAACTATTTCACCACGCTCAACAAGCGCGGCGCCAATACGGCGCTGGAACTGCAACGCCAGCGCGACAAACTGGTCACCACGATCACCGGCTTGAATGCCGATGTATTGGGCCTGATGGAAATTGAAAACAATGCGAGCGCCACGATAGGCGACCTGGTCGCGGCGGTGAACGCCAAGCTGGGCGCCAATACCTATAGCTACATCAATAGCGGCCAGCCCGGCACCGACGAGATCAAGGTGGCGATCATCTACAAGGCCAGCGCGCTCACACCGATAGGCAATGCCAAGGTCCCTACCGACGCCGGCTTTGGCGTCGATGGCGGGATGCGCCCGCCGGTGGCACAGCGCTTTGCCGCCAAGGACAATAACGGCAGCTTCTGGTTTGTGGTCAACCACTTGAAGAGCAAGGGCTCCTGCCCTGGCAGCGCTGCCAGCCTGGACCAGGATTATGGCCAGGGCTGCTGGAACGCATCGCGCGTAGTGCAAGTCGCGGCATTGAAAAACTGGGTCTCCGGCCTGGTGTCCAGCTCGGGCGAACCCGATGTGCTGATGGTGGGCGACTACAACGCCTACCTGAATGAAGATCCTATCGCCTCCATCGAAGCCGGCAATTTTGAAGCCCTGGCGCGCCGCCTGCCAGCCGCTGAGCGCTATTCCTACGTGTTTGACGGCCAGTCCGGCGTACTCGACCACGCCTTCGCCAGCACCAGCATGAAAGCGCAAGTCACCGGCATCACGGTCTGGCATGTGAATGCCGATGAACCCGCCGTGCTGGACTACAACACCGAGTACAAGGCCGACGACCGCTACGACGCGACGCCGTATCGCTCCTCCGATCACGATCCTGTATTGGTGGGGCTGACGCTGAATGCCGACCCTGCCGTCGTAGCGCCAACCTTGAACGCGGTATTGCCGACGGCAGGCCAGGCAGGCAGCCCCGTCACGATCTCCGGCATCGCCGCCGCTGTCGCCAGCGGCAGCGGCACGCCTGGCCTGACGGTGGACTGGGGCGACGGCAGCGGCTCGCAGGCGCTGGCAGTCAACGCCAGCACGGCGGCCAAAACCTATGCAGGCGCCGGCACTTACACGATCAAGCTGGTATTGACCGACGGCGCAGGCATCACCGCTGAATTGTCGGGCCCGGTCACGATCAGCCCGGCGGCCGGCCCCGGCCCCGGTGACAGCGCGGAATTGTTCTTCAGCGAATATATAGAAGGCACCAGCAACAACAAGGCGCTGGAAATCTATAATCCGACCGCGTCCGTGGTTGACCTGAGTATGTACAAGGTCAAGCTATATGCCAACGGCGCGGTGAATCCGACCACGACACTCAGCCTGACCGGCAGCATAGCGCCGGCGGCGACGCTGGTGTTATATAACGCCAGTACCGCGGCGGCCAACATCGCCCAGATCAAGGGCGTCAAGCAAACCAGCGGGGTCGTGAACTTCAATGGCGACGACGCCCTCACGCTGGAAAAAAATGGCAGCGTCATCGACGCCATTGGCCAGGTTGGCTACCAGGCCGCCGGCGGCGCATGGTCATCAGGCACGGTCTCCACCCTGAACACCACCATACGCCGCAAGGCCCGCATCCTCCACGGCAGCATCCCGGCAGCCTATCCGGCGGCATGGAACATAGCGCTGGAATGGGATGCCTATCCGGTTGACACCTTCTCGGGTATGGGCGAGCGCTGACAGGAACAGGGCGAAGTCCAGGCAAGCGGCTTCGCCCACTTGAATTTGATATCAATGAACCGGAGTAATCATGAACCTCACTAAACCCTTCAAGCAACTGGCAGCGGCTGCGGTATGCGCACTGGCACTCTTCAGTATCAGCGCGCACGCAGTTCCCGCATTCGATGTGGATCCGTACTCGACGGTAGACTATGACGCAAGCAATTACAACTTTGCGATCGACTTTACCGCCAACCAGGCCCTGACCGTGGATGCCCTGGCCTATTTTTTTAATGCGGCAGATGTCACAGGTTCGCATGCCGTAGCATTGTTCGACATGAGTGGCAATAAACTGGCAGAAACCATCGTCGACACCAGCGATACCTTGCTCGGCAATTTTCGCTACAGCAGCATCGGCGCCGTCAATCTGCTGGCAGGCATGTCTTATCGCATCATAGGCTTGAGCAATGGCGAATTGTATGGCTTGAGTGCAAACAGTGTCGCCGTCAATCCAGGCATCCATTTTATCCAGTCCGGATACTCGGGAGATAGCAACAGCTTGACACCCGAATTCGCCGCAGCCTTCACTTTCGGTGCGCAAAACGACCCGGCTGACTCCATCTGGGGCCCTAGCCTGAGCGTCAACCCCACCCAGGTACAGGTGCCGGAGCCGGCTACTTATGCGCTGTTGTTCGCAGGCCTGGGCCTGTTGCTGATCTCCCACCGTCGCAAGTCCAGCTAATTTCCCGATATCCGCTGCCGTCTGAGCCCCAGGCGCTAGCGGAACTTACTCCTGCGCAAGTTCAGCTGCCGTATTGTTTTTAAATTTTCAACATCCTGTCACCGGCTCCCGGATTTGCATAGTATGCTTTTGTAAATACCGTTCGCCAAATCAGCATTTTCCTCAAAAACATTTCCGCATGGCAAGTATAAAGCGCTATAAAATAGCCGTTTTGCGCCGTCGGTCAAGGAAAACGTCGCCAGCGCAGCCGCCATCTCACCTGTTATTTTGCCCTATCGCCCATCGAGGAGAACAGCATGTCCACATTTGGTCCGGAAGAAGCGCGCAGTTATATGCACCAGTTGCTCGGAGCCATGCATAAACTCGGCGGTTCCGATCTGTTTATCTCGGCGGATTTCCCTCCCAGTATCAAGTCGCATGGCGGCATGAAGCCGCTCAGCCAGCAGAAACTGAGCGGCGACGTCACCAGGAAACTGGCGCTGAGCCTGATGAATGACAAGCAGCGCGCGGAATTCGAGGCCGAGATGGAATGCAATTTCGCGATCTCGCTGCCCAATGTGTGCCGCTTCCGCGTGAATGTCTTCGTCCAGCAGCAATACGTGGGCATGGTGATACGCACCATCGCCTCCGAGATCCCGACCTTTGAAAAACTGGCGCTGCCCGAAACCCTGAAGGACGTGATCATGACCAAGCGCGGCCTGGTGCTGGTGGTAGGCGGCACCGGTTCCGGCAAATCGACCACGCTGGCGGCGATGATAGATTATCGCAACACCAATTCCGCCGGCCACATCATCACGGTCGAAGACCCGGTCGAATACGTGCACAAGAACAAGAACTGCCTGGTCACGCACAGGGAAGTCGGGGTCGACACGCACTCCTGGCATCATGCATTGAAAAACACCTTGCGCCAGGCCCCGGACGTGATACTGATAGGCGAGATCCGCGATACCGAGACCATGGAGCACGCGATCGCCTTTGCCGAAACCGGCCACCTGTGCCTGGGCACGCTGCACGCCAATAGTTCCAACCAGGCGATAGACAGGATCATCAATTTCTTTCCGGAAGAGCGCCGCAACCAGTTGCTGATGGACTTGTCGTCCAACCTGCGCGCCATCATTTCGCAACGCCTGGTCAAGACTGAAGACGGCAACGGCCGCAAGGCGGCGATAGAGATATTATTGAATACGCCTACCATCGCCGAAATGATCTTCAAGGGGCAATTCCAGTCCATCAAGGAAATCATGGGCAAATCCAGGGAACTGGGGATGTGCACTTTCGACCAGGCCCTGTTTGACCTATATAACAAAAAATTCATCAGCTACGAAGAAGCGATACGCAATGCCGATTCGGCCAACGAACTGCGCTTGCAGATCAAGCTGAAAGGTACGCGCAATATGCAGGGCGCCGCTGCCGGCGGCGGCTTCAGCATGGTGGTAGAGGAAAAGCCGGAGGACGAGGAGGTCTAGGCCGGCCCGCCCTTCTCCTGTATTCTCTCTGTTTCCTGCAATATCGACCAGGCTTTGATAGAGAGACATGCGTAAAGAAAACCGGCATCCACTTCATTGGCATATCAATGGCCAACTCCGCAAGCTCCCTATTATCGGCGTCCTGCTCGGCTCCCTGTTGGCCGGCAGCGCCCAGGCCGCCCCGCTGCTGCGCTGCCAGGTCACCTATGCCGGCACCAGCTATCTCGTAGAGGCGACGCCGGGCAAGGACCCGTACAGCGTGGCCGCCGTGGACATAGGCGAACGCTTCAGCTTCAAGGCGGTGATGATAGGCGTGGACCAGCCCATCGACTATATCAAGCTGTATGTCTATTTCCAGACCAGGCGCAAGGATATACCGATACACCAGGCGACCTACCTGCCGCCATTTACCGTCCCCGAGACCGCGTCCGTACAGCCCTACCCCCTGACTCCGCACAATTACCTGTATGCCGGCGAAGTCGAGCGGGAGCTGCAATACCAGTGCACGCTGCAAGGAGTACAGCCATGAGCCCGTGCGCCTGGACCCGGCGAATCAGCCCCTTGCTGGCCGGCCTGCTATTGGCCGGCAGCGCCGCCTTTGCCACCGAGCTACCCCAGGACACGGTCAGCATCCTGTTCGCCGGCGACATAGTCCTGGACGGCAAGCCCGGCCAGGCGATTGCGCAAGGGCGCGACCCGTTTGCGGCGTTTGCCGCCATCCTGGCCGATGCCGATATCCGCGTCGGCAACCTGGAATGCGTGGTCGCCACCGGCGGCGACCAGGCCGACAAGACCTTTACCTTCCGCGCCCACCCGCGCACGCTGGCAAGCTTGAAACGCCATTTCGACGCGGTCAGCCTCGCCAACAACCACTCCGGCGATTATGGCCGCACCGCCTTCACCGAAATGCTGGGCCTGCTGCAGCAGCAAAACATCCCGCACTTCGGCGGCGGCCATAACCTGCGCGAGGCGCATACACCCTTGATCATTACCCACAAGGGCATCAGGATTGCCTTGCTCGGCTATAACGAATTCCTGCCGCGCAGCTTTGAAGCCGATAGCAATGCCGCCGGCGTGGCCTGGAGCGAAGACGAGCAAGTAGTGGACGACATCCGGAAGGCCCGCAGCGTGCATCACGCCGACATCGTGATTCCCTTCATGCACTGGGGCTGGGAAAATGAGATGAAGGCCGGCGCGCGGCAACGCCAGCTAGCCAGAATCATGATAGATGCCGGGGCCGATGCCGTGATAGGCGGTCACCCGCATGTGATACAGGATGTGGACGTATATAAGGGGAAACCCATCATCTACAGCTTGGGCAACTTCATGATAGACGAGCTGGACAACGAAGCGCAAACCCAAGTCTCGGTCTTGAAACTGAGCGTGAATCGCAGCGGCGTGCTGGCCTGGCATACCCGCCTGGGCAAGATAGATGCCGACGGCATCCCGCATCCTTTAACAGGCGCCGATAGCCCCTGCTGGCGGCGCGGCCAGCAAGAGTCGGCCATGTGCAACGCGGCAGACTGATACGGATGCCACAAAAAGTTGTTGTTTTTAATTTTCATATAGACAAGAATGACAAACTACGATTTTTTTTAAAATGCATCGCATGCATCTGCTCACCCATGATGGCTGGCGCCCCGACAATCGCAAGCAGCGCCTGCTCGCAGCCATAGTCGCGCTGGCATTGACCGCCTGGTTAGGCCGGCAACTGAATGGCGAACCGGGACGCTGGCAACAGCACAGCCTGCTGGAACGCATCGGCAGCGTGAATTACCTGGCCATCTTCAATGTGCCACCTGCGGCCAACATGCCCGATGGCGTCCCCGATCGCATCCCCGATAAAGCCCATACAGCCAGTCACGCCCACGCCGCCAATAAGACGGCGGCCACTGCGGGCCATGCCGGCCCCGTTACGACGATTGCCGAGGCTCCGGCGCATGTCGCCCCTGCAGCCGAAGCCGCGCTAGAACTACCGCCCGACATAGACAGACCCGGCAGCGGCAGCCACCTGAAGCTGGATGGTAAGGCAATTGCCAGGGCTTACCGGGACGGCAGGAGCGATCTGCACAAGATGGCCGACGCCGCCGGCAAGACGCTGGAGTTGCCGCCGCTGGGCAAAATGCAAAAATTTGATGCGGCGATGGCGGAAGCGGCGGTGCCCGATTGCTTTGCCCTGGGGCAGGACCCGCTGAAACATAATCCACCCAAACTGGGGCAGGTAGCATTAAGCGGTTTACTGGTCATCCCGTTTTACGTCGAAGCGATCGCCAAGGGAAAATGCAAATAGACCGGCTCGCATACGTCCGGCCTGACTGGCCGGGCTGGCTTATCTCGAAACCCGCACTAAGCTCTTGCAAAGGCACATCATGAAAACAAAACCAATCGCGCTATTGCTGTGCTGCCTGACACTTGGCGTCAGCGCTGCCGCCGCCAGATCGCCGGCCGAGCCCGGAGCAGAAAAGAACGCCGCTGCAACCAGCCGCTACTATGCGCAACTGGTCGCCGGCGCGACGCCCAGGCTGGCGGAGCTGACCCTGTTCGTGACTGCCCTGCCCAAGGGCGGCGACCTGCACCACCACTATTCGGGCGCGATCTATGCGGAGATTTACCTGGACTGGGTGGCGCAGCACAATTATTGCATCTACCGGACAGACGACGCGCAGTTGAAAACCCGGAAATACCGGATAGAAACCAAGCCATCGGCCTTGCCGGACGCCGCCAGGGCCATCTGCATCGGCGCCGATGCCGCGCGGCTCGATAACGGCTTCTATCGCGAGCTGCTGCAGCGCTGGTCCGACAAGGACTACGATAACCATTCCCACGAGCAGCCGGCGCCGGACCAGCAGTTCTTCGATACCTTCGGCTATTTCGGTCCGGTATCCGACGATGAATTCCGTGCAGGCCTGCAATGGCTGAAACACCGCGCCCGGGACGAGAACGTGCAATATCTGGAAACCATGCTGAAGAGCGGACCCAACGTGGCCATCGCCAATTTGGATGCCAGCCTGGACGCGCTGAATTCGGCATCCGGCGACGCCCAGCTGGAGCAGGCGCTGAGCGCATACTTTACCGCGCTCGCCAAGGATGCCGGCGCCGCCGCTACGATCAGCAATTTTGTCCAGATGCTGGAGGCCGCCGCGGCCGGACTGGACGACGCCGATTTCAAGCTGCGCTTCCAGGCCTTTGTGCCTCGCGGCAATGCGCCGTCCAGGGTATTTGCCAGCATGTACTCCTCCTTCGTCGCCGCCAGGTCCAGCCAGCTGATCGTAGGGGTAAACATCGTCGGTCCTGAAAACGGCATCGTAGCGATGCGCGACTACACGCTGCATATGAAGATGTTCCGCTTCCTGAAACAGCACTTCCCGGACGTCAGGCTGGCGCTGCATGCGGGAGAACTGGTGCTGGGCATGGTGCCGCCGGAAGGTCTGCAATCCCACATCCGCGAGGCTGTTGAAGTCGCCGGCGCCAGCCGCATAGGGCACGGCATAGACATAGTCTACGAAAACGATGCCTATGCACTGATGGATAAAATGCGGCAGCGCAAGGTAGCAGTCGAAGTGAATTTGAGCAGCAATGCCTTCATACTCGGCGTCAAGAATGAGGCGCACCCCTTGCAGGCCTACCGGGCGCACGGCGTGCCCTTTGTGATTTCCACCGATGATGCCGGCGTATCGCGCTCCAGCATGAGCAACGAATACCTGCTGTTCACCAGCCGTTACAAGCCCAGCTATGCGGAGTTGAAAACGACGGTATACAACAGCATACTTTATTCCTTCATGAGCGATAGCGACAAACAGGAACAGCGGAAATTGCTGGAGCAGCGCTTTGCAGATTTTGAAGCGAAGATGGCGCGTAGCCTAAGTATGCAAAAAACCTTGGGCCGTCGCTAAGCCTGAACGACGTCGCCTGCACGCTACCTACCAGCGGGGCCCGCAAGATCAACCCATTTCATATGAAATAAATACTATGCATCCAAAAAATTTACACTCCAGCACCATCCCGGGCTTCCCCTTGCTGCTAGGCGGCATGGTATTGTCGGCCCTGCTGCTCACTCCCCATAGTTACGCGGCCGATGCCGCCTCATCCGCCATGCCTATCACTTCTATTGCACCTGTCGCAGCAAAAAAACCGAAAGTGGACACCACGCTAGGCGACCGCCGCGTGGATGACTATTTCTGGCTGCGCGAAAAATCCAATCCTGAAGTAATCAGCTACCTGGAGGCAGAAAATGCCTACTCGGCCAAGGCGCTGGAGCCCAGCAAACCGCTGCAGGACAAGCTATACCAGGAGATGCTGGGGCGTGTCCAGCAAACCGACATCACCGCCCCCTATCGCAACGGCAACTACTATTACTACTCGCGCACCGAGACCGGCAAGCAGTACAACATCTTTTGCCGCAAGAAAATCCAGGCCGACGGCAGCTATGCATCCTCTAGCGAAGAAATCACGCTGGATGTGAACCAGCTGGCGGAAGGAAAAAAATTCATGTCGGTCGCCGCCAACAATATCAGCCCGGACGGCAACTACCTGGCCTACTCCAGCGATGGCACCGGTTTTCGCCAATACGTCTTGCAGATCAAGGACCTGCGCACCGGCAAACTGGTGATGGAAAATCGCGAGCGCGTCACTTCGGTAGCCTGGACCAAGGATAGCAAGGGCTTGTTCTACGTGACCGAAGACGCAACCACCAAGCGATCCAACCAGTTGCACCTGTATACCCTGGGCCACGACCAAGGGCAGGCCAAGGACAAGCTGATCTACGAAGAAAAGGATGAGTTGTTCCGAATGGATGTGGGACTGGATCGCAGCAAGGAATACCTGTTTCTCAGCATCAACAGCTCCACCACGTCGGAAGTGCGCTACTTGCATGCCGAGCATGCCGCCGCTGCATGGCAAATCGTTTTGCCGCGCAAGAAAGACCAGGAATATGCGGTGGATTACCAGGGCGGCTATTTTTATATCCGCATCAACGACACCGGCCGCAATTTCCGCGTGGTCAGGACGCCGATAGAGAAAATAGCCAGGATAGACAAGCGGAGCTGGCATGAAGTCGTCGCGCACCGGCCCGGCGTGATGCTGGAAAATATCGATCTGTTCAAGAATTACCTGATCGTGCATGAACGCGACCAGGGCCTGCAGCAACTGGCGATTACCGAACTCTCCAGCGGCAAGCAGCACAGGATAGCCTTCCCCGAGGCGGTGTACGCGTTGACCGGCAGCGCCAACTTTGAGTGGGATACCAAGTCCTTCAATTATAGCTACCAGTCGTTTACCACGCCGTTTTCCGTGTATGAATATGATATGGGCAGCCATGCCGGCAAGCTGGTCAAGCGCCGTGCCGTGCTGGGCGATTTCAATCCCGACAATTACACGTCCGAGCGCCGTTTTGCCAAGGCGGCCGACGGCACCCTGATACCGGTCTCCATCGTATACAAGAAAGGCGTGAAACTGGACGGCAGCGCTGCGCTGGATTTGAACGCCTACGGTTCCTACGGCTTCCCCTACCCGATCAGTTTTTCCAGCAACCGCCTGTCCCTGCTGGACCGGGGCGTGATCTTCGCGGTGGCGCATATCCGCGGCGGCGGCGACATGGGCAAGGCCTGGTACGACGACGGCAAGATGCTGAAAAAGAAAAACACCTTCACCGACTTTATCGCCGCATCGGAATTCCTGGTCAAGGAAAAATTCACTGCCAGCGACAGGCTGGTGATCGAGGGCGGCAGCGCCGGTGGCTTGCTGATGGGCGCCGTCACCAACATGCGCCCCGACCTGTTCAAGCTGGTGATTTCGCGCGTGCCCTTTGTCGATGTGGTCAACACCATGCTGGATGCCAGCCTGCCGCTGACGGTCGGCGAATACGAGGAATGGGGCAACCCGAATGAACAACCCTACTACGACTACATAAAATCCTACTCGCCGTACGACAACCTGGCAGCCAAGGCTTATCCAGCCATCCTGGTCAAGACTTCGCTGAATGACAGCCAGGTGATGTACTGGGAGCCGGCCAAGTATGTCGCCAAATTGCGCAGCCTGAAGACCGACAAGAACCCCTTGCTGCTGGTGACCAACATGGGCGCCGGCCACGGCGGCGCATCGGGGCGCTATGATGCGCTGAAAGAGAATGCGCTGGACTATGCGTTTATGCTGACTACGCTGGGAATAAGGGAATAAGGGAATAAGGGAATAAGGGAATAAGGGAATAAGGGAATAAAAAACTCCCCTCGCAGCGCCTGGCGAGGGAGCATTTTTGCATACTCAGGCTGGCGTGGCTAAGCCCTGGTCGCCCTGGAAACATCCAGCTCCAGGTCCGACTCGGCGCTGGCGACACAGGGCAGGATATAGCCCTCGGCTTTTTCCTCGCGGCTCAGGCCCGGCCATTCTATCTGGTACTGCACGTCGCCTTTTAGCAAAAAACACATGCAGCTGCGGCAAGTGCCATTCCTGCATGAGCTGGGCATGATGATGCCCGCCGTGCGCGCGGCGTCCAGCAGGGTCTGCCCCGCTGCTGCGCTGAAAGCCCAGCCCTGGGGCCGTATCACGACCTGGAAGTTTTTTGTGGCTTCACTCATAGTCAGCTAACTTCATGCCGGGCGGCGCTAGTTGCGGCGCTCGATGGCCTTGTTCAATCTCTCGATGACCTGATCGGGCACCTGGCTGCTGCACATGATGTATCGCGCCTGTCCCAGCGGCATATCGGAGAGCTGGACGATATGCAGTTGCTTGCCGGCCTCGCCGGTGCTGTCTATCAGCTGCTGCGCTTCTTCCCGTGTGATCATCATGAAGTCGGCGCGGCCGGCGGCGATCATCAACGCCATATTTTTCAGTTCTGCCGTGGTGGAAATGATTTCAGGTTTTACCCTGGCCACGGTTTCATCAATAAAGGGGCCGTAGGTGGACGCATCCTTGCGCAGCATACGGATATCCCGGATCGCCATGGCTTCCGCCAACTTGCTCTTTTCCCGGGGTCGAAAACCCTGGTTGGCCAGGATCACCGTCGGGCCGTCGCGGTAGATGGCGTTGGTAAACTTGGCGACCCGTTCGCGCTCCTGCGTCTTGAAAAAACCTATGCCGCAAGCCGGCTCGATATTCGCCTGCAATTGCATGAGCTGCCTCTTGTATGGCACGTTCATCCAGTCATGCGCTATGCCGGCCAGCCTGAATGCATTTTCGGCCGGCGTCGCGACCAGGCCAGCCACCTTGCCGTCGGCATCCAGGCTAGAGAACGGCGCCCTGTCCTCAAGGTAGACCACCAGGCTGTCCTCCGCCGAGGCGACGCCAAAGCACAGGCAGGCACAGACAAGGAGTAAGCCCCTGTACAGGAATAAGCGCTTCAGTGAGCGGAAAGAGGGGCGCAATGGTGAGCCAGGAAATGAGCCCATAAGAGAATGTCGTAACCCTAAAATGCGTGCATGCCAGGCCAAAGGGCGGAATGCCCGATCAAGCACAAAGCCCGCTATTACATCATTCATGGCCGGGAACGGCAAGTCCGGTAACACACTTTAACAGCTTGTCATTTTCATACGGCATTTCTCCCGAGGAACACCCCGGAATTTAGCCTCGCCTGCATAAAACCCTTATCAATCCCCATAACAGGCTTGCGGGGCCCGCCCCATGCTCACCGCCTGCTGGCAAGCATGGCGCCACTGGCTCCGCCAGCTTGATTGACGCAATAGCAAAACACGCTCAAAATCGGCAGCGCATACCGGGAGCCGGATCGCCGCCACTGCCGCGGTTTTCCATACCCGCTACAGGAGACCGCATGAAAATCCTACCTAGCCTGAGCATCGCAGTGGCTGCCATGTTTTCCCAGGGCCATTCGATCGCGCATGAAATTCCCAAAGAAGCCTCTACCCCGGGCGAGCAGCTGGATAAGGGTCTGGGCTCCCTGCATCATCCTGTATCGACCCGCAATAAACTGGCGCAAGCCTATTTCGACCAGGGCCTGAAGCTGGTCTATGCGTTTAACCATGAAGCCGCGCTGGCGTCCTTCGTGCGCGCCATAGAACTCGACCCCAAACTGGCAATGGCGGCCTGGGGCATGGCCTATGCGCTGGGCCCGAATATCAATTCGCCGATGTCGGACAGCGCGCACAAGCTGGCCTACGGCTCGCTGCAACAGGCTATCGCGCTGAAAGATGACGCCAGCCCGCGCGAGCGCGCCTATATCGACGCGCTGGCCAAGCGCTATTCGGCCGACCCTGGGGCCGACCGCAACGCCCTGGACCTGGCTTATACAGAGGCAATGGCCGAACTGGCCAAGCGTTACCCGGAGGATGCCGACGCCGCAGTACTGTATGCCGAGAGCCTGATGGACCTGCATCCGTGGAAGCTGTGGAAGGCGGATGGCAGCCCCGAGGAAGGCTCGCTGGAAATCATCGCCGTGCTGGAGCAAGTGCTGAAACAGCAGCCCAAGCACATAGGCGCCAACCACTATTATGTGCATGCGATAGAGATGTCGCCCCATCCCGAGAAAGCCCTGGCGGCGGCCAGGCGGCTGGAAACCCTGGCTCCCTCTGCCGGCCACCTGGTCCATATGCCGGCCCACATCTACATCCGCACCGGCGATTACCTGGCGGCGGCCCGCTCCAATATTGCCGCGGCGCGCGCCGATGAACGGCTGATCGCCGCCGGCGGCCAGTCGGCCTACCTGCTCGGCTACTACGGCCATAACCTGCATTTTCTCGCGGTCAGCTATGCCTATGCGGGCAATGCCGCCAAGTCGATTGCGGCGGCCAGCAAGCTGGCAACCCTGGTCAGCCCGAAGTTAAAGGACGCCCCCTACCTGGATAGCTACTACACGACGCCGGCCCTGATTTACACGCTGTTTGACCGCTGGGACGAGGTGCTGGCCTTGCCGGAACCGCCTTTCGAAGCACCGCTCAGCACGACCCTGCTGCACTTTTCCCGCGCCATCGCCCTGGCCGGCAAGGGCCGCAGCGGCGAGGCGCAAATCGAACGCGGCAAATTCTTGGCCGCCGTGGCCGCCACCGGCGCCGCCGCCGAATATGGCAATAACCGCACTCTGGCCGTGCTGGACGTGGCTGGCCCCTATCTGGATGGCCGCCTGGCCTTGCTGGCCAAGCGCTTGCCCGCTGCCATCCAGGCCTTCCGGCAAGCCGCCGCCGCCGAAGAAAAACTAGCCTACGACGAGCCGCCCAACTGGTATCTGTCCTCCTACTGGATGCTGGGCAATGCGCTGTTGCAGTCGGGCGACGCCAGCGCCGCCGAGGCCGCCTTCCGGGCCGACCTCAAGCACAATATTGCCAGCGGCCGTTCGCTGCGCGGCTTGCAGGCCGCCTTGAGCGCGCAGGGCAAGTCCGGGCCAGCCGGCACCGTCAGACGCCAGTTCTTGCACGCCTGGCGCGGGGCCGATATCGAGCTGGCCCAGTATTGACTGGCCCCTGAAAACCACGCCCCAACCTGGCGCGGCCCGCTGCATCCCCCCCCGCCGGCTGCACGCCCGGCGCCTGACACATCGCTATTTGTGGTTTTTTAGCCGCAAACCGCCCTCATTCTCCGCCTCCCCGCCTCAATAAGTGCCCATTAAGCACCCATTAAGCACCCATTAAGCGTCCCGAAAGCAATTTGAAAGCTTGGCTACATAAGCTGGGCAGGTATCAAATCGCTATCCCCTGTTTCACCTCAATAATTCATAACGGAGACTACCAATGAATAAAAAATTGCTGGCACTCGCCATCCTGGCCCCTGCCTACACGCTGGCCCAGGCTCAATCCAATGTCCAGGTATATGGCCTGATTGATGCCAACGTTGAATACGTCAACAATGCCGATGCGGCAAAACACTCGCTGGCACGCCTGAATTCCGGCGGTGCGAATACTTCGCGCCTCGGCTTTCGCGGCACGGAAGACCTGGGTGACGGCCTGAAAGCCATCTTCCAGCTGGAAGGCGGCATCAAGCTCGATAGCGGCGCGTCGGACGGCGACATGTTCGGCCGCCAGGCAAATGTCGGCCTGGAAGGCAACTTCGGCCGCGTGATCGCCGGTCGCTCCTACAGCACCGTGTATGACTTCATCCTGCCGTTTGACCCTATGGGCTATGCGCCGCAGTACTCCTGGGCTACCTCCGCCGGCGCCGCAGGCAACCGCAAAGACGGCTTGCTGACTGGCGTCTCCAATATGGTCAAGTACCAGGGCGAGTTCAACGGCGTCAAGCTGGGCGCAACCTATGGCTTCGGCGAAGTCGCCGGCAGCACTTCCGACAGCGCCAAATATGCACTGGCTGCGGCCTACACCACCGGCGCCTTGCGCCTGGCAGCGGTATACAGCCAGGTCAACGGCACCGGCAATGCCGCCGGCGCCTATGACAAGACCACCGCGACCCATTTGGCCATCGGCTACCAGTTGGCCGATGCCAAACTGAACGCCGGTTATCGCAGGTTCAAGAAGACCTTTGCCAGCGGTGTAGCGGAACAAAAAAGCGATACTGTCTGGGGCGGCGTCAATTACAAAACTTCGGAAGCTTTCACTTTGACCGGCGTAGTGTATTACCAGGATATCAAGAACACTACAGCAGCACTGGATGCAGATCCTGTGATGTATGTACTCGGCGGTAAATATGCCATGTCGAAACGTACCGACCTGTATCTGGTCGGCGCCTACGCCAAAGCCAAGGGCAACAATACCGTCAGCCTGTCGCGTGACGACATCGGCTTCGGCAACAGCCAGACCGGCATCACTGCCGGCATCCAGCATCGTTTCTGATCCTGGTCCTGGACTGAAGTCCATTAATAAAGCGGCAAGGTGGAGTCCACCTTGCCGCTTTTTTACGCCCCGTTTTCTTGTGCAATTCTTACCTCCCTTCCCTCTCTTTCCTTTTTAAAAACTAGTCCCGGCACCGAGTAGTTTCGGTAAAGAATACCTTGTTTTCTGCCATTATTTTTACTAGATTGAAAGTCCGGTTCTCAATGCCGGAGTGATTTGTTGTCACATAGGAGCACCAAGATGATCGCTGCCGAACTATTGAAACGTCATTCCAACGAACAAGACTACACAGAAAGAAGGGAAAAGAGAGCGCCGTTCTTTACGCTGATAGAGCTGGACCCACGAGATGTGGTGAGCGGCATAGAACGGGAAGAAGGATATTTGTCCGAGGACGTCACACCTGCCGGACAAATGCGGGAAACCTGCCCGCACTGCCCCGGCAATGCACTGCAACTTATTTTACGTTTCAGGCATGTCAAACGCTCCCACCTGTTTTGCGCACAATGCACCCGCTGCTACGACGCCTTGTATCCCGACGGTACCTCGGCGCTGGCCATAGGCGGAGTGTCGCTGGGCTAAGCTCACAGAATACGCGATAAAAAACGTCTGAATAGCACGGCATATTCAGACGTTTTTTATTCGATGCCTGCGTCAGGCAGGGCCAGGCTAGTCAGCCTTGTCCCCGGCCTTTTTGCGCTCGTCCATCTGCCTGCGGCTGCTGATATTGATCAGGCGCAATTCGGCCAGGGTTTCATCAATCTGCGCCCGCTTTTGCTCCAGTTCGCGTATGGTCTGGTCGGTGCGGTCTATCACATAGCTCAGTTGCTTGCTGCGCCCTTCGCCATGCGCGCCGTACAGGTCGAGGTAGTGCTTGATCTCCGACAAGGGCGAGCCTATCGCCTTGGCGCGCAGGATCAGGGCTAGCCGGGCGCGGTCACGGCGCGTATACACGCGGGTATTATTGATACGCCGCGGTGTCAGCAATTGCTTGTCTTCATAAAAGCGCAGCGCGCGCTGGGAAATGCCGAATTCCTCGCATAGGTCATTGATGCCGAATAATTGCGAGGTGTCCTCGCTCCGGTGCGAATCGACGAAGGCTTGCGCATCCGGTGCAGAAGACACCGCCGCGGCAGGCCCGCCCACGCTATCCACGTAAGAAGCTTGCACCTCGATTTGTTTGCGGCTCGCCATGACGGTATCCAGTTAATTCACTGCACTTACGCTACTACACCATTTTTCACACCACTTTTTGCAAGCGCATCGCCACGCTCATGTCGCCGGATACCTTGAACTTGCCCATCATGAAACCATTCACAGGATTCAATTCACCGGCCAGCAAGGCGCTCAGGTTTTCCACCGAGATGGCGACCGTGCAGACGGCTTCCAGGTTTTCATTGCTGACGGTATTCGGGCTAGACAAGGCATCGACAAAAACCACGCCATCGCTGCCGCAATCGAATTTCAAGGTGGCGTTCAAACCGCTATCGTCGCCCACTTTGGCGCGAATTGCTTCCGTACATGCTGCTAAGTCCATCCGGTATCTCCTATCCATAATTAAATTGCTACAGCCGAAATGTAGCATGCCATCCTTTAGTGGAACAATACTAACCTATAGATTAATCTGTTGACGTTAACGGAAGGCAGTCTTAGAATCGGGAAACAGCAAGGCAATAGCAGTTTCAATTAAGACATTTGTTATAGTAGTTCACCCCGACCCTAAGACGCATCGGAGCCTTGAATGAACAAACGCATCACTACCGCATTCCGCCCGCCCACGCGAGTAGCCGGCTGCACCGCTGCCAAGAATCCGCCACAGGAGGCCAGCCATGCCAGCGCTTGAATCCAGTCTGAACACCAAATCCGAAGCATTTGCCCGCAACGAGGCCAGCATGCAGGCCAAGCTGGCGATCGTGCAAGACCTGGAGCAAAAGGTGCTGGATGAGTCCTCCTCCAAACGCGCCAAGTTTGAAGAGCGCGGGCAATTGCTGCCGCGCGAGCGGGTGGCGCGACTGCTGGACCGCGGCTCCCCCTTCCTCGAATTCAGCCGCCTGGCAGGCCTGAATATGCATGACGACGACGGCAAGAAAGCGGTGCTGGGCGGCGGCTCGGTGATAGGCATAGGCACGGTTGCCGGCAAGCGCTGTGTGATCCTGGCCAGCGACAGCGCGATCAAGGGTGGCACCGTGTCGCCGATGGGCCTGAAAAAGAGCCTGCGCGCGCAAGAAATTTCACGCGACAACCGACTGCCGCTGATCTACCTGGTGGAAAGCGGCGGCGCCAACCTGATGTACCAGAGCGAAATTTTTATCGAAGGCGGGCGCAGCTTTGCCAACCAGGCCAGGCTGTCCGCCGCCGGCATACCGCAAATCGCGGTAGTGCACGGCTCTTCCACCGCCGGCGGCGCCTACCTGCCCGGCCTGTCCGACTATGTGATCCTGGTGCGCGGCCGCTCCAGCATCTTCCTGGCCGGCCCGCCGCTGGTCAAGGCAGCGATAGGCGAAGATACCGACGAAGAGTCGCTGGGCGGCGCCCAGACCCATGCCGAAGTCACCGGCCTGGGCGAATACCTGTGCGAAAACGATGCGCATGCGATCGCCACCGCCAGGGAAGTGATGGACAAGCTGCGCTGGGATACCGTCCCCGCTGCTGCTGCTGCGAGCGCCCATGGCGAAGCGCCGCTGTATCCAGCCGAAGAGCTGATGGGCATCGTGCCCGACGACGAGCGCGAACCCTATGACGTGCGCGAAGTGATCGCCCGCCTGGCGGACGGTTCCGACTTCCTGGAATTCAAGCAGAGCTATGCCGCAGACACCGTCTGCGGCCATGCCCGCCTGCTGGGGCATCACGTCGGCATCATCGGCAATAACGGCCCGATACAACCGAACGGCTCGACCAAGGCTGCGCAGTTCATACAGCTGTGCGACCAGACCGGCACGCCGCTGATCTTCCTGCAAAACACCACCGGCTATATGGTCGGTTCTGAGGCCGAACGGCATGGCGCGATCAAGCATGGCGCCAAGATGATACAGGCGGTCGCCAATGCCAGGGTACCCAAGTTCACTATCGTCATAGGCGGTTCTTTCGGCGCCGGCAATTACGGCATGTGCGGGCGCGGCTTCGATCCACGCTTCATCTTTTCCTGGCCCACCGCCCGTACCGCGGTGATGGGCGGGGCGCAGGCCGCCAAGGTGATGGATATCGTCAGCCGCAGCAAGATGGAACGGGCCGGCATCGCCGCCAATGACGAGGCTTTGCAAGCCATGTCCGACAGCCTGCGGCTACGGCTGGACCAGGAGTCGTCGGTATTGTTCGGCAGCGCGCGCCTCTGGGATGACGGCATCATCGATCCGCGCGACACCCGGCATGTGCTGGGCCTATGCCTGGCGGTAGCGCAAGAATCCGAGCAAAGGCAGCCGCGCCCGACGACGTTCGGGGTCGCCAGGTTTTGATGTCCCGGCCGCAAGACAGCAAGATATAAGGCAGGTTACCGCCAATTCCACGCACCATAATAATACTGGAGACAGCGCAATGAAATTCAGCAGCGAGCATGGCCGGCTAGCCGACACCGTCAAGAAGTTCGTGGAAAACCAATGATGAGCATGGCCTACGACGACCTGTCCACCGTGAGCCGCCGCTATGCCGGCGGCGTACTGCAACTGAGCTTGAACCGGCCGGAATCGCGCAATGCGATGTCGATCACGATGGTGAACGAATTACTGCTGTCGCTGCAACAGGCGGAACAAGACCCCGCCGTCCGCATCGTGGTGCTGCGCGGCGCCAACGGGCACTTCTGTTCCGGCGGCGACATCAAGGACATGGCGGCGGCGCGCCTGCTGCCCAAGGGGGAAGGCGTGGATGCCATTGCCGAGGTCAACGCCCGCTTCGGCGAACTCTGCCTGGCCTACGCCCGCACCCCGCTAGCGGTCGTGGCGGCGCTGGAGGGCACCGTGATGGGTGGCGGTTTCGGCCTGGCCTGCGTCGCCGATGTCGCGCTGGCCAGCAGCAGCACCAGCTTCCGCTTGCCGGAGACTTCGCTCGGCCTGGTGCCGGCACAGATTGCGCCCTTCCTGGTGGAGCGCCTGGGCTATTCGGAAGCCAAACGGCTGGCGGTGACCGGCGGCCAGATCAGCGCGCAGGAAGCCCTGAACCTGAGGCTGATCCATGAACTGGCAGAAGATGCAAAAGCGCTGGAAGCGGCGCTGCAGGCAACCATCAGCAAGATCATGCTGTGCGCCCCGCAGGCGATCGCCGCCAGCAAGGACTTGATCGCCCGCGCCCGGCTGCAGTCGCCGCAAGACCTGATCGCCGATGCCGCGGCCGTATTTTCGCGCGCAGCACAAAGCGCGGAAGGCATAGAGGGCGGCGCCGCCTTCCTGCAAAAACGCAAACCCTCATGGTCGAATCCCCTTCCTGAAGTGTCATCGCGGAGTACGCATGTTTGAAAAAATCCTGATCGCCAATCGCGGTGAAATCGCCTGCCGCGTCATACGCACGGCGCGCTCACTAGGCTATCGCACCGTCGCCGTATTCAGCGACGCCGATGCCGATGCGCCGCACGTCACCTTGGCCGATGAAGCCGTTGCGATAGGCCCGTCGGCCGCCGCTGCCTCCTATTTGCGGATAGACAAACTGATCGCTGCGGCGCAAAAAACCGGAGCCGGGGCGATCCATCCCGGCTACGGCTTCCTGTCCGAGAACGCCGCGTTTGCGCAAGCTTGCCAGGAGCACGGCCTGGTGTTTATCGGCCCGCCTGCCGAGGCGATCACATTGATGGGCAACAAGGCCGTCGCCAAGGCGCGCATGATGGCCGCCGGCGTGCCGGTTTCGCCCGGCTACCTGGGGCAGGAGCAGGACGAAGCGCGCCTGGTCGCCGAGGCCAAGCAATTGGGCTTCCCCTTGCTGGTCAAGGCGGTGGCTGGCGGCGGCGGGCGCGGCATACGCGTGATACAGCGCGCGGATGAACTGGCAGCGGCGATCGCCGGCGCCAGGCGCGAAGCGCAAACTGCTTTCGGCGACGGCACCCTGATGCTGGAAAAAATGATCAGCGACGGCCGCCATATAGAAATCCAGGTATTTGCCGATGCACATGGCAACGCAGTCTACCTGGGCGAACGCGACTGCACCGCGCAGCGCAGGCGGCAAAAAGTGATAGAGGAAGCTCCATCCCCGATCGTCACCGCGGCCATGCGCGAGCGGATGGGCAAGGACGCGGTGGCGGCGGCGCTAGCCGTCGGCTACCGCGGCGCCGGCACTGTGGAATTCATGCTGGACAGCAACATGCAGCACTACTTCCTGGAGATGAATACCCGCCTGCAGGTAGAGCACCCGGTGACCGAGATGATCACCGGCTACGACCTGGTGGAGTGGCAAATCCGGGTCGCCGCCGGTCTGCCGCTGCCGGTGACGCAAGATCAGGTGCGCTATCAGGGCCACGCGATAGAAGCCCGGCTGTATGCGGAAGACCCGTACGCCGACTTTGCGCCGCAAACCGGCGAGGTCGCCTGGTGGCAGCCGCAGCGTGCGACCGCGCACGCCGGCGTACGGATAGACGACGGCATACGCACCGGCAGCGTGATCTCGCCGTTCTACGACGCCATGGTGGCTAAGGTGATCGCCCACGGCAGCGACCGCGCCGACGCCATCCGGAGGCTCACCGCGGCATTGGAAGATGCGCCGCTGCTGGGCCTGCGCAATAACGGCCGTTTCTTGCGCGACCTGATCAACCACGCAGATTTCAAACAGGCCAGGATGACCACGACTCTGCTGGATCAGTGGTCCGCCCAAGGCGAGCCCCTGCTCACCAGGCCGGTGGCACCGGATGAAGCCTGGTGCGTCGCGGCGGCCATCCTGGCCGCCGGACAGCATGGCATGGGTGCGCGCGCCGACAGCGTGGCCGCGTTTGACATCCAGCTCGATTGCGACGAGCGCCGGCAATTGCTGCGCGTGACGCCACTCGACAACGACGAAATACAAGTAGACATAGGCGGCGCCCGCCATCAGCTACAGATACACCAGCTGCAGGCCGGCTGCCTGCGTTATAGCTGGGACGGCGTACTTAAGAACATCCCGGCGCTGCGCAAAATCTCCCGCACCGAAGACATCCTGCACCTGGTGTACCAGGCCGCCAGCTTCAGCTTCAGCGAAGCCTCGCCCTTCCCCGCAGCCAATGCCGGCCACGACGCCAGCCGCGTGTGTGCGCCGGTGGCCGGCGTCGTCACGCAAATCATCGTGCAGCCGGGCGACCAGGTCAGCGCGGGCCAGCCGCTGGCCTGCGTGGAAGCAATGAAGATGGAAATGTGGCTGCCGGCCAAAGCGGCGGGAACAATCAGGACCATCACCACCAAGACGGGCGAACAGGTCAAGGCCAGGGATTTGCTGATAGAGCTGGACATCAGCCCCTGAGCCCCTGAGCTTTACACCGCTGCACAACAAGACAGCATACAAAAAGAGAACACAGGAGATCGACATGCAAAAAGCAGTACTGACTTGCGCCCTGACCGGCGTGCTGACCAATCCCAAACAACATCCGGTCCCGGTCACGCCGGCGCAAATGGCCCAGGAGGCGCGCGACGCCTATAATGCCGGCGCGGCCATCATGCACGTACACCTGCGCCAGCAGGATGAAGCTACGGGCCACCTGCCCAGCTGGGACCCGGAGGTAGCGGCCGAGGTATGCGATGCGATACGCGCCGCCTGCCCCGGCGTCATCATCAACCTGACGACCGGCGTTGTCGGCAAGGATATCTCGGGGCCGGTGGCCTGCATACGCCGGGTCAAGCCGGAGATCGCCGCCTGCAATGCAGGCAGCCTTAACTACCTAAAGATCAAGGAAGACGGCCAGTGGGCCTGGCCGCCCATGGTGTTCGACAATCCGGTATCCAAGGTGCAGGCGATGCTGGACGTGATGGCAGAGACGCATACCCACCCCGAATTCGAATGCTTCGACGTTGGCATCGTGCGCGCCGTAGGCATGTACCAGAAGGCCGGCATGGTGAAGAATGCCGAATACAATTTTGTGATGGGGGTCGCCTCCGGCATGCCGGTGGACGCCGATCTGCTGGCCCTGCTGCTGCGCTGGATCACGCCGGGCGCCCTGTGGCAGACCACCTTGATAGGGCGCGCCGAAATCTGGCCAGTGCACCAGGCCACGGCCGAGCTCGGCGGCATGCTGCGCAGCGGCCTGGAAGACACTTTTTACCTGCCCGGCGGCGAGCGTGCAAATGGCAATGGACAATTGATACAGGAACTTGCACAATGCGCAAAGCGTGCGGGACGTGAGATTGCCAGCCCGGCAGAAGCAAGAACAATCCTGGGCCTGGCCTGAAGCATAGTGATGGGGCGCTGCGCCCCATCCGCTCCCCCGCTTTTCCTATCCAGCCTTAGCCTCATCCAAATCAATGTAGTTTCAGCCCTTGTACTAGCACCTTCGCATAGGAGAGTATAGTGAGTTCAAACGCTGCATCCCCAGACTTCATTTCCCCACCCGCCCGCTTCCTGGCGAGCGCCCGGCGCCTGGGCAGCAAGCCCGCCTATTTTATCCGCGACCAGACTGCCTGGCAGCCTACCAGCTGGAGCGACTATGCGGAGCAGGTGCAGGCCGCGGCACGCGCGCTGATCGCGCTGGGAGTCCAGAAAGGCGACGCCGTCTGCATCCTGGGCTTTAACCGACCGGAATGGGTGATCATGGATATCGCCGCGATGATGGTCGGCGCGGTCGCCGCCGGCATCTACTGGACCAGCGCCTCGGAAGAAATCGAATACATCGTCAACCATTCCGGCTGCAGCGTGATGCTGGTCGAGAATGACGCGCAATATGCCAAGCTGGCGGAACGCAAGCACCAGCTGGAGAAATTGCAGCATGTGGTGCTGATGCGCGGCACCGTCCCCAGCCAGCCCGGACAAATCGGCTGGGAGCAGTTCCTGGCCATGGGCACGCCGGCCTATGCCGAACAGCTGGCGCAACGCATCGCCGCGATCCAGCCGCAAGACCTCGGCACCCTGATCTATACCTCGGGCACTACCGGCCCGTCCAAGGCGGTGATGCTGAGCCACAATAACCTGTGCTGGGCCAGCTCCGCCCTATGCGGCGCGGTAGACGTCACGCAAAACGACAGGATGATTTCCTACCTGCCGCTGGCGCACATCGCCGAACAGCTGGGCAGCATCCACAATCACATCTATCTCGGCTACCCGGTGTACTTCGCCAATAGCATGGAGAGCCTGGGAGAGCACCTGCGCGAGATCAAGCCCACCATCTTCTTCGGCGTGCCGCGCGTGTGGGAAAAAATGCACGCCACCATCGCCGCCAAGCTGGCGGCTGCGACCGGGGTCAAGTCCATACTGGCCAGGTGGGCACAGCACACTGGACGGCGCTGGCATGCGCTGGAGCTGGCAGGCCAGAAACCGGGCGCCTTCCTGAACTGGCAAAAACAAACCGCGGAAAAGCTGGTCTACTCCAAAATCAAGGCGGCACTGGGCTTTCAGCATGCACGGATACTGATTTCTGCGGCGGCCCCGATCGCGCTGGAAAACCTGGAATTCTTTTCCGGGCTGGATCTGGTGATACGCGAAGTGTATGGGCAATCGGAAGATTGCGGCCCCACGTCCATCAGCGCTCCCGGCCATACCCGGCTGGGCTCGGTCGGCAAGCCGCTGGCCGGCAGCGAAGTAAAAATCGCCGCCGATGGCGAAATCCTGGTGCGCGGCCCGCACGTATTCCAGGGCTATCTGCGCAGGCCGGAAGAAACCGCCGAAACCCTGCAGGACGGCTGGCTGCACTCGGGCGACCTCGGGCATTTCGACAGCGACGGCTTTCTGTATGTGACCGGCCGCAAGAAGGACTTGCTGATCACCTCGGGCGGTAAAAACATTTCGCCGGCCAATATAGAAGCCGCCTTGATGAGCACACCCATGATAGAACACGCGATCGTCTGCGGCGACGGCAAACATTTCCTGACAGCATTGTTAACGCTAAAAACCGACGCCGTGAGCGCTTTCGCCAAAGAGCATGCTCTACAGGACGGCAACCTGGCCCAGCATCCGCAAGTGCTGGCCGAAGTCCAGCGCAGCATAGATGAAACCAATGTCCATCACGCGCGGGCTGCAGCGATACGCAAGTTTACGATATTAAATAATCAATTATCGGTTGACAGCGGCGAACTGACTGCTACGATGAAGATCAAACGCAAAACCGTCATCGAGCGCAACAAGATGGTGGTCGACAAGATGTATGAAACCGAAACCAGGGATTAAACATGTCTGAATTCGCAAAAAATACCAAGGCCACCGTCATCCCCTGCCTGCGCTACCGCGACGCGCCCGCAGCGATAGAATGGCTGTGCGACAATTTCGGCTTCACCAAGCACCTGGTGGTGCCGGGCGAGGACGGCAGCATTGCCCATGCCCAATTGTCTTTCGGGAATGGGATGATGATGCTGGGCTCGGCGACCAAGCTCAATAGTGAATACGGCATGCTGGTCAAGCAGCCAGATGAAATCGGCGGCGCCCAAACCCAGACCGTGTACGCCGTGGTCAAGGATGCCGATGCGGTCTACCAGCGTGCAAAAAAGGCCGGTGCCAAAATAGCCCTGGAAATCAAGGATGAGGATTATGGCGGGCGCGGCTTCAGCTGCTATGACGTAGAGGGGCACCTCTGGAGTTTCGGTACCTACGATCCCTGGGAATAAACGACATTTTTCTTCGGGGCACGACTTCCCTTTTTTCCTGCCGCCTGGCCTGATAACCCTTCAGGCCGGGCCGGCAACGCTGGCCGATGGCGATCTTCCGTTCAGGATAAAGTCCATCAGCTCCCGCACGGAGCGTAGCGTATTACCGAATGGCAGCGCCTCCGACCCCCTAAAAAACAGCCCTCGTTTCACATCCCCATTCAAGGCAAAGGCCAGTCGCGTATCAATGCAGAACTGGCCGGATTTGGCGGCGCCATCCCTGAGGCCACATTGCTGCAGGCAATCAAAACCGACCGTACACTGCTTGATCCAGGCCTTGGCTTGCAGCTTGCTTTCCTTCAGCAGGTAGTTATCCAGCCAGGGCGTGCGCACCGCGCGTGCCGGCAAGCCGGCAACGCTCATAAAGGTCACGATGTCCTCGGGCCGGGCTTCGACCAGGGTCTTCTTGAACATCGGGTGGGCGTCTCCTTCCAGCGTCACTGCAAACGGCGTACCTAGCTGTACCGCACTGGCCCCCATCTGCATCACTGCACGCATTTTTGTGTGGCTATTGATGCCTCCGGCCACGATCAGCGGGATGTTTTCGCTCTCCAGTTGCAGCTCCTTGAATAAGGCCAGGGTCTGTTCCAGCACCATGGAGTATCCGAAGTGCGGATTATTCACGTCCTCCAGTCTTGCCGCGCCCAGGTGGCCGGCCGCATAGTGCGGATTTTCTATGATGATCGCATCCGGCAGCCGTTTCTTGCGCATCCATTTCTTGAGTACCAACGCGATACCGCGCGCATCCGATAATATTGGTATCAACGCGACCTTGCTGTAGTCACTGGTCAATTCGGGCAAGTCGAGCGGCAAGCCGGCGCCGACGACGATCGCATCCGCCCCGCTGGCACAAGCCTGGCGCACATAGGCGGCATACTCGGATACCGCGCGCATCACATTGACAGCGATTACGCCGTTGCCGTCTGCCGCCAGCCTGGCGAGGGATATCTCCCTATCCAGCGCGAGCAGGTTGGCACTGTCGATCGCCGCCTTGTCGCGCGTATGGCCGGTTTGTCGCATCAGGTCGGCATGGTGCCGGCGCAGGTCCACGCTGGAGATCGTCCCCATCGCTCCTTGTCTGGCCACGCTGCCGGCCAGCGCGTGCGCCGAGACTCCAACCCCCATGCCGCCTTGCACGATGGGCAGCAGGCTCTTGCCTTTTAATGAAAATCGAGGAAATACGCTGTGTAACATGCAGGAATCCGCCAGGTTGAGATCACGATCGCTGCACTGTAGCAAAAACCTGGCTGGCCCTACTTGATCTCGATCAAGTAGGGCCTAGCTTTATGAGGCCGGGCCGACCTGGACGCCGGCAACGCCGAAGAAAATCTTGATGTACGTCAAATTTTATCCAATTAAGTTGATGCTCTCACAAGTTGGGCTGGACGTAGGCGCTTGCAAGGCTTACGCTGAACAGCTGCAGATGGTCGGCGTCGGCGATCTGCGTCCACAGTCCATGTATTGCTGTCCAATTATTGCCGTCCAACAAGAGGGTATAACATGAGTTATCAATCCATACTGGTGCATGTCGATCAATCCAGGCACGCCGCGGAGCGCATACGCATCGCCGCCAGGATCGCCAATGCAGAAAATGCCCACTTGATAGGGGTGGCGATGACCGGGGTTTCGCGCTGGATGTATGCCAATAGCGCACCGATGTTCGGCGATCCCGGCATGGTGGTCAACCTGGATTTCTTGCGGGAAAAGGCGCAAAGCGCGCTGCACGACTTTGAGCGTATCGTGCAAAACCTGGGAGTGGAATCCTATGAAACCCGCCTGGTCGACGACGAGGCCGGCGGCGGCGTCAGCATGCAAGCCCGCTATTCCGATCTGGTGGTGATAGGCCAGACCGACCTGGAAGACCCCAGCCCTAGCGTCACGCCGGATTTTCCGGAATACGTGGTGCTGAATTGCGGCAGGCCGGTCTTGATCGTCCCGTATGTAGGCCATTTTGAAACCGTGGGCGAGCGCGCTCTGATCGCCTGGGACGCCGGTATCCAGGCAGCACGCGCGGTCAGCGCGGCGATTCCCTTGCTGCGGCGCTCCAGGATCACCAATATTGCGGTATTTAACGCGGAGAAGGATATCGGCAAGCATGGAGAACAGCCCGGCGCCGACATTGCACTCTACCTGGCCCGGCACAAGGTCAAGGTCAATGTATCGCCGCAGAGCGTCGACGTCGATACCGGCAATGCGCTGCTGTCGCTGGTCACGGATTTTGCGTCCGACCTGGTCGTGATGGGCGGCTATGGTCACTCGCGCTTCCGGGAAATACTGCTGGGCGGTGTGACCCGCACCGTGCTGGATTCCATGACGGTGCCAGTCCTGATGTCGCACTAGCTAAAGCGCCCGGCTCCGCGGTAACGGCGACCGGGAAATATGCTCTTCCGCAAGAAAGGCCATGTCGACTTGCCGACTTGGCCGTTTTGTCATTTCCCCTCCAGCGACGCCAGTAAAACCCGCCCCCGGCAAGCCTAAGTCCCGCCTGTTTGATGTATATCAAGATGGCCCCCGCCATATTTTCCTACACTGTGAACCATCTTATGCCCGCATATCATCGTCCGCAGGAGGCTATTTATGGCAGTGCCCACCTTATCCGCAAGCGCAGCACCGGCAATTGAATTCGATACTTCGCTGATACGCAAGCTGAAACAGAGCGGGCCGCGCTACACCTCTTATCCAACCGCGGACCGGTTTTCGTCCGAGTTCAGTTCCTGGGATTACCTGCACGCAGTCGCCAGCGTACGCGTGCAGGGCATGCGCCAGCCATTATCACTGTATATCCACATCCCCTTCTGCGATACGGTCTGCTACTACTGCGCCTGCAACAAGATCGTCACCCGGGACAGGAGCAAGGCTGCGGTCTATCTCGGTTACCTGAAGCGCGAAATCGAGATGCAGGGCAAGCTGTTCAGCGGCATCAACCAGGTCGAGCAATTGCACTTCGGTGGCGGCACGCCTACCTATCTGAGCGACGAGCAGATGGACGACCTGCTGGCGCATATACGGCGCTGGTTCCGGCTGGCGCCGGACGACATCGGCGAATACTCGATAGAGGTGGATCCGCGCACAGTGACGCCGCAGCGGGTGCAAACCCTGCGTGCGCAGGGCTTCAACCGCATCAGCCTGGGCGTGCAGGATTTCGACCCCGAGGTGCAAAAAGCCGTCAACCGCATCCAGCCGGAGCAAGAAACCCTGGCCATCATCGCCGCTGCGCGCAAAGCGCGTTTTCGCTCCATCAGCATAGACCTGATCTACGGCCTGCCCAAACAAAGCCTGATGAGCATGGACCGGACCCTGGGCAAGGTGATTGCCGCCGCCCCGGATCGCATCGCCATCTACAACTATGCGCACCTGCCGCATATTTTCAAGCCGCAGCGGCGTATTCACGAGCAGGAACTGCCCAGCGCAGACAACAAGCTCGACATGCTCTACCTGTGCATTACACGTCTGACCGAAGCCGGTTATGTGTACATAGGCATGGATCATTTCGCCAAGCCGGACGACGACCTGGCCGTGGCCCAGCGGCAAGGGCGCCTGCATCGCAATTTCCAGGGCTATTCCACCCATGCAGACGCCGACATGATCGCCTGCGGTGTATCGGCCATCAGTGCCGTAGGCGCCACCTATAGCCAGAATGAAAAGACCCTGGACGCCTACTACGAGCGTATCGCGCAGGGCGACCTGCCGATGGCAAGGGGCATCAGGCTGAGCATGGACGACCTGATACGGCGCGCCGTGATCCAGGGCCTGATGTGCCACTTCGAACTGTCAGGTAGCGCTCTGGAACTGTCCTACCCCATCAGTTTCAATGACTACTTCGCGGACGAGCTCGCCAGGCTGAAACCGTTTCAGGAAGACGGCCTAGTATGCTTTGACGGCGACTGCCTGTGCGTCACCGATAAAGGCCGCCTGCTGATACGCAATATCTGCATGGTGTTCGATCATTACCTGGGCAGGCAGGCAGAGCCGGCCCGCTACTCAGCCACCATATGACGATGGCCACGCTCAACCTGATCCCCGTGTTCCTGACCGGGCTGGTGGGCGGCCTGCACTGCATAGGTATGTGCGGCGGCATCGTCAGCGCCTTTTCGGTCGCGTCCGGCCGGCCGCCCTTCCCGGTTGCGGTGGTAGCCGCAGCGAACGACGCCGCGCTACCGGCTAGCCGGCATGAAGCGCCGCTGTCAGCTTATATGACGCGCGCGCTAGCTTACAACGGCGGCAGGATAGGCAGCTATATGCTGGCCGGCGCCGTCGCCGGTGGCATAGGCGGCGGGATATTGGCGCTGACCCACCTGTCTTCGCTGCAACTGGTTTTTTACTGGATGGCCAATCTGGTGCTGGTCGTGCTCGGCCTGTATATGCTGGACTTGCCCGGAGCGCGGCGTAGCCTGGCGTGGCTGGAGAGCTTGGGCCAAATCGTATGGCGCCGGGTCAGCCCGCTGACCCGGCGTCTGCTGCCGCTGGATAGCCATCCCAAGTCGTTCGCGATGGGTGCGCTGTGGGGTTGGCTGCCTTGCGGCATGGTGTACTCCAGCTTGCTGACGGCGATGCTGGCCGGTTCGGCGCAGTCGGGCGCACTAGTGATGCTGGCCTTCGGCGCCGGCACGCTTCCGACCTTGATGCTGATAGGCCTAATGGGTGCGCAATTGAGGCGCCACTTGCAAAGGCCCTTGCTGCGTACGCTGGCAGGCGCGCTGATACTGGGCTTTGGCATCTTGGGTCTGATCCGGGCCGCCTATGGAGCACAGGCGAGCTGGCTGGACCATTTCTGCATCAGCCCAAGTACTGCCGTAGCCGGCACTAACGGAATGCTACAATGAAGCCGGAACCGGACTTCGACGCTACGTCGCTGTGCTTCCATTGCGGCCTGCCCTTGCCCGCTGATGCACGGTGGGCAGTGAATATCGACAACTGCCCGCGCAGCATGTGCTGCCCGGGCTGCCAGGCCGTGGCAGAGGCCATCGTCAGTAGCGGTGGTGCTGCCTATTACAGCCAACGCAGCAATCTTCCGCTGACGGCAAGCGGCAGGAAAGCCCTGGTTCCGGCGCAACTGCTGGGCTACGACCTGGCCGTCGCCGACACTGCTGGTTCATCTTGTGTAGCAGTTTTCTCGATAGAGGGCATACGCTGCGCCGCCTGCGTCTGGCTGATAGAAAAACGCCTGGGCGCGCTGCCTGGCGTAGTGAGCGCCAATCTGAATGTCGCTGGTGAAAAACTCGAGGTGCAATGGGACAGCGCAGTTTGCCAGCCCAGTCATATCCTGCAGGCGCTGCACGCTATCGGCTATCCCGCCCAGCCGTTTGATGTACTCAGGCACGGGGACATGGTACGCCGTAACGGCAAGCGCCTGTTCCGCCAGCTGTTTATCGCCGGCCTGGCAATGATGCAGGTCATGATGTACGCCTTTCCGGCTTACCTGGCGCCACGGGGAGCAATCGACCAGGAGCATGCACAGCTGATGCGCTGGGCCAGCATGTTCCTGAGCTTACCGGCGGTGGCCTATTCTGCATTGCCGTTTTTCAAGGGCGCCTGGTCCAATCTCAAGAATCACAGCCTGGGAATGGACGTGCCCGTAGCCCTGGGCATCCTGGCGGCTTTCTTCGCCAGCCTGGCCGCTACCTGGCGCAACCAGGGCGAGGTGTACTACGACTCCATCACGATGTTCATCTTCCTGCTGCTATGCAGCCGTTACCTGGAACTGCAGACCCGACGCCAGGCTTTCAGCCGCCTGGAAAAACTGCAGCATGCCCTACCGGTAACGGCCGCCCGGCTCGGCAACTACCCGCAGGACCGCCGTAGCGAAATGGTCAGCGCCGGCCAGTTGCGCGTGGGGGACGTGCTGATGATAAGGGCTGGCGAAATCATCGCGGCAGATTGCATCATCATGGACGGCGACACCGCCATCGACGCCTCTTTACTGACCGGGGAAAGCCAGCCCGTAGCCAAGAAAACCGGCGACAGTCTTCCCGGTGGCGCCGTGAATGCGCTGCAAACGGTAGTCGTGCGCGTCACCAGTTCGGCCGGCGACAGCAGCCTGTCTGCGTTGATCAGGCTGAGCGAACGCGCCGGCCTGGGCAAACCGCAGTTGGCACTGTGGGCTGACCGGGTCGCGGCCTGGTTTGTCGCTGCGCTGCTGCTGTTCACCATACTGATATTTTTCCTCTGGCAGTATTTCGACCCCGCCCGCGCCTGGCCGATCGCGATTGCGGTACTGGTCGTGTCCTGCCCTTGCGCGCTGTCGCTGGCGACACCGACGGCGCTGGCCTCCGCCGCCGACCGGCTGCTAAGGCAAGGCGTACTGGTGATGCAGGCGAATGTGCTGGAAACGCTGACTCGCACCACGCATGTCATTTTCGACAAGACCGGCACCCTGACCAGAGGCAAGCTGGCGGTACAGGCCACCCGGGTATTCGGCTCGCTCTCAGTTGCGCAGTGCCTGCGGCTCGCTGCCGGCATGGAGGCATCCAGTGTCCATCCTATCTCGGCCGCGCTGAACCAGGCCGCGCAGCAGGCCGGCGTACATGCCTTCGCAGCTGAACACAGCGTCGCGCCGCGCGATATCCGCTCTGAAGCTGGGCTGGGCTTGCAGGCGGTAATGGATGGCGTCACTTACCGCATCGGCAACCGCGACTTTATCGAAGCCTTGCTCGGCTGCCCGGTGGAAACTGATCCCGTCCCGCACGCCACATCCGTCTACCTGGCCAGCGAATTTTCCTTGCTGGCGTGTTTTGAACTGCGCGACAGCCTGCGCGACGACGCCGCGCAAGTCATCCGGCAATTACAGGCAGCCGGCAAGGAAGTCATCTTACTTAGCGGCGACGACCAGGTCATTACCGAAACCGTTGCACGGGAAGTAGGGATAGCAGCAGCCTACGGCAATCGCCTACCTGAGCAAAAACTGGAATTTGTGCAAGCGCTGCAACAACAGGGTGCGGTGCTGGCGATGGTCGGCGACGGCATCAATGATGCTGCGGTGCTGCGCGCGGCCGATGTATCGTTTGCGATGGGCAGTGGCGCGGCGCTGGCGCAGGTTAATGCAGACGCGGTACTGATGTCGGAAAACCTGGGATCCTTGCTGGCGACCTTCACGCTGGCGCAAGACACCATGTCAGTGATACGACAAAACCTGGCCTGGGCCAGCCTGTATAACCTGCTGGCCATACCCGCCGCCGCCTGCGGCTATCTGGATCCCCTGCTGTCGGGCGCCGGCATGGCGCTCAGCTCCATGCTGGTCATCGTCAATGCCCTCAGGCTGCGCAGGATTCCCCAACCGGCAGCGGTGTCGTGCTGGACAGGCAAGCGCACCCAGCTGGCAGCGCAGCAAACCCAGGCAAGCCGGGGAGCCTGACATGGAATCACTCTACCTGCTGATACCTGTCAGCGTGCTGATCGTCTTCGTCGCAATCGCTATCTTCCTGCTCATGTCGGACAGCGGGCAGTTCGACGACATGCTGGGACCGGCATACAGGATATTGCAAGACAACGACCGGCCGGATGACCCGGCTACAGTGCCCCAGGCGCCAGCCCGCATGGACACGCAAGAGCGTGAACCCGCGGCTGCAGCGGCTGCAGCGGCCGCGTCCGGACACGCCAACACGATCAAGACCAGAGAACAGGAGTAGGACATGCGCAGCAATCTGCCAGTCAATAACCAGGAACATGAGCTGAAAGACGGCGAATGCATCGTTTCAACAACCGATCTGAAAGGGCGCATCAGCTACGTCAATCCCAGCTTTGTACAAATCAGCGGCTTTAGCGAGGAAGAATTATTGGGCCAGCCGCACAACATTGTGCGTCATCCAGACATGCCGGCAGTAGCCTTCGACGATTTGTGGAATACGCTGAAAGCGGGCCTGCCATGGACCGGCCTGGTCAAGAACCGCTGCAAGAACGGCGACTACTACTGGGTACTGGCAAATGTCGCGCCCGTCATGGAAAACGGCGTGACTGCGGGCTATATGTCGGTACGCAGCAAACCCGGCCGCGCGCAGGTAGCGGGGGCGGAAGCGCTATACGCGAAAATTCGCGCGGGCGATGCCGGGGGCCTGCAGATCAAGCAAGGAGCCCTGGTCCGCCGCGGCTTGCCGGGAGTGCTGGCCAGAATCAGGAATTTGTCGACCGGGCATCGCATCAACTACGGCATGTCCTTACTAAGCTTGCTGTTCATCGCCGGCGGCCTGAATTCTTTCGGCCTGCTGGGTGACGCCGGCTGGCGCACTTACTGGAATATTGCGGTGAGCGCGCTGGGCCTGTCCAGCATACTCTGGCTCTGGTATGTGCTGTACCACAGCATAGTGGCGCCAATCAGGAGGGCCACCAAAGCTCTGCATGCGCTGGTAGGCGGCGACCTGAGCACCAGCTTCGAAGCGCATGGCTATGGCGACATGGGCCAGATGCAGAAGGCCCTACAGCAATTAAACCTGAACCTGAAAGCCAGCATAGGCGACGTGCGCAGCAATGTCGCGTCGATGGCGCAGTCCACCGGCGAAATTGCCGCCGGCAATATGGATCTCGCCGACCGTACCGTCTCGCAGGCAGCCAGCCTGCAGCAGACGGCGGCGAGCATGCAGCAATTTGCCTCTAGCGTCAAAGACAATGCAGATAATGCGCTGCGAGCGGACCAGTTAGCGATTGCCGCTTCACAGATTGCTGCCAGAGGCGGCGAAGCCGTCGCCAGGGTGGGCAATACGATGAGGGACATCAATGCCTCGGCCGGCAAGATAGGGGAAATTATCAGCCTGATCAATGATATCGCCTTCCAGACCAATATCCTGGCGCTGAATGCCGCAGTCGAGGCAGCCCGCGCCGGCGAACAGGGCCGGGGGTTTGCCGTAGTCGCCACCGAAGTACGCATGCTGGCGCAGAAATCGGCGGCAGCCGCCAAGCAGATCAAGACCCTGATCGACGAATCGGTGGAAAAGGTCGAGGTGGGCAACCAATTGGTCGAAGAAGCCAACCGGACCATGCTGGACATAGTCGGCTCAGTGCAAAGGGTAACCGACATCATGGGCGACATCACCGAAGCCAGCAAGCAGCAAAGCGTGGGGATAGGTCAGGTCAACCGCGCTATCGCCGAGCTGGACCAGATGACCCAGCAAAACGCCGCGCTGGTGGAACAAGCCGCCGCGGCAGCGGGCAACCTGGATGAGCAGGCAATAAAACTCGGCCAGGCCGTGTCTGTCTTCAAGTTCGATATCAAAAACAGTATCCACTATACAGGCCGGCATACTCCCGGCGTGTTGCGTCGCAACGCCAGCCACGGGGCGACCGTCATCCAGTTGCCGCCGATGAAAGTCGGGGCGGCAAAAAGCAATGCCGGCCAAGGTCTGAATGCCCGAGATCGGCTTAGATTGCATAAAAACTAAAGGCTAAATTCAGCTCACTTGATGCATATCAAGGACGCCTGGCCTCCACGCATTTATTCTCTGTCCATCATCGACGTATTTTGGGAGAGCACGTGTGGACACTGCACTTAATTATAACTACAAGGTCGTGAAGCAATTTGCCATCGCGACCATAGTCTGGGGCGTGGTAGGCATGCTGGTGGGCGTCGTCATCGCGGCCCAACTGGCATGGCCGGAATTAAATTTCGACATCCCCTGGCTGACCTATGGCCGCCTGCGGCCGCTGCATACCAACGCAGTCATCTTCGCATTCGGCGGCTGCGCGCTGTTTGCCACGTCCTACTATGTCGTTCAGCGCACCTGCCAGGTCAGGCTATTTTCGAATGGCCTGGCGGCTTTTACCTTCTGGGGCTGGCAACTGGTGATCGTGCTGGCCGCAATCACCCTGCCGCTGGGTATAACACAAGGCAAGGAATACGCAGAGCTGGAATGGCCGATAGACTTGCTGCTGGCCGTGGTCTGGGTTTCTTACGCCGTGGTGTTTTTCGGCACGCTGTTAAAGCGCAAGGTGCAGCATATCTACGTGGCCAACTGGTTTTTCGGCGCCTTCATCCTCACCGTGGCCTTGCTGCATATCGTCAATAGCGCAGCCGTCCCGGTATCGCTGACCAAGTCCTACTCCGCCTATTCAGGGGTACAGGACGCCATGATCCAGTGGTGGTACGGGCACAATGCAGTCGGCTTCTTCCTGACCGCCGGTTTCCTGGGGATGATGTATTACTTCATCCCCAAGCAGGCCGAACGCCCGGTATTTTCATATCGCCTGTCCATCGTGCACTTCTGGGCACTGATCTTCACCTATATGTGGGCCGGTCCCCATCACTTGCACTATACCGCGCTGCCGGACTGGACCCAATCCATAGGAATGGTGTTCTCGCTGATCCTGCTGGCGCCGTCCTGGGGCGGCATGATCAACGGCATCATGACCTTGTCTGGCGCATGGCATAAATTGCGTACCGATCCTATCCTGAAATTCCTGGTGGTCTCGCTATCGTTCTACGGTATCGCTACTTTTGAAGGTCCGATGATGTCAATCAAGACCGTCAACGCGCTCTCGCATTACACCGACTGGACCATAGGCCACGTCCACGCCGGCGCCCTGGGCTGGGTCGGTTTCATCACCATGGGTTCCATGTACTACCTGATTCCCCGCCTGTCCGGCAAAACCGCAATGTGGAGCAAGTCCTTGATAGAACTGCACTTCTGGGTGGCGACGATAGGCATCGTGCTGTACATCGCCGCGATGTGGATAGCCGGTGTGATGCAAGGCCTGATGTGGCGTGCAGTCAATCCGGACGGAACGCTGACCTATACCTTTGTGGAATCGGTCAAGGCCACCTACCCCTACTATGTGATTCGCTTTGGCGGAGGCTTGCTGTACCTGGGCGGCATGCTGCTAATGGCATTCAATGTGTGGATGACCATGCGCGACAGCAAGGCTGTAAGCGCCCGCATCCCTTTATTTGCCGGAGCCCGCGCTTAAATGCCTAGCCCGACGCACACGAATAAATTGAGGAGTAATCGATGAAATTCTCACATGAGTGGATAGAAAAAAATCCATGGCTGTTAATCACCCTGGTTATCATCGTCGTCAGTTTCGGCGGCCTGGTGGAAATCGTACCGCTGTTCTTCCAGAAGTCGACCACCGAAGCGGTGACCGGGCTCAAGCCCTATTCGGCGCTGCGTCTGGCGGGGCGGGATATCTATGTGCGCGAAGGCTGCTACAACTGCCACTCGCAGATGATACGGCCGTTCCGCGCCGAGACCGAGCGTTATGGACACTATTCGGTCGCCGGGGAATTTATCTACGACCGGCCGTTCCAATGGGGTTCCAAACGCACCGGCCCCGACCTGGCACGGGTGGGCGGACGTTACAGCGACGAATGGCACCGCACTCACCTGAACAACCCGCGCGACTTGGTGCCGGAATCGAATATGCCCGGCTATCCATGGCTGGCGCGCACCAAGCTGGATCCGATGGAGATAGTGCCGAAGATGCGCGCGCTGAAGATGCTGGGCCATCCCTATTCCGAAGATGAGATCAGGCATGCGCCGGAAGCACTGGACGGCAAGACCGAACAGGATGCGTTGATCGCCTACCTGCAGGAAATGGGCACCTTGATCAAGAACCGGAGATAGACATGAATGCCATTAATTTCATCACGGATATTCGCAGCATCATGACCGTGGTCAGCCTGCTGGTATTTCTGGGCATCGTTTTCTGGTCGTACAGTTCCGGAAGGAAAGAAGACTTCGATGCCGCCGCCAGGCTACCGTTTGCCGACGAAGCCGCGGATACCGATATGCAACAACGTGTAAGGGAGTCTCAACATGGCTGACTTTACCAATGAGTTCTGGAACGCCTACATCGCGCTGCTGACGATCTTGGGCATACTCGGTTGCGGCGTGCTGCTTTGGACGCAGTCCACCGCCAGAGTAAAAGTGAACACTGACCCGCACGGACCCGCGGAAACCACAGGCCACCTGTGGGACGAAGACCTGGGCGAATTGAACAATCCGCTGCCGCGCTGGTGGATGTGGCTGTTCATCCTGACCATCGTCTTCAGCGCGGTTTACCTCTACCTGTATCCCGGACTGGGGACCTATGCCGGCAAGCTGGGCTGGCAATCCAGCGGGCAGTACCAGAAAGAACTGAGTGCCGCGGATGCGGAATACGGCCCGCTGTTCGAAAAATTCCTGCACCAGGACATCAAGACAGTCGCGGCTAACCCGCAAGCGCATGCTATCGGTGAACGCCTGTTCCTGACCTATTGCGCCCAGTGCCACGGCTCGGATGCGCGCGGCAACAAGGGTTTCCCCAACCTGACCGACAAGGACTGGTTATACGGCGGCGACCCCAGCGTCATCGAAACCACCATCCTGCATGGCAGGAATGGGCAGATGCCGTCCATGGCCAAGGCGCTAGGCACCGACGAGGACGTGCAGAACGTCGCCCACTATGTGCTCAGCCTGTCCAATTCTTCGCACGACCCTATCAAAGCCGTATTCGGCAAAGCCAAGTTCGGCGCTTGTGCGGGCTGCCACGGCGCCGGCGGCATAGGCAATCAGGCGCTGGGCGCACCGACCCTGAACGACAAGATCTGGCTGTATGGCGGCGGCGTGGAAACCGTGATGGAAACCATACGCAAGGGGCGCAACAATACCATGCCGCCTTTCCAGGATTTCCTCGGCGACGCCAAGGTCCATGTGCTGGCGGCCTACGTATGGAGCCTGTCCAATGAGGACACCAAGCTGGCGAAAAAATGAACGAGCCCTTGACTATCACCCGATTTACTTATGCCTCCCCCCATGCCTGACGCTGAACCGCAATACGCCACGATCAAAATGTATGCCTCGCGCGAGGAAATCTATCCGCGCGAAGTGAGTGGCCGGTATGCCAACTGGCGCTGGGCCTGCCTCTGGCTGACCCAGCTGGTGTTCTATGGATTGCCCTGGCTGTCGTGGAACGGCCGCCAGGCCGTCCTGTTTGACCTGGCGGCACGCAAGTTCTACCTGTTCGGCGTCGTATTGTGGCCGCAGGATTTCATCTACCTCGCGGTATTGCTGATTATCTGCGCCTACGCACTGTTCCTGTTCACCACGGTAGCGGGCCGCCTGTGGTGCGGTTTTGCCTGCCCGCAAACGGTGTACAGCGAGATATTCATGTGGGTAGAGCGCAAGATAGAGGGCAGCCGCAGCGCCCGCATGCGGCTGGACCGGCAACCCTGGTCGGCCGGCAAGCTGGCAAAGAAAGGCGGCAAGCACGCGCTGTGGATGGCCCTCTCGCTGTGGACGGGCGTCAGCTTCGTCGGCTATTTCACGCCCATCCTGACCCTGATGCAGGAAATACTGGTGCTCGCGCTTGGCCCCTGGGAGTGCTTCTGGATAGGTTTTTATGCACTGGCTACCTATGGCAACGCCGGCTGGCTGCGCGAGCAGGTATGCAAATACATGTGCCCGTATGCGCGCTTCCAGAGCGTGATGTTCGACCAGGATACGCTGATGATCACCTACGACCAGCAAAGTGGCGAGCCGCGCAACGTGAAAAACTCAAGGAAGCCGGCATCCGGCGCCTGCATAGACTGCTCGCTGTGCGTACAGGTCTGCCCCACCGGCATAGACATACGCAATGGCCTGCAATATGAATGCATAGGCTGCACCGCATGCATAGACGCCTGCGACGCCGTAATGGACAAGATTGCAGCGCCGCGCGGCCTGATACGCTATTCCACCGCGAACGCGCTGCAGCACCGACTAACGCCGCAACAAGTCATGCAATCGATTTTCCGGCCCCGGGTATTGATCTACGGCGGCTTGCTGATGCTGGTCGTCGCCGGCTTCCTCGGCTCCCTGCTGACGCGTACGCCGCTGAAACTGGACGTGATACGCGACCGCGGTTCGATGGGACGCGAGCTGGATGGCGGCGTCATAGAAAACGTATACCGGCTACAAGTGATGAACACCGGCGAGACCGGCCACAGGTACCGCATCAAGGTTTCCGGCCTGGAAACGATTACGCTGGAAACCGCTGCGGAAATAGATTTGCCCGCAGCCAGCACTACCGCCTTGCCGGTACGGGTGCACCTGGCTCAAGGCCAAGGCAAACCGGGAAGCAACCAGATCTGGTTCGAGCTGCAAGCGCAGGATGCGCCTGAGCTGAAGGTGAAAGAAAAAGCCGTCTTTTTTGTTCCGCGCCCTTAGGAGTTGATGATGTCTACCTCACACCCGGCGATTCCCCGCGCCATGCCCCTACCCTGGTTCAAGCAGCTATGGCCTTGGCTATTGTTGCTGGGGCCGCTTACCTCTATCGTGGCCGGCTCTTACCTGGCCTGGCTGGCCTACTCGGCGCAAGACGCGATGGTGGTAGATGACTACTATAAGGAAGGCAAGGCGATCAACCAGGACCTGCGCCGCGACAAGGCTGCGGCGAGCTTGAAGCTGAGCGCATTGATGGAATATGATGCGGCCAAAGGACAGATTAAGGGCAAACTGAACGGCCCGGGCTCGGTGAAAAGCGGCATGCTGAGCGTCAAGCTGATCCACCCTACCCAGCCGTCCAAGGACCTGGTACTGAATGCGCAACTTGACGCGTCGGGTAACTTCAAGCTGGCGCTGCCCATGCTGGATCGGGCCGTCTGGCAAGTCATGCTGGAAGACCAGGCGCACCAATGGCGCCTGAATGGCAACTGGAGCTGGCCGCAGCAGACACGGACAGAACTCAATCCTATATAGGTAAACCAAATGCAGCGACTTAGCTTATCGATACTGTGGCCGTCGTTCCTGGCAGCTATAGCTGCCGAGGGTCTGTTTTTTTCGATGTTTGATCCGCGCGAACTCATGCTGGCGGGCAGTCACATCGAACTGCCCGCAGTAGCGGTGTATAGCTTGGGATTTTTTTGCTTTTGGCTGTTCTGCTCGCTGGCGAGTTTACTGACCTGTTACCTGCTGAGGGGCCAGGCGGACGGCTCTTCGGGCAGGCAGGCGCCGTTTTAAAATGGCGCCGGCTATCCAATAGCTAAGGCTGCAGGCAATCGGGGGGGGCGATCAGGCGCAGGTTTCCGTACCCGCAGCCAATGCCTTCAGCGTGGTCAATTGCAGTATTTCGATTTCGCGATGGTCGACCTTCAGCAATTCCAGCTTCTTGAACTTGGATAGCAGGCGGCTGACGCTTTCTATCGTCAGCCCCAGGTAATTGCCGATTTCTTCGCGCGACATGCGCAATTGAAAACGGCTAGAGGAATAGCCGCGAGCGGCGTAACGCGACGACAAATTGACCAGGAAGGCGGCAAACCTCTGGTCTGCGCGCATGCTGCCCAGCAATAGCATCACATTTTGTTCGCGGGTAATCTCGCGGCTCATGATGCGGTGAAAATGGCTCAGCAAATTAGGTATCTCGCCAAACAAGCCTTCCAGCCCGGCGAACGGAATCTCGCAGACCTCGCTATCCTCCAGCGCCACCGCATCGCAATGATGGCGCTCGGTGCTGATCGCATCCATGCCCAATAACTCACCGGCCATCTGGAAGCCGGTGATGTGCTGCTGGCCGCCGTGGTTCACCTGGTAGGTCTTGAAGTGGCCGAAGCGGATCGCGTACAAATTGGTAAACGGATCATCCATACGATACAGCGCGCTATCGCGCGGCACCCGGCGGCGGCGGCCTATGATCTTGTCCAGCTTGTCCATGTCTGCGTCGGCCAGCCCCATGGGCAGGCACAGCTGGTGCAGGCTGCACGAAGAACAATGCGCGCGTATCTCGTTCAGGTTGGTCGGCAGACTGGGGTGCAAAGAGACGCTTTGCGGTATAGTATTTTCCATAAGGAAGCAAGCTTGCAATGCTGATTAACAACATTAGTCTACTCTACTTTATACTAATAAAAAGCGGAAATTCGGCAGAATGCCTCATTTACCCGTTGGTTGGCGGCCATGCTCAAGCATAGTCTTTCCCCTTTGTCGCGTCGCTACTGTACAAAAAAAATCAGGAGATCCCATGCGCCACCTCATTTCACTGCTGTCAGGCATTGCCATGCTGTTTGCAGCCGGCCAGGCCGCATACGCCCAGGCACCGGCGGCGGCTACACCTGCCGCCCCGACCGCCAAACCTTGCGACAGCGCAGAATACCGGCAGTTCGATTTCTGGCTGGGCCAGTGGGATGTCTACCTGCCCAGCGGCAAGCCTGCCGGCGCCAGCGTGATACAGGCATTTGCCGACGGCTGCGCCCTGCTGGAAAACTGGTCGGGCACCGGCGGCTTCACCGGCAAGAGCATCAACATCTACGACATCACCGACAAGCAATGGCATCAGAGCTGGGTCGACAATAGCGGCAGCCGCCTGAACCTGGATGGAAAATTTGCCGACGGCAAGATGGTGCTGGCAGCCGATGCGCCTAACCCGAATAAGGCCGGCGCCATACTCAGACAGCAGATTACCTGGACCAGGAATGCCGACGGTTCGGTGCGCCAATTATGGGAAACCTCGGAAGACGCCGGCAAGACCTGGGTCACCGCTTTCGACGGTAAATACGTCAGGCGCAAATGAATTGTATTGAGAAAATTAATCATGGATGAAGCGCTACGCCACCTCAGCATCAGCATAGGCCGCCCCGCACGCGTCGTATACGAGTACGCCTGCCTGCCGCAGAATTTCGCCAAATGGGCCTCCGGCCTCGGCGAAGGCTTGCAACGGCAAGGCGATAGCTGGCTGGCAGACAGCGCCGTCGGCCGGGTCGGCATACGCTTCAGCGAGAAAAACGACTTCGGGGTACTTGATCACTGGGTCAGCCTGCCGGACGGCCAGACCGTCTATATTCCACTGCGCGTGATTGCCAATGGCGATGCCAGCGAGCTGATATTCACGCTGATACGCCAGCCTGGCATGGATGATGAAAAATTTACCGCAGACGCGGAATGGGTAATGCGCGACTTGCACCGGCTGAAAGACATGCTGGAGGCGCAATGAGCCTGAGCCGCCGCAACTCCAGCCGCATCATCAGCGCCGCGCTGCTTGCCACGCTGGCATCCCTGCTGTTGCTGACCATATCATATAGCTCGGAAGCTCCCTTGCACTGGCTATTCGGCCTGGACAGCAAGCAGCAGGCCGTGTTTCGCGATATCTGCGCGCTGGTGGCGATAGCGGCGCTGGTGCTGGCGGCGATGATTAATCAGGCAGATAAGCACGCTAGCAAGCAAGCTAATACGCCAGCCAACAGGCTAGACCATCAGCAAAGCGAAGAGCCAGGCAATAGACGGGGCGGCAGGCGAACCCGCAAATAATTCCAGGCTGACCGCCGCGCCCGGCTACCTCAGCACACAGGTCAGCATCCAGAAGTATTCCGTCCTGTGTATCCGTATGTCTTTCGCCGCCGGTCCGAATTTCTTGCGCAGCGTGCTATCGGTAGGGAAGTTTTTCACGATTTCCACCCGGCTGCCGTCTTCCTGCACGCGCATCTGGTAGGTATTCCCTTCCAGGTCGGTACGGGCGATGGGCGTGCTGCTGCCTTCCACGTAGTTATTGTCGATCAGCACCAGCTGCTTGTCCTTGCCGCCATTCTTGCTCAGCTTGGCCAGGAAACCCGCCTGCTCTTCGCGCTTGATATGCGACCATAAAAATCCTGCAAAATAGGCGCTGTAGTCCCCGCTCGGCACGTCAAAGGCGTCGGCGATGGCGAACTGCACCCTGGCTGCCGGGTAGCTCTTGCTTTGCGCAATATCCAGCATGGCCTGGTTGATGTCGGTCGCCAGGACTGAAGCTGCACCGGGCGCATAGCGCTCGGTCCAGTAGCCGGTGCCGCAGGCTATTTCCAGCACTGTATGGCCTTGCAGCGCATTGCAGACGCGCTGCTCCAGCAGTTGCAGGTCGGCCTGGCGCTCCGGCTTTTGGTAGATGCTTTCGTAGCTCTTGGCTCTTTGGGCGTAGTATTCACGCATGGGGATATCCTTTTCTTCTTTCATGTTCTGCCGGCCCTTCATCCTTCATAGGCCGGCCTGCTGCTCTATTTTGCGCTCAAGATCGCATCCACCACTTCGACAAAGCCGGCGCCGCATTCCTGCTGCGTCACATAGGCCGGGTGCTGGTCGAAGCGGTCCAGGAACTTGCGGACATTGGCAACGCCGACCGTGATCGGGTAGTGGCCGAACATCGAGGCATCGTTGGCCGAGTCGCCGACAAACACATAGTGCCGGCGCGCCGTTTCATCGTCCACTCCCAACACTTCCTGCAGTACCCGCTGGCTCATGCTCTGCTTGGAAAACGGCAGCACCGAAGCATGGGCGTGGATGCTGCTGGTGGTGGCATAAAATCCCTCTGCCCTGATCAGCGCCGCCACCGCTTCCAGCTGCGGCAGCGGGATGGGCGTAATATTTTCACCTATGTCAAACGCCAGGTCGCCTACCCGCTGCGGCGCATCTTCCGCGATATGGATGCCGGGAAAATGCTGCTGCATCTTCAGTGCAAAGCTTTCCAGCTGGCGGCGGTGCTGCTGCCGGGTTGCCGCATCGGCATAGAACATCGATTGTAGCCGGCCCTGGGGATCCAGCCAGAAGGCGCTGGCGCCATTTTCCGCGATGACGGCATCAAAGCGGCACAGCCGCAGCAGGGGCAGGGTCCAGTAGGTCGGCCGGCCGGTGACGGCGATCACCTGCAAACCGGCGGCCCTGGTCCTGCCTACCGCGTCCAGCACTGCAGGCGTCAACTGCCCATGCGTCGTAAAGGTGTCGTCTATATCGGTCAGTATGCCGCGGATGCGGCTGCGCTCGCTGCGCGGCCAGTCTGCCAGTGCCCTCATAGATCGTAGGTATCCTTGCCGCCCTGCATGACCTGGTCTATCAATTTGCGATTCAATGTCGGCGTCAGCAATTCTATGAAGGTATAGATATAGCTGCGCAGGTAGGCGCCGTTCTTGACCGCGACCCGCGATACATTCATGCCGAACAGATGGCCGACCGAGATCGAGCGCAAACCTTTGTCGCGCTCGGCGTCAAAGGCCATGCCGGCGATGATGCCTACCCCCATGCCCAATTCCACATAGGTCTTGATGACGTCGGCGTCTATCGCTTCCAGCAGGATGTCCGGCTTTAAATTGCGGATCTCAAACGCGTGGTCTATCTTGCTGCGCCCGGCAAAGGCGCTGTCATAGGTAATCAGCGGATAGTGCGCAATCTCTTCCAGGGTGATGCTCTTCAGCTTCAGCAAGGGATGTTCAGGTGGCACCACCACCACGTGCTCCCATTGATAGCAAGGCATGGACACCAGGCCGTCTATGCCGGCGATGGCTTCGGTAGCGATCGCCAGGTCGGCCTGGTCGCGCATGACCATTTCGGCTATCTGCTTGGGATTGCCCTGCAGCAAAGACAGCCTGACTTTGGGATATCTTTGCATGAAGGCCTGTACCACCTTGGGCAGCGCGTAACGGGCCTGGGTATGCGTAGTGGCGATGGTAAAGCTGCCGCTGTCCTGTGCAGCATATTCCTTGCCTATGCGTTTCAGGCCATCGATTTCCTGCATGATCAGCTCGACCGACTTCAAGACCGCCCGTCCCGGTTCGGTCAGGCCGCGTATGCGCTTGCCGTGGCGTGTAAAAATATCAACACCGAGCTCTTCCTCCAGCTCGATAATTGCTTTGGAAACACCGGGTTGCGAAGTGAACAGAGCTTTGGCGGCTTCGGTCAGATTAAAATTTTGCCGTACTGCTTCGCGAACAAAGCGCAGTTGGTGTAGATTCATTGTTAGCCTTGATGTTCCGACCTCAGGTCGCGGCAATGCCGCGATGTAGAAAAATCGGAAATATGCGGAATAGCCTTATGCTTTTGAGCTTGCTTTGAAGATTTTTATATACATATAACAGTATATAGTTTAATCAGCATGCAGAGACGATTCCCGGCTTTCCGAAGGTAAAAAAATGCTGACTTATCAATCCCCTACCAGGCCATACTCAAGCCATATTCAAGCCATATTCCAGGCCCATTGCTAAAACCCCGGCAAATTTATTAAAAGATAATTGGTTTACGGCTACCCATGGCCTTTGTCAAATCATTTCATCAATAAAATCTCGCTTCAAGCAAAAAATTAACCTCCTTGCAAGAGATGCAAAAATTACTATATTGGTAGTTTGGAGCACAAATCTCTACACAACATCGGCATGCCCACCCTTGCTTACTCAGGCCTAGTGAGCGGAATGCCTATGCTTATATCAAAACTGCATATAAGCAAATAAATACTAAGTAGTTTGGAATAAAGCCCGAATTCATTACGATGCATCTACTTTGCGCGAGGTGATATGATTTTGACCTATGTGGTTTCCGGATTTGCAGTAGGTGCACTAGTGGGCCTGACCGGTGTCGGTGGCGGCTCGCTGATGACGCCTTTGCTGACCCTGCTATTTGGCGTATCGCCCACCGTCGCCGTAGGCACCGACCTCGCCTTCGCCTCCATTACCAAGGCCGCCGGCACTTTTACCCATCGCCTGCGCGGCACCGTGGACTGGCAGGTAGTCCGCCTGTTGTGCTTTGGCGCGCTGCCCGCTGCAGTGCTGGCCACCCTGGGCCTGAAGCATTTTGGCGCGCTGGACAAGGAAATCAGCCAGATCATCCGCTATTCCATCGCCGGTTCCGTCTTCCTGACTGTCATTGCACTGCTGTTCAAGGCTAAAATGCTGGCCTGGCTGAATGCACATCCGGAAAAGCAGTTGCAAGGCACCCAGCTTGCTGCGGCAACCGTCATCGCCGGCGTATTGCTGGGCACCCTGGTCACGGTTTCGTCGATAGGCGCCGGCGCCATCGGCGCTACGCTGCTGGTGATGCTGTATCCGCGCATGCCTTCTGCGCAGATTGCCGGCACCGATATCGCCTACGCTGTACCGCTGACCGCGATAGCCGCCTTCGGCCACTGGTGGCTGGGCTCCATCCATTGGGAGTTGCTGGGCAGCCTGTTGCTGGGTTCGCTGCCGGGCATCACCATCGGCTCCATGGCCGCCCGCGCCGTGCCGGAAAAATTCTTGCGTGGACTGTTAGCCACTACGCTTACCATCGTTGCAGCCAAACTGGTTCTTTAAGGAAGTCACAAGATGTATCGTTACGATCAACACGATCACCAAATCATCAAGGAACGCATTGCCCAATATCGTGACCAGGTGCGCCGCCGCCTGTCCGGGGAGCTGACCGAAGACGAATTCCGCGTACTGCGCCTGCAAAACGGCCTGTACATGCAGCGCCATGCGTATATGTTGCGTATCGCGATTCCTTACGGCATGCTGTCGTCGGCCCAGGTGCGCAAGTTCGCGCACATCTCGCGCAAGTACGACCGCGGCTATGGTCACTTCACGACCCGCCAGAACATACAGTTCAACTGGATCAACCTGGAAGAAACCCCGGACATCCTGGCCGAACTGGCGACGGTGGAAATGCACGCGATCCAGACTTCCGGCAATTGCATGCGCAACATCACCTCGGACGAGTTCGCCGGCGTCGCCGCCGATGAAGTCATCGACCCGCGTCCTTACGCCGAAATACTGCGTCAGTGGACCACCTTCCACCCCGAGTTCGCCTACCTGCCGCGCAAGTTCAAGATTGCGATCAACGGCTCCAAGGAAGACCGGGCCGCGATTGCCGTGCACGATATCGGCCTGACCGTGGTTCACAATGAGCAGGGTGAAGTCGGGTTCCGCGTGATGGTAGGCGGCGGCATGGGCCGCACCCCTATCCTGGGCAGCGTGATCCGCGAATTTCTGCCGTGGAAAGACGTGATGACCTACCTGGAAGCGATACTGCGTATCTATAACCAGTACGGCCGCCGCGACAATATCTACAAGGCACGCATCAAGATCCTGGTAAAAGCGATAGGCCCGGAAGAGTTCGCGCGCCAGGTGGAAGCAGAATGGCAAGACATCAAGGATGGTCCTGCCACGCTGACCCAGGAAGAATTGAACCGTGTAGCCTCTTATTTCGGCACGCCCGATTATCAGAGCTTGCCGGCCAGCGACGCCGGTTTTGAATTGCACAAGGCAGAAAACAAGGCCTTCTCCAACTGGGTCAAGCGCAATGTCAAACCGCACAAGGTGCCCGGCTATGCCGCCGTGGTGCTGTCGCTGAAGAAACCGGGCGTGCCGCCGGGCGACGCCAGCTCCGAGCAAATGGACTTTATCGCCGACCTGGCCGACCGCTACAGCTTTGGCGAAGTAAGGGTCACGCACGAGCAAAACCTGGTGCTGTCCGACGTCAAGCAATCCGAACTGGTCACCTTGTGGCAAGAAGCCAAGGCGCACGGCCTGGCGACGCCGAATATCGGCCTGCTGACCGACATGATCTGCTGCCCCGGCGGCGACTTCTGTTCGCTGGCCAACGCCAAATCCATCCCTATCGCGCTGGATATCGCAGACCGTTTCAGCAACCTGGATTACCTGTACGATATCGGCGACATAGAGCTGAACATGTCCGGCTGTATCAATGCCTGCGGCCATCACCATGTCGGCAATATCGGCATACTGGGGGTCGACAAGGACGGCAGCGAGTGGTACCAGGTATCGATAGGCGGCGCCCAGGGCAATCAATCGTCGATAGGCAAGATCATAGGCCCCTCCTTCTCGGCGGGACAGATGCCGGAAGTGATAGAACGCATCGTCCAGGTATATATCCGCGAACGTATCGAAGATGAGCGCTTCATCGACACCGCGCGCCGCCTCGGCATAGCGCCGTTCAAGGAATACGTGTACGCGAGCCCGATCAAGACTACCGAGCCGCACGGCGAAGACGCCTGCGCATAGCTAAGACTGGATATGGATAAGAACATGCGTGAAATTATTAAAGACAGGGTAATCGTCCAGGACGACTGGACCGTGCTGCGGCTGGCGGAAGGCGAAACGCCGGATGCGGTAGCGGTGCCCGCCGGTAAAGTGGTCGTGCCTTTGAAGGTATGGCAGTTGCAGCGCGACAGCCTGCTCAAGCGCAGCGATATCGCGGTCTGGTTTGCCAGCGATGAACAGGCCAAGGACTTGAAGGATGACGTCGCCCATTTCGCCCTGATCGCGGTGGATTTCCCCAAGTTTGCCGACGGCCGCGGCTATTCGATCGCCTACAACCTGCGCGCCCGCTTCGCTTACACCGGCGAATTGCGCGCGATAGGCGACGTACTGCGCGATCAGTTGTTTTATATGCAGCGCGTCGGCTTCAATGCCTTCGCCACCCGCGAAGACAAGAACATCCACGATGCGCTGAAGGGCCTGACCGATTTCAGCGAAAAATACCAGACCTCATGGGATGAAAAATCGCCGCTATTCCGCCGCGAGCGCAGGGAAGGGGTGCAGGCATGAGCCAGACCGCCACTAGCCCGACATCAGTGACCTCGGGTGCCTCCAGCGATTACGAAGCCCACCTGGCGGCGACCAAGGCGACCCTGCAACGCATCGCCAGCGAATTTACGCCCGCAGTATTTGCCTCCAGCCTGGCCGCCGAAGACATGGTGCTGACCGACCTGATCCTGCGCAACAAGCTGGAGATAGGCGTCTTTTCCCTGGAAACCGGCCGCCTGCATGCGGAAACCCTGGGCATGCTGGACCGCATCAGGGAAACCTACGGTGCCGAGGTCGCGCTGTACAAGCCTGAAGCCGCCGCGGTGGAAGCATACGTGCAAAACAATGGCTTGAATGCCTTCTACGACAGCGTGGAAATGCGCAAGGAATGCTGCCGCATCCGCAAGGTAGAGCCCTTGAAGCGGGCCCTGAAGGATAAAAAGGCCTGGGTCACCGGCCAGCGCCGCGCGCAATCCGCCACCCGTGCCGAATTGCATGTGCAGGAAGACGATGCAGCGCATGGCATGCAAAAATTCAATCCTTTGGCCGACTGGTCGGAGGAAGATGTATGGCACTATATACGCAGCAACAATGTGCCTTACAATCCCCTGCACGACAAAGGCTATCCGTCGATAGGCTGCGAACCCTGCACCAGGGCGATACAGCCGGGCGAAGATGTGCGCGCCGGCCGCTGGTGGTGGGAAAATCCGGAATCCAAGGAATGCGGCCTGCACGTGGTGGACGGCAAGCTGATCCGAATTAAACAAGTATCCTGAATCTACGGGAAAAAAATCATGAATAAAGCTGTAGAACACCATTTTATCGATGCCGCGAGCAGCCGCCATCTGGATTGGCTGGAATCGGAAGCCATCCACATCATGCGCGAAGTCGCTGCAGAGTGCAGCAATCCTGCGCTGCTGTTTTCGGGCGGCAAGGATTCCGTGGTCTTGCTGCGCATCGCGGAAAAGGCTTTCCGCCCTGGAAAATTCCCTTTCCCGCTGGTACATATCGACACCGGCCACAACTTCCAGGAAGTCATAGACTTCCGCGACGCCCGCGCCGCCGAACTGGGTGAAAGACTGGTGGTGCGTTCGGTGGAAGATTCGATCAAGCGCGGCACGGTGCGCCTGCGCAATCCGCTGACCGATTCGCGCAATGCGGCGCAAGCCGTGACCCTGCTGGAAACCATCGCTGAATTCAAGTTCGACGCCTGCATAGGCGGCGCCCGCCGCGATGAAGAAAAGGCCCGCGCCAAGGAGCGTATTTTTTCTTTCCGCGACGAATTCGGCCAATGGAACCCAAAGGCGCAGCGCCCTGAATTATGGGACTTGTACAATACCCGCGTGCACGCCGGTGAAAACATGCGCGTCTTCCCTATCTCCAACTGGACCGAACTGGACGTCTGGCAATACATCGCGCGCGAAAAGCTGGCGCTGCCGCCCATCTATTTCGCCCATGAACGCCAGGTGATACCACGCAATGGCTTGCTGGTGCCGCTGACCGACCTGACCCCGGCCAGGGCCGGCGAAACGGTGGAAACCCAGGTAGTGCGTTTCCGCACCGTCGGCGACATTTCCTGCACCTGCCCGGTAGCCTCCGACGCGGCGACGGTGGAGGCGATCATCGCCGAAACCGCGGTCACGCAGATCACCGAGCGCGGCGCCACCCGGATGGATGACCAGACCTCGGAAGCATCCATGGAAAAACGTAAAAAAGAAGGATATTTCTGATGACCACCGCATTGGCACCCCACATACTGGCAGAACTGACCAGGGAACGCGGCCTGTTGCGCTTCATTACGGCCGGTTCGGTCGATGACGGCAAGAGCACGCTGATAGGCCGCCTGCTGTTCGACAGCAAGGGCATCTTTGCCGATCAGCTGGATGCGATCTCGCGCGCCAAGCACAAGCGCACCGTCGGCGACACCATCGACTTGTCCTTGCTGACCGACGGCCTGGAAGCCGAACGCGAACAAGGCATCACGATCGACGTCGCCTACCGCTATTTCGCCACGCCCAAGCGCAAGTTCATCATCGCCGACACGCCGGGGCACGAGCAATACACGCGCAATATGGTGACCGGCGCCTCGACCGCCGACGCCGTGATCATCCTGGTCGACGTTTCCAAGGTCAAACTCGGCGACGACGGCAGCGTAGACTTGCTGGTGCAAACCAAGCGCCACTCCACGATTGCCCATTTGCTGCAGATAGAGCATGTGATCGTTGCCGTCAACAAGATGGACCTGGTCAACTATGACCAAACCGTGTATGACCGCATCGTCGCCGCCTATACCGAATTTGCGGCGCAGCTAGGCCTGAAGGATATCCACGCCATCCCGCTGTCGGCGCTGGCCGGCGACAACGTCGTCACATCCGGCGACAAGATGCCCTGGTACCAGGGGCCTACCCTGATCTCGCTGCTGGAGTCGTTGCGTGTGTACGACGAATGCCACGACGAGCCGTTCCGCTTCCCGGTACAGCTGGTGGCGCGCCACAACGGCCATGAAGCGAACGACTTCCGCGGCTATATGGGTCGCATCGAAGCCGGCAAGGTCAGCAAGGGCGACAAGCTGGTGGTGCAGCCTAGCGGCCAGCAAGCCACAGTAAAAGACATCCTGACGCTGGACGGCTCGCTGGAATCGGCCGTGGTCGGCCAGTCGGTGACCCTGCTGCTGGACCAATACCTGGATATCTCGCGTGGCGACATGCTGGCTTCCGCCGACCGCCCTGCGACCCAGCTGAAATCGGTGCGGGCCGACCTGTGCTGGCTGTCGGAAGACGCGCTCGACGTGCGCCGCAAATATTGGCTGAAGCACACCACCAAGCAAGTGGCGGCCAAGATCACCGCGGTCGACACCTTGTTGGACATCAACACCCAGCAAACCCGGGCCGCCGACAGCCTGAAGCTGAACGATATCGCCCGCGTCACCATCAGTGTGCAACAGGCACTGGCGGCCGACGCCTATGATGCGATCCGCTCCACCGGCGCTTTCATCCTGATCGACGAAGTGACGCACCAGACCGTTGCCGCCGGCATGATACGCCTGGAAGACTAAGCGATTGACAAGGGACGCAGCATGCAGCCATCCGCCAAACACACCGCCGGTAAAGTCTACCTGATAGGCGCCGGCCCCGGCGCCGCCGACTTGATCACCTTGCGCGGCGCGCGCCTGCTGGCGCAGGCCGACGTGGTGCTGCATGATGCGCTGGTCACCGACGAGATGCTGGCGCTTTGCCCGCAAGCGATCAAGATAGCGGTCGGCAAGCGCTGCGGCCGTTTGTCGACCGCGCAGAACTTCATCAACAAGCAATTGATAGACCAAACCAGGAAACATGCGTTGGTGGTGCGCCTGAAAGGCGGCGACCCGATGCTGTTCGGCCGCGCCGATGAAGAGCTGAGCGCGCTGGAACTGGCCGGCATAGAAGTGGAAGTGGTGCCCGGCATTACTACCGCGCTGGCTGCTGCCGCCGCCACCAAGCAGCCGTTGACCAAGCGCGGCGTCGCCCGCAGCGTGGCCCTGTTCACCTCCAGCACGGCGCCCGGCGAAAGCGATGAGACCCGGGTGCCCGACAGCGATACGCTGGTGCAGTATATGGGCGGCAAGGAAGCCATCCTGACCGCGCAGAGGCTGTTGGCGGCGGGCCGCCCCGCCGATTGGCCGGTGGTGGTGGTCGAAAATTGCAGCCGCGACGACCAGCGCATCTTGCGCCTGCAACTGTCCGACCTGGAACGCGGCCTGGCCGGTTGCGAGGGCCCGGTACTGGTGATGATGGGCGAATCCTTGAGGACCAGGCCCAGCTTTACCGAACTGCAGTCCGGACTGCCCCTGGTGGCCGGCTTTGCGGCCTGATCGTCGCCGAGTCGATCTGCGCTCCGCTCATTTCACCCCATTCCGGATCTACGGCAGCATTGCAGCTCAGGGTATCCTGACATTGAAACTGCGCGCCATTTTTGCCAGTTCCCCGCTGGTTCGCAACTGCTCGAAGGCATGATCGAACTGGGTGCGCAGGGCATCGCACGCGCTCTTCTTGCAAAAAGCCAGGTAGCCGTCCTGGGTGTCGATAATCTGGTCCAATACCGCAAATTCGCTGGCCAGGCCCATGCTTTTGAGCAGGGCTTCGGTATTGCGCAGATTGCTGGCCAGGTAATCGATGCGCCTGGCATTCAGCATATTCAGGGCATTGGTCAGCGAATTTGCCACTTCGGGCTTCAAGCTCGGCCGCATGCTTTCAAACTTGGCGCCATACACCCAGCCATTGACTACCCCCACCCTATAGCCGCGCATGCTCTGGTAATTGCCGTCCCATTGCAGATTGGCGCCGCCGCTATTGCGTACATAGAACACCATATAGTCGCGGTAAAAACCGCGGGCCGCGAAAAAAAAACGCGCTTCGCGCTCGGCCGTTTTGTAGGGACCGACTAGGATATGGGCTTGGTCCTGCTCGACCATGAATTGGGCGCGGGCCCAGGGATAGATTTCAAACTTGACGGTGTCGCCGGTCTGCCTGGCGATCGCCCTGACGATTTCCACGCCGAGGCCGCTGAATTCGCCGCTGGCACTGCGCTCGTACACGGACGCGAATTCCGTGCCCACCACCAATAGCTCGCGCGAGTAAGCGGGGGCGATTGCCGCCAGCAAGGAGAAAGCCAATAGTAGCCGTTTCAGTAGATGCCGCATAATCGCCTTTCGGGTCATACCGCCTGACAATGCACTAGTCTAGATCGAAGTGATGCAGTAATCCCGGATCGCCGCCAGCACGGTAGCCTGCTCGCCGGCCGCCTCCGCGACCGTCAAGGACAAGCCGGGATGGCTGGCCCGCAATTGTTCGGCCATCAAGGGCAAGTCGCGCAAGACATGTCCGCCCTGCCCCAGGAAAACCGGGACCACGGTGATTTTAGTATGCGCCTGCGCCAGCAATTCTTCCACCAGCGACGGCAGCGAGGGCGTCATCAACTCCAGGAAAGCCAGTCTCACTGTCACGCCCGGCAGGCTGGCTTGCGTCATTTCCTGCAGGCGCTGGAAAGGCGCGGCCCAGCGCGGATCGCGCGCGCCATGAGCAAACAGGACCATGGCCGTGGCGCTCATTTGCGCTCCATCATCCACAGCGAGCTCACCGCAATCGCCAGGAACAGGCAACTGGGCACCAGCGCCGTGACCAGCGCCGGCCAGGTGTTGAGCAAACCCAGGTGCGAAAACAGGCTGTTGATCAGGTAAAAGCTCATGCCCAGCATGATTCCACTGAAAATCTTCAGGCTGATGCCGCCGGTCCTGAAATGCAGGTAGGCGAAAGGCAGCGCCAGCGCCATCATCACCAGTACCGCAAACGGATAGGTTATTTTTTTCCAGAAGGCGATCTCATAGCGCTCCGTGCCCTGCTTATTGTCGGCCAGATGCTTGATATAGGCCGCCAGGTCATAGGCCGACATGCGGTCGGGATCGACGAACAGCACCGACAGTATATTCGGGGTGATTTCGGAGACGATATCCTTGCTCGCCATCTTCTTGCTGGAGATCGCGGCAAAATCCTGTTCCGCCAGACTCTTGGGGAAATTGGTCTCGCTGACCTCAAAAAAGCGCCAGGTGCTATCGCCTACAAATTCTGCCCGCTTGGCGACGATCTCCTTGGCCAGGTGGAAGTCGGTATCGAACTCGTAGACCTTGAGGCCCACCAGCTGCCGGCTGGGCAGGATTTCCTTGACGTTCAAAAAGCGCGAGCCTATCACCTTGCCCGTCAGGCCATTGTCGCGGATCAGGTCCTTGGTCCACAGTCCGGTGCGGAACTCCTGGGTGACCGGTGCGCCCAGCGCAACCAATTTCACCTTCTCCGCCAGCTTGGCGGTAAACGGGGAAATCAGCTCACCAAACACAAAGGTCAGCACCACGAAAATCAAGCCTATCCTGGCCAGCATGCGGCCCGCCATCACGGTCGACATGCTGGCCGCGCGCATGATGGTGAATTCCGAATTGGAGGCGAATTGCGCCAGCACGAAGATGGTGCCGATCAGCACCGCGATAGGCATGAACTCATAGATATACCCGGGCATGCCCAGCAATACGTAGAGCAAGGCATGCTGCAGCCGGTAGCCGCCCTGGTTGACCGCCTGCAGTTCTCCCATCAGGTCGAAAAACGCAAACAGGGCCAGCAAGGCGATCAGTACGAACAGTACCGAGCGGATGATTTCCGACAAAAAATAACGTTGCAATACTTTCATGAACTGCTCACCTGGCCCGCCTGTTGTGCAGCCGCCATTTTTTTATCTTTCTTGCTATGGAAGCAGCCCTTGAAGCCGCTCCACAATACCAGCGGATGCATGCGGCTGTTCACGTTCATGCGCCACGCAAACCACAGGCCGACCAGGGTCAGCGCGATCAATTGCAGCGGCCACCAGGACATCTTGAACGACATCCGTCCCTGCACTACCGATGCCTGCACGATATTGACCATGTTCAGGTACAGCACCACCAGCAGCAAGGCGACGATCAGGTTGGCCGACCGCCCTACGCGCGGATTGACAAAGCCCAGCGGCACCGCCAGCAGCATCAGGATGGCGCACATCAGCGGCAGCGAAATGCGCCACAATAGCTCGCCCTGATTATACGAGCTGGGATTCTCCAGCAACTGGGCCAGGGTCATCGACTTGGCCGATTTATCTTCCGCCAGGGCCTTGGTCTGGCTGGCCATCAGGATGCCGTAGCGCTCAAACTGCATCATCTGGAAATCCGGTTCGGTCGGCAAGCCGTCATAGCGGCGGCCCTTGCTCATCACGACAAACTTGTCGCCGTTTTTATCTATCTCTATCGCGCCTTCCTTGGCGACGATCACGCTGGAACGGCCGTTATTGAGCGTATTGACAAAGATATTCTGGACCTTGCCGAGGTCGCCGGCCACGCTTTCCACGAAGAAGATGCGGTCGGAAGACGCCGATTCCTGGAACTTGCCGGGGGAGACCTTGGCGATATCATCGCGCTTCTCATAGCGCTCTTTCAGTTCCGTACTCTGGCGATTGGCCCAGGGCGTGCCGAAGAAGGTCAGCGCGGCGGTCAGCCCGATGATGGGCAGCCCAAAAGCCATGACCGGCCGGATCCAGTTCAGCAGGCTGACGCCGGACGCAAACCAGACCACCATTTCCGAATCCTGATAGCTGCGGGTAACCACCCACAGCACCGAGATAAACCCGGTCAGTATCAGCAAAACCGGCAGGTATCCCAGCGCCGTAAAGCCTATCAAGGCGATCACATCGGCCGATGCCACCTTGCCTCCTGCGGCCTGGCCGAGGATCTTGATGAGCATGACGGTGATGACAATTGTGAACAAAGTGGTGAAGACAGCACCCGCAGTACTGAGCAATTCACGTCGAAGCGCGCGCTGAAAAATCATTCGGGGATTATAATGTCCGTTTTACGAGACTTACAAAGAGGAGTAATAAGTGGACTTTAGCATAAAAACAATCGACGCAAAAAGTACATTCAATGCCATCAAAACTGGCTGCATAGTCGTTGCTGTATACGAAAATAAGAAATTATCCGCAGCCGCTGCCAACCTGGACAAACAAGGCCAGATTGCCGCCGCGCTGAAAGCAGGCGATATTACAGGAAAACCGGGAACCACGCTGTTATTGCGCAATGTAGGCGGTATCGCCGCAGAACGCGTGCTGCTGGTCGGTCTTGGCGAGGAAGCCGCTGCCGTCGCCGATAAAAGCTACAACCAGGCTGTGCAAGCGGTAGCCCGTAGCTTGGCCGGCCTGGGCGCAAATGATGCCGTATTGGCATTACCCGCGATCAAAGACAGGGACGGCGGCTGGGCCATCCGCAGCGCGGTGCTGGCTTTCCGTGAATCAATATTCCGCGCCGATGCGCTGAAAAGCAAAAAAGACAGCGCCACTTCCGGGGTCAAGAAAGTCGCCTTTGCGGTGCCTGCGGTGGAAGGCAATACCGCCAAAAACGCGCTGGCGCAAAGCGTGGCGCTGGCAAACGGCATGGACCTGACCAAGGAACTGGGCAACCTGCCGCCCAATATCTGCACCCCGACCTACCTCGCGGCTACCGCCAGGAAAATCGCCAGCACTTACAAGATGGGCGTGGAAGTCCTGGATCGCAAGCAATTGCAGGCGCTCAAGATGGGCAGCTTCCTGTCCGTGAGCGCAGGCACCGTCGAACCACCGAAATTCATCGTGCTCAAGCACATGGGCGGCAAAGCCAAGGACGCGCCTACCGTGCTGGTCGGCAAGGGCATCACTTTCGACTCCGGCGGCATCTCGCTGAAGCCGGGCGCCGGCATGGATGAAATGAAATACGACATGGGCGGCGCCGCATCCGTCATCGGCACCATGCGCGCGATCGGCGAAATGAAGCTGAAGCTGAACGTGATCGCCGTGATCCCGACCTGCGAAAACATGCCGTCCGGCAGCGCTACCCGCCCGGGCGACATCGTCACCTCGATGTCGGGCCAGACCATCGAAGTCCTGAACACCGACGCCGAAGGCCGCCTGATCCTGTGCGATGCACTGACTTATGTAGAGCGCTTCAAACCGGCCGCCGTGGTGGACGTAGCGACCCTGACCGGCGCCTGCGTGACTTCGCTGGGCCACCACAATTCCGGCCTGTTCACGCGTCACGACGCCGCCCATGACAGCCTGGCCAATGAATTGCTGGCGGCCGGCAAACAAACCGGCGACACCGCTTGGCGCATGCCTATAGAAGAAGCATACAACGAGCAGCTGAAGTCCAATTTTGCGGACATGGCCAATATCGGCGGCCCAGCCGGCGGCAGCATCACCGCGGCCTGCTTCCTGGAACGCTTCACCAAGAAGTACACCTGGGCGCATCTGGATATCGCCGGCACGGCATGGAAATCGGGCCCTGCCAAAGGCTCCACCGGCCGTCCTGTGCCTTTGCTGACCGCGTTCCTGATCAACCGCGCCTCCTGATGTAAGCAGATCTGCTGCGCGCGCGGGCTCTGCAAGCGCAGCAATTCGTTACAAGAAAACCGCGAACTGCATCGCTTTGCAGCTCGCGGTTTTTATTTGGCGCATTACAATGTTGATGTCCGCCACTGTATGCATCCATGAGCCAGCATCCTCCCTTTACTACCACCACCGCCACCGCCGATACCCTGCTGCTGCAGATAGCGGCGCTGGTGCACGGCGCGGGGTATGAACGGGGCTTGCAGCTCGCGGAAATCGCGATAGCGCAGGATCTGCACTGCGCCAATCTGTATCACCTGGCCGGCGTGTGTGCAGTCCACCTGGGCTTGCGGCAGCAGGCCGAAGACTATTGGCGGCTGGCGCTGGCGGCCAGCCCCGTGCATGCCGGGGCGCACGCCAATCTTGCGGTCTTGCTGCACGAGTTGCAGCGCCATGAAGAGGCCGAGGCCATGTATCGCTCCGCCCTACAACTGGATGCCGCCAATGCCTACCTGCACGCCCGGTTCGCAGGCTTGCTGGCCTTGCGCAGGCAGGGCCTTGAAGCGGAACACCATTATCGCCGGGCCCTGGCCCTCGACCCTGCCGATGCGGCAACGCAAGCCAACCTGGGAGTCTTGCTGACCTCTGCCGGCAGGAGTGCCGAGGCCGAGCAGTGGTATCGGCAGGCGCTGACACTGGCCCCCGACAACGCCGCGACCCATGTCAACCTGGGCCTGCTGTTGGCCAGGCAAGGCCAGCGGCAAGCGGCCCAGCAATGCTATGCCCGCGCACTGGAACTGGAACCGGGCAATGCCTCGGCCTTCAGCAATCTCGGGCTCTTGCTGGAGCAGCACGGCAATGATGAACTGGCGGGGCAATGCCACCGCAAAGCCGCCGCACTCGCTCCAGGCTCGGCAGATGTTCTGTACAGCCTGGGCAATTTCCTGGCGAAGATCCATCAGTACCAGGAAGCCGAACAGGTTTACCGGCAGGCGATCGCCGCCGAGCCGGCTTCAGCCATCACCGCCGCCGCGTACACCGGCCTGGGCGTGCTGCATGCCGATACCTTGCGTGCCGGGGAAGCGGAGGCCAGTTTCAGGCAAGCCATGCTGCTCGATGCGACCTACCCGCTGGCGGCTACCAACCTGGCAGTACTGCTGCTGCAGCAAGGCAGATATGCCGAAGCCTGGCCCTACCATGAAGCCCGCCATGATCCGCTGTCGCCCAAGCCCGTGGCCCGCCCGCCGGTGTCCTGCGGTCCTTTGTGGCAGGGTCAGGACATCCGGGGGAAATCGGTGCTGGTCTGGCCGGAACAGGGCCTGGGCGACATGCTGCAGTTTTGCCGCTACGTCCCTTTATTGAAGCAGCGCGGCGCGGCCCAGGTCACGCTGGTCTGCTATCCCGAACTGCACGCATTGCTGTCCACGCTGGCCGGCGTGGACGCCTGCCTCCGGCTCAGCGCAGACTTGTCGCTGCCCAAGCACGACTACTGCGTACTGACGATGAGTCTGCCCGGCTATTTGCAGACAGCGGGTCCGGCGGCGGCGATCCTGCCTTATCTGCAGCCTTATCTGCAAGCTTTGCCGCAGCGCAGCGCCCGCTGGGCCAGGCGCCTGCAGGATAACCAGGCATCAGGCAGCGACCCGCATAAGCTGCGCATAGGCCTGGCATGGAAGGGCAATCCCAGCCATGCCAACGATGCGGAACGTTCATTGGACACACTGGACCGGCTCGCACCGCTATGGAGCATCCCGGGAATACTCTGGGTCAGCCTGCAAAAAAACGATACCGTCCAGGCGGCGCCTGCGGCTTTGGGCCAGCAGGCCTGGCTGCCACTGGGACATGAGCTGGAAGATTTGGCCGACACCGCCGCGATCGTCGCCACGCTGGACCTGGTCATCTGCGTCGACACTTCAGTGGCCCACCTGGCGGGAGCTTTGGGCAAGCGCTGCTGGACCCTGCTGCCAGCCTATAAAACCGACTGGCGCTGGCTGCAGGCCGGCCACGACACAGCGTGGTACCCAGGCACCATGCGCCTGTTCCGCCAACCATACAGGAGCGACTGGACCAGCCCGGTCAATGAAATCGCCGTCAAGCTGAGGGCCTGGCTAGTACGAGGCAGTCCGGATTAGCCAGGCCGCCAGGGGCGGCCGGCGAATTTCAGTCTTGGTTTTGTGCAGCGCAGCCGCAAAACAACTTCTTTAACTGTGCTTCGGACATCGCCGGCCCGCTCAGCTGCTTGATCAATTTATAGCCGGCGGTGCCGTAGGCAGAGGTCGCATCGCCGCAAGGAATAAAGCCGTTGCGCAGATAAAACTCCCTGGCGCTGCCGGTGCTGAGCACCTTGATCCAGGGCAGTTGCCACTCCTGGGCTTTTTGCTCCAACCCTTTCAACAGCTCCCTGCCGGCCCCTTTATACAAGGTCTCGGGGATCACATAGCACAGTGCGATCTTGCCGCCCCGGGTCAGCAGGGCGACGCCGACCACCTCACTGCCATAGGTGGCCAGCAAGGCAAAATTGGAGGCGGAAGAAAACCAGGTGGCGACCATATCGGAGTTTTTATTCCCCAGCCACGCCGCCAGGATGGCTTCGTCATTCCTGTGATCTTCCCGGCAACACTCGGAAATCGAGCGGCGCAGAGCATCGCAAGCCGCGGCGGCATCCGCCGGCGTCGCCGACCGGATTTCTATATCCATTTGTACACGTGCGTGCATTCGTTTTTGTCTCCCTCGCCCTCAAGCCAATTTACGCCAATATATTTATTGTTTTCGTAAAGCATGAAACATGCCGGTACTCAATAAAATAGTCAATAGCCGGAAATGAAAGTTCGTCGCAAAATATCACTCCCCATTGTGAATTAATATGAATTGGTATAAATATTTCATCAAACCCGGGATACGGTAAAATCCTGCCCATACCCATAAGCGCTGCACGCGCTTTTTCACATCTTCAGAGCACCCAACTATGAAACTAGCCACTTGGAACGTAAACTCCCTCAAGGTACGCCTGCCCCAGGTCCTGCAATGGCTGGGCGATAATCCGGTTGACGTCCTGTGTATCCAGGAAACCAAACTCACGGACGACAAATTCCCGGCAGCGGAAATCCTGGCAGCCGGTTATCAGGTGGTGTTTACCGGGCAAAAAACCTATAACGGCGTGGCCATCCTGTCGCGCCATGCGATAGAGGAAGTCACCAAGAACAATCCCCTGTTTGAAGACGATCACCAGCGCATCATCTCGGCGACGATACAGGGCATGCGCATCATTTGCGCTTATGTGCCGAACGGGCAGTCGCTGGAATCGGACAAGTATCAGTACAAGCTGAAATGGCTGGCGTCGCTGCATGAGTGGGTGCAGCAGGAAATGCAGAAGCATCCGCAACTGGCGCTGCTGGGTGACTACAATATCGCGCCGGAAGACAGGGACGTGCACGATCCGGCAGCATGGGAAGGCATGAACCTGGTCTCGCCGGCAGAACGCGCTGCACTGCAAAAATTGATCGACCTGAAGCTGAAAGACTCTTTCCGCATGTTCGAACAGGCAGAAAAATCCTTCAGCTGGTGGGATTACCGGCAGCTGGGCTTCCGCCTGAACAAGGGCGTCAGGATAGACCACATCCTGCTGTCCGAACCGCTGGCCGCCCGCTGCACCGCCTGCGTCATAGACCGGGTGCCACGCAAATGGGAACAGCCTTCCGACCACGCACCGGTGATCGCCACGCTGGACTAACTCCAGGTCCAAACACGCCGGGCAGCCGGCTGCGATGCCCCTTCCGGGCATCGCCCCCCAACAAATTTCGGCAATCCTGCAACGAAATTTGTCACTCATCCCCATCATTTTGCATTCTGTCCGATTTACCGGCCGGAATATTTGTTATCGAATTAGAATCGCCTTGCCAATTTGAACCGGATCTGCTGATCGCGATCCGGCGACAAGGCGCGACTGAAATTTCGACAAATACTACCTATAAGGAGAATCCCTGTGTCCAAAAGACTATTCTGGCCATTGCTGGCGGCTTGCCTGATCCTGGCCGCCATCATCGCCGCGATGGCCCCGATCTCGCACAATGCGGCGGCGCGCGCCACCGCAGAAATTGCGCCGGCCAGCGATGCCTGGCGCGCTGCACTGCCACGCGATCCGGCCGCCGCGACCGACGCCTATATGGCGCGTATCACACCGGCGGCCAAGGCGCGCTCTGACGCCTACTTTGAAGGCGGCTACTGGTTGCAGGCGCTGTCGCTGCTGACCACTGTGCCAATTTGCTGGGCTATCCTGGCTTCGGGTGTATTGGTGCGCCTGCGCGACAAGCTGGAAAAAAACGGCAGCCGCCGCTGGCTGCCCATGCTGCTGATTTTCTCCGGCTTCACGCTGCTGAGCGCGATGCTCAGCCTGCCTTTGGATATCTACCTGGGCTTCTATCGCGAGCACCTGTACGGCCTGGCCAATCAAAGCTTCGGGCCCTGGTTTGGCCAGTTCATGCTCGCCTTTGCGGTGAACCTGGTGGGGACCACATTATTTTTTTTAGCAGTGTATGCCGCCATACGCAGGCTGCCGCGGACCTGGTGGATCTGGGGGGCGGCAATCAGCGTCGGTTTCCTGTGCGTGATGCTGCTGATTGCGCCGGTGTATATCGACCCCTTGTTCAATACCTATAAGCCGCTGGCCGAGGAAAAGATCAGGCAACCGATCCTGAGCATGGCGCAAGCAAACGGCGTACCGGTCGAGAATATCTATCAATTTGACGCCTCCAAACAGAGTAACCGCGTCAGCGCCAATGTCAGCGGCATCTTTGGCACAGCCGCCGTGCGCCTGAACGACAATCTACTGAACCGCACTACCCTGCCGGAAATCAAGGGAGTGATGGGCCATGAACTGGGGCACTATGTATTGAACCATATCTACCATTTCATCCTCAGCTTCGGCGTGATCCTGGTGCTGGGTTTTATCTTCGTGCAGCGCGGCATGGCCTGGAGCCTGCAGAAATGGGGACAACGCTTCGGCATACGCGACCAGGCCGACCCGGTGGGCCTGCCCTTGTTCGTTGCGCTATTCATGCTGTATATGTTTGCAATGACGCCGGTGATCAACACCGTCATCCGGAGTGCAGAAACCGAAGCTGACATCTTTGGCCTGAATGCGTCGCAGGAAGCGGACGGCTTTGCTGAAGCTGACCTGAAATTGATCGAGTACCGGAAATCCGATCCCGGCCCGGTGGAAGAGTTCCTGTTTTACGACCATCCCAGCCCGAAGAAACGCATCTATTCCGCGATGCGCTGGAAGGCTGAACACTGGAAGGCCCAATAAGACCGGATAGCGCGCGGACCTCCCACTCAAGTCCCGTCCCGGTTAGCAGCAAGCTGCGAGAAGCCGAATGCACTTCGGCTTCCCGCCATAGCGCCCTTCACCTCCCCTGCAAGGTCCGCTCCGCCCCAGCCAACCAGCCGGGTCCGCAATCAGCAATATCAAGCCACGCTGTCGAACAGCTAGCTCCGATAGCTGCGACACTCCTCAGTAAGCTGCTGCCCACACTATCACAAACGCGCACCTCAAGCCCGGCCCGGATAAGCGGCGAACAAGAGCCTGGCACCGGCGGCTGGAAAAACCAAGACATCAAATCCGATTCAGCGCCAAGCACAGCAGTTGTAAGCAATTGAAACAAGTAGCTGAAACCCGGATTCAGGGTCAACCAGCTTTGTAAGGCCCCCGTTATACATGCACAGGCAACACGTAAAAGCGCAAAGCCTCCAGTTTTTGTTAATGCGTATTTTCTAAAAATTTTAAAGGGATATAACCATGAATAAATTACTTTCTACTCTGATCGCCAGCTTGTTTGCCACCGCTGCATTTGCTCAAACTCCTGCTCCGGCTGCGGTAGCTCCTGCGGCAACGCCTGCCGTCGTCAAGGCTGAAGCGAAAGCGGATAAAGCCACTAGCAAGGCGGTAGCCGCCGAAGTAAAAACCGATATGAAGGCGGATGCGAAAGTCGAAAAAACGGATGTAAAGACAGCGCAAACAAAAGGCAAGGCACATCACAAAGCAGCCAAGGCAAAAGCAGAAGCCGGCGCCAAGGCCGACGAAAAAATGGAAAAGACCGCTATCAAGGCTGACGCCAAAGTAGAAAAAGCGAAAGTGGAAGCGCATGCCGACAAGGCGCAAGCCAAAGTCGAAACCGGCGCGACAATTGCCAACGGCAAGACAGAAGTAAAAGCCGCTGCAGCCAAATAATACGGCACGTGGATATAAGAAGGGACGGGCTAGCCCGTCCCTTCTTTATTTGCACGGCAAGGAAATTAAACCGTCAAGTCTATCTGCTGCATGCTGCGGGCCTGGCCATCCTCGGTCAGCCAGACCCCGGAAGAACGCAGCTGCCCCTGCGACTTGTTTTGCGCATCCTTGAACTCAAACGGCGTACTGGCATTCCCCAGGTAGAGCGCGCCGACGCCGGCATCCTTCAGCGAAGTGAGCTGGTCGGCGCCGCTGGCGTCCTTGGTCCAGATGCTCAAGTCCTGGAAAGCCGCGTCGTTCTCATCTATCCAGCCATTACCGTCGCCGTCCAGCGCCTGCAATTCATTAAAGCCGTTGCCGGCAGCCGGGCCGAATAATTCATGGCCATCGTTGATCTTGCCGTCGCGATTGCGGTCCAGGGCCAGGAAACCGCCGCCCTGTATGAAAGAAATATTTTCTTGCTTGCCGTCGGCGTCCAGATCAAAGGCAAATTTTTGCGAGCTCAGCGCTGCCGCATCGCCGGAAAAATTGATCACTAGCGGATCGACTTTCTTGGCGTCGCCGAGCCTGACGTGGGTATTGCTTTCTTCGGAATAGCTGCGCTGCAGATTGACCGATACATCGAAGCTGATTTCCTGGTTGTCGGCCGTGCGTATCACGCCGCTGGCATGAAATGAAGCCTGTTCAGTCTCGGTATAGCTAGTGTGCTGGTCATACTCCATGCCCCAGCCGGCACGCTTTTCCGTTTTCTCGGGCGGAGGATCGGAATTGTCCGCGCTGCCCTGCGCCGGGGTCTCCGCTGCCGGAACATGGCCCAGATCGCCGCCCGCATACAGATTGATTTTATGGCCCAGCAAATGCTCCAGTATCTGCTTGATCAGCCACAGCATGGGATCATTCTTCGCCGTGTTGCCGGCGTCTTCTATCGCCTGCGCTTCTCCTGCCCTGACCGGGCCGGCAATGACTGGCTGGGCTTTGGCGTCATCGCTGGCCGCCACCCTGGCAAGCTCGGATATCTGCACCTTGCTCGCGCTATTTTCCGGGGCGCCACTGGATGCTGCGCTCGCTTGCTGCTCGAAATCCGGCCGCCCGTTGCCGACCCAGGCCCGCAAACTTTCATTGACGCTCTGCACTTGCGTAGCGCTATGGCTGGCGGCCATCGTTATATCGGAAGAACTGATTTTCATGCTTGACTCCATGCCTATACCCGGCCCAGGCCCTGCCATACAATTATGGCTATCTGGCTTATTAACGGCAGCTTAGGCAAATACTTAATGCAAGTCCCAGCAAACCCCGGGGCGACTTGCTTTACACTATGCAAACAATTTCTATACGAGGACAATGATGCGCATACCAGGGTCTCGACTAAGCATAATGCTGGCAAGCTGGCTCTTACTCGCGGGCACGGCAGCCTATGCGCAAGCAGACGCCGTCAAACCGCCCGACAACTTCATTTCCTGGCGTACAGGGCTCAGCTCTGCAGCGCAACCTCAGCGCCATTACCTGGAGCAGGCCGCGCAATTGAAATATGAAGTAGTGATCAACCTGGCGCCGCCGCAGAGCTGGGGTTCGATAGAAAACGAGGGCGCCCTGATCGGCAGGCAAGGCCTGGCCTATGTGAACTTGCCGGTGGATTTTGAAGACCCCGTCCTGCGCGACTTTGAATTATTCAGCGGGATGATGAAGGCCAGCGCCGGCAAGAATATCCTGGTGCACTGCCAGGCCAATTTCCGTGGAGCCTCCTTTGTTTTTCTGTACCGGGTCATCCATGAAAACATTCCGATCCAGGAGGCCGCTGCAAAACTGAATGCGGTCTGGGCACCCAACGTCGTCTGGAAAAAATTCATCCAACAGACACTGGCGCACTACGGCCACGCAGACGAACTGCTCTAGCGCCTGCTTCTATCCCGCTTCTATCCCGCTTCTATCCTGCGTCAATCGTGGCCTAACACGGCCAGGGTGACGCTCGCCTTGCTGACCAGGGTGTCGACGCCCTGCTTTCTGGCATACAGCTCGGATTCGACCACGGAGAATTGCGCGCCTGGCTTCAGTACCTTGGCACGGCAAACCAGGTATTCCCCTTCTGCGGCACGCAGGAAGTGGATATGCATGTCCATGGTCAGCACAAACTGTTTCGCATCGATCAGCGTGGTAGCCGCTGCGCCGGCGGTATGGTCGGCCAGCGTCGCCTGCAGACCGCCATGGATGAAGCGGTTTTGTTGCAAATGCTGGGAATTGATTTCTATGCTGGCATCGGCCCAGCCCGGGCCGCAATCCGCCAGTTCGGCACCGTTGGCCTGCACAAATTGCGCAGAAGCAAAACCATGCTCCAGCGCCTTGCGGTAATCCGGGTTTTTTGCATTCATTTTGTCTCCTGCGCATTAAATTCACATCGAAAAACGGCATGGCCCGACTTGAAGGAATGTTATCATTTATGCGCTACCAGTCGGCGCTACCAGCGCCGATTTAGCCGAAAACGCCGAAAAAATCCCTTACCCAGGAGACAACATGCAACTCAATCCCTATCTCAACTTCAACGGCCGCTGCGAAGAGGCCTTCAAATTTTATGAGCAGCGCCTGGGCGGCAAAATCCAGATGATCCATAAATTCGGCGGCTCGCCGATGGAAGACCAGTGCCCACCGGGATGGGCGGACAAGGTCATGCACGTCAGCATGGACCTGAATGGGCAGACTTTGATGGGCTCGGACGACGGCAGGCCGGACTTCCAGGGGATGAAGGGATTCGCCTTATCGCTGAATGCCAAGGACGTCGCCGAAGCCGAGCGGCTCTTCAGCGCCCTGTCGGAAAACGCCGAAATCCAGATGCCTTTGCAGCAGACCTTCTGGGCGGCGCGCTTCGGCATGCTGGTGGACCAGTTCGGCACGCCATGGATGGTGAACTGCGAACAACCCGCCTAATATTTTCGAAAGACATGAACACAGCCCGGCATTGCGCATGCAATGCCGACTCACTTGAGTCATACTTGCAGGCTGTTCAATCAGCTTAAGACGGCAGCGGCATTTTTATCGCGTGCCGCTTACCTCCCCCTTATGGCGTCCTTAAAAGATTTCTCGGTTTCGGCCTTCATCGCAGGCTTTGTCACGGTGCTGGTCGGCTTCACCAGTTCGGCGGTGATCGTATTCCAGGCCGCCAGCGCGCTCGGTGCGACGACGGCGCAGGCCGGCTCATGGATGTGGGCGCTGGGCGTGGGCATGGGCCTGACCTGCATAGGCCTGTCGCTGCGCTACCGGATACCGATAGCGACCGCCTGGTCGACCTCGGGGGCGGCCTTGCTGATTACCGGCGCGGCCGGGGTCAGCATGCAGGAGGCCATAGGCGCCTTCATGATTTCGGCTTTGCTGATCACGATCAGCGGTTTTTCCGGCTGGTTTGAAAAGGTGATGAACCGCATCCCTATGGCGATCGCGTCCGGCATGCTGGCCGGCATCCTGCTGCGCTTCGGCATGGATGCCTTCACCTCCCTGAAGACCCAGTTCGGTATGGTGCTGGCTATGATAGGCAGCTATCTGCTGACGCGCAGGCTGCTGCCGCGCTACGCGGTGATCGCTGCACTGCTGGTAGGCATCGCCTATGCGGCGGCGCTCGGCATCTTGAAACTGGGTAGCGTACAGCTAGAGCTGGCCACGCCGGTATTCACCATGCCGGCGTTTTCATTGCATGCGCTGATAGGCATCGCGCTGCCGCTGTTCATCGTGACCATGGCCTCGCAAAACCTGCCCGGCGTAGCAACCATACGCGCCTCAGGCTACGAAGCGCCGGTCTCGCCGCTGGTAGGCTGGACCGGGTTGACGACGCTGGTACTGGCGCCGCTGGGCGCCTTTGCGATCAACCTGGCGGCCATCACTGCGGCAATTTGCATGGGGCGCGAAGCGCACGAGGATCCTTCCAAGCGTTACGTCGCTGCGCTATCTGCCGGATTTTTCTATCTGCTGGTCGGGGTGTTCGGCGCCACCGTCGCGGCAGTATTTGCCGCCTTCCCGCGCGAGCTGGTGCTGGCGATTGCCGGCCTGGCCTTGCTGGGCACCATAGGCAATGGCCTGCTGCTGGCACTGAAGGAAGAAAGGGACCGCGAGCCGGCCCTGATCAGTTTTTTGGTCACCGCGTCCGGGGTGAGCTTGTTCGGGATCGGTTCGGCCTTCTGGGGCCTGGTCGCCGGCGGCCTGGCGCTCCTGATCTTGCGCGGCAAGCGCCGCCATGTGGCGGCGCTATGGGACAGGCTGGCCCCCAGCCGGCGGGAATAAGCAGTGTAGTCGCCGCCGGGCTTCCCATGCAGTATGATGCAGACTGTTTTTTTCTTCTTATGATATCAGCATGAATCCTATCACCCACCCCGCCCCTCCCGATGGACTGCCGCCTTACCGCCTGCTGACCGGCCCTGACGATGCCAGTTTTTGCCACCGGGTCAGCGCAGCGCTGGCGCTAGGCTATCAGTTGTATGGTTCGCCGGCCGCCACCTTCGACGGCGCCCGGGTGATCGTCGCGCAAGCCATACTCTGGCCGTCGCCGACTGCTTAGCACGGGCACACGAGCGCCCGCATACTCTCGCTATCCAGCCCTGGCATTCCGGTGCCGGGGCCTCAACCTTGTTCGCCATGCCCACTATCCTCGTATTAAAACTGCTGCTGGTTCCCAGCCTGATCGCGGCCATCACGCTGTCCGGCCGCAAGTGGGGCGCAACGGTCGCGGGCTGGCTGTCGGCCTTTCCTATCGTCGCCGGGCCGATACTGTTTTTCATCGCACTGGAACGCGGGATAGATTTTGCCCGGGCCGCCAGCGAAGGCACCATGTCGGCGGTGATCGCCATCCTGGTATTCGGCCTGGCCTATTCCTGGGGCGCGACCCGGCTCCCGTGGTATTCCAGCCTGTGCTGCGGTTTCCTCGCGTATGCGCTGGCAGTCTACCTGCTGACCAGCCTGTCCCCTCCGCTGCCGCTCATTACGCCGCTGGTCCTGATCGCCTTATACCTGTCTCCCGCCTTGTTCCCGGTAGTGGAAAATGCGGGAACGCCACCGGTCGCCGGCAACTTCGACCTGCCCCTGCGCATGGGCATAGGTGCGCTGCTGGTACTGGGCGTAACCTATTTCGCCGCCACATTGGGGCCACGCCTGAGCGGCTTGTTTGCCATGTTCCCGGTGATGAGCACGGTGCTGGTCGTGTTTTCGCACCGTAGTGCCGGCAGTGCATTCGCCATCCATCTCTTGCGCGGCATGGTATACGGCTGGTATTCCTTTACCACTTTCTGTGTCGTGCTGAATCTGATGCTATTACCGCTAGGTATCGCCGGCGGTTTCCTGGCGGCGCTGGCAGCGGCGGTGCTTGTGCAAATTGCATCGCGCAAGCTGCTGAAGAAAAACTGAAGCGGTTGAACTTTACCGCACCGTGCTTATCTAAGGCTGTTACGCCCTGCCCTATCATTATCAAGGAAGTAATTCATGAACCATGGTTTTAAATCCCGCGCCCTCGCCCTGCCCTTGAGCATCCTTGGCTCCGCGTTGATTTTGACGTGCGCGCAATATAGCCTGGCCGCCAATGCCAGGCCGTCCATCGCCGCCACACTGCCGGCCAGCACGGCGCAGGCCGGCAAACAATTGAATGCACTGGCGGATTATTACTATGAGCAGCACGCCAGGCTGGATCCCTTGTCGGCGACCTTCTACGGCGATAATCGCTTCGACGACCAATTGTCCATGACGATTTCCCCCAAGGTCAGGGCCAGGGAGATGGCGCTGTATCGCGAGATTGCCGCCAGGTTGAAGACCATTCCACGCCCGGCCCTGAACCATACCGACGCGGTCAGCTATGACATCCTGGACTATGAAATCAATGCTGCGCTGGCACTGGAAAAATTCGACGACAGGCTGCTGCCACTCAACCAGATGGACAGCGTCCCGGTAACGCTGGCCAACCTGGCCGACGGCCAAAGCTCGCAGGCGCTGCAAACCGTTGCCCAGTACGATATTTTCCTGCGCCGCCTTGCCCAGTTGCCGGCCTGGATAGACCAGGCCATGCTGAACATGCATGAAGGCATCAAACGCGGTATCGTACCGCCCAGGGCTCTGGTGGTCTCGCTGCTGCCGCAAATCCAGAAACTGGTGACGGCCTCGGCCGAGGCGCATCCCTACTACCAGCCTATCAAGAACATGCCGGCCGATTTCCCGGCGGCCGACCAGGCCAGGCTGAAGGTCGCCTATCGCGACGCCATCAATCACAAGCTCCTGCCCTCGCTGCGCAAGCTGGACCAGTTCCTGGAAACCGACTACCTGGCGGCCAGCCGCTCCACTGCCGGCTGGGGCGCGCTGCCCAATGGCGAGCTGTGGTACCAGGCCTGGGTGAAAAACCAGACCACCACCACGCTGCAACCGGAACAGATACACGCGATAGGCTTGCAGGAAGTCGCGCGGATACAGGCTGAATTCGCCAAACTCGGTCCGCAACTCGGTTACGCCGGCGAGCCGGCCGGTCTACCGGGCTGGATGGCGGAGCAAGCCAAGTACAAGCCGTTCAGCAGCGAAGCAGAAATCCTGGACAGCTACAAGGCACTGAACGCCAAAATCAAGGCCAGGCTGCCCAGCCTGTTCAATGTCATCCCCAAGATCCCGCTGGATATCCGGCCGGAACCCGAAATCAGCCGCGAGACTGCATCGGACCATTATGCGTCGCCGGCCTCGGACGGCTCGCGCCCCGGCATTTTCTGGGCGGTTATCAACGACCCCAGGAAATACTCCACTACCGAAATGACTACGCTGTTCCTGCACGAAGGACAACCGGGCCACCATTTCCACCTGGCCCTGATGCAAGAAATGGACGTGCCCAAATTCCGTAAGTTCGGCGGCAATAATGCCTTTACCGAAGGCTGGGCGCTGTATGCAGAGACCCTGGGACGCGAGATGGGCCTGTTCGACAACGACCCCAATGCCTACGTCGGCCACCTGACCGATGAATTGCTGCGCGCCTCAAGGCTGGTGGTGGATACCGGCCTGCACGCCAAGGGCTGGAGCCGCGAACAAACCATACAATACCTGCGCTCGACCCTCGGCTATAGCGAAGCCGAAGCGCGCAATGCCACCGAGCGCTATATGGCCTGGCCGGGCCAGGCCCTCGGTTATAAAATTGGCTCGCTGAAGATCATGGAGCTGCGCCAGCGCGCGACTGCCGCCCTGGGTAGCAAGTTCAACCTGCGCAGCTTCAATGATGCAATCCTGAGCGATGGCACCCTGCCTCTGGCTTTGCTGGAAGTGAAGATGGATAAGTGGATTGCCGAGCAGCAGAAGCTGTAAGTCGTTCCATTAAGATTCTCGTCGTCTTTTATGCTGCGAATTTACGAAACAGGACACCAGGCGCCAGCGTGGCCTTGCCCGGTATGCTGACGCCCGATTGGAATTAAACGGCAATACCAGCGCCTGACTTTGATGCGCAGGGGTTTTCCATTTCCCTGTCTCTCAGATTAATGATCCGTGCTCGGTTCCGACTCGTTTTGTCTCGCATTTGTAGACTTGATATCGTTCCGGCCCCGTCTTTCCACCGACGACAGCGCGCTTTATGCAAGCTGTCGCACTATGCGGGGGCGCAAGTCTGCGTTCCCCTATACTTGCGGCATTCAGTTCACCGAAAGGAAAATCGATGAAAAAATTCATTTTTTTGTATTTGCTCATGTTCCTGAGCTTGCAGTTTGCCGTTGCAGCTAGTCCCGATGCGGGTGTAGCCTGGGAAAAAGATCTCAATACCGCACTGCAAATCTCGAAGGGGCATCGGCAGCTGGTTTTGGTCGATTTTTATGCAGAGTGGTGCGCACCTTGCAAAAAGATGGAGAAAGAAACCTACACCGATCCGCGCGTGATACTGGGGCTGAAAAAATATATTCCCGTCAAAATCGATATCGAGAAAGACCAAGCTAGCGCTAAAAAATACGACGGCAATGCGGCCAGGTATAGCGGCAAAGGCATTCCCGCCACCATGATCATGGATGGCAACGGCACCGTCCTGGCGAAAGTCAACGGCTACCTAAGCGCCGAAAAGCTGATCGCCTTGCTCGAGAGCGTAGAAACGAAACCTGGCTTGTGAGACGAGGCAAGCGCACCGCTTACCTGCAATCGCATTACCGGAAAAGTGATGGGCAAAGATCGGCGCCGGCGGAAGAAAGAATTAAAGCGCCACTGCAGCCCTGATCTGCACCAGCGACGCCGGGTCCTCTATCGTCGTCAAGTCCCCCGGGTCGCGCCCCTCGCATATCGCCTGTATCGAGCGCCGCAACAGCTTGCCTGAGCGCGTCTTGGGCAGCATCGCGACGAAATGCACGCGCGCCGGTCGTGCTACCGCGCCCAGCTGCCTGTCCACTACCGCCATCACTTCGCCCTCCAGCGCCAGGCAAGCATCGGCGTCAGCGACCAGCTCAGGATTTTTCAAGATGGCGAAGGCGACCGCCACCTGCCCCTTCAGCTTGTCTTCCACCCCTACCACAGCCACCTCGGAAATCTGCGGATGGCTGGAGATGCTTTCCTCTATCTCGCGCGTGCCGAGGCGGTGGCCGGCAACATTGATCACGTCGTCGGTGCGGCCGAGTATGAAGTAATAGCCGTCGGCATCACGTATGCCCCAGTCAAAGGTCGAGTACACCTGCTGTCCGTCAAAATTGGACCAGTAGGTCTGCACAAAGCGCTGGTCGTCGCCATAGATGGTTTGCATGCAGCCGGGTGGCAAGGGACCCTTGATCACCACCACGCCTTTTTCATTCGGGCCGCATTCCTGCCCGCTGGATTCATTCAGGATCTGCACGTTATAGCCATACATGGTCACGCCCGGGCTACCGAGGCGGGTCGGCGTTGCTTCCACGCCATGAGCCACGCTCAGGATGGGCCAGCCGGTTTCGGTTTGCCAGTAGTTGTCGATGACAGGCACGCCCAGCTCGGTCGCGATCCAGTTAGAGGTGGTCTCATCCAGGGGCTCGCCGGCCAGATACAGCGCTTTTAACGAGGACAGATCATATTTGCGCATCAATTCGGAAGGATGTTTTTTCAATACCCGCACCGCGGTCGGCGCCGAGAACATGCGGCTGACCTTGTACTTTTCTACTATGCTCCACCAGATGCCGGCATCGGGGCGTATCGGCGTGCCCTCGTACATGATGGTCGCCATGCCGGCGATCAGCGGGCCGTACACGATATACGAGTGGCCGACCACCCAGCCTATGTCGGATGTGGCGAAATAGGTTTCGCCCGGATTGCCGCAAAAGATGCGTTTCATCGACGATGCCAGCGCCACCGCATAGCCGCCGACGTCGCGCTGCACGCCCTTGGGCTTGCCGGTCGTGCCCGAGGTATACAGCACATAGGAAATCTCATTCGATTCCAGCCAGGTCACGGGAACGTGGGCATCGATCTGCCGCTCGCGCAAACTCGCATAATCGACGTCGCGTCCGGCCACCAGCTTCATCGCTTCCAGGCCGCGGTTGACCAGCAGCACCTGCGCAGGTTGATGGCTAGCCAACGCAATCGCCTCATCCAGCAAGGGCTTGTACGGCACCGCCTTGCCGCCGCGCATGCCGGCATCGGCAGAAATGATCAGTACCGGTTTGGCATCGTCGATGCGAGTCGCCAGGCTCTTCGAGGCAAAGCCGCCAAACACCACCGAATGTATCGCGCCTATGCGGGCGCAGGCCAGCATGGCAAACGCAGCCTCGGCGATCATGGGCATATAGATCAGCACGCAATCGCCCTTTTTCACTCCCAGCGCCAGCATCATCGCTGCGGCACGATTCACTTCGGCGTGCAACTCCGCAAACGAGTAGCTGCGTTCGGTATTGGTTTCGGTAGAAATCGTGATCAGCGCCGGCTTGTCTGCCTGCGTCGCAAGCCAGCGATCCACTGCGTTATGGCACAGGTTGGTGTGGCCGCCGACAAACCATCTGGTAAACGGCGGCCTGGAGTAGTCCAGGGTCTGGGAGGCCGGCGTATGCCAGTCTATCAGTTTGGCTTCTTCAGCCCAAAATGCATCCGGCTTGTGTATCGATTGCTGGTAAAAATCCTGGTAAGACATGGAGCCTCCGAAGTGAAATTCATTCTTAGAGGCTGTTGCGAAATTAGTCTGGCTAGGCGTCGCTGACGAAGACAGTGCTTTAGCACGGCAAGGAAGCGCAACTAGCGGGGACGCCGAGTCCAGGGTAATTTCACAACAGCCTCTTATTATTGTCAATATATTTAGATGACATACAGGTCAACATACTCATGGACTGCCATCGCTTCCAACCTGGCCTGGTCGAGCGAGATATCCAGTATGTTTTTTTGCTGCCTGGCCGGAAAACTGCGCGCCAGGTTGATTTTGAACTTGGCCTCCAGCAGCGGGATGCCATCGGTGCGGCGACGCGCATGGCCGATAGGATATTCGACGACAATTTCGTCCAGTTTGCTGCCGTCGTCGAATTCCACCGTCAGCGCATTGGCGATCGAGCGCTTTGCAGGATCATGATAGTCGGTCGTGAACTGGCTATCCTCGACGCAGACGATCTTGTCGCGCAAGACGTCGATCCGTGGATCGGCGGCGACATGGTCTTCGTAGTCGGGCGCAGTCAGGCGGCCGAATATCAGCGGCACGGCAACCATGTACTGGATGCAGTGGTCGCGGTCGGCCGGGTTGCTCAACGGACCTTTCTTGTCGATGATGCGGATGCAGGCTTCATGCGTGCGTATCGTGATCTGCTTGATGTCTTGCGTAGCTTTGCCGGCAGCGGCGATCTTGCCGTACAAGCTCATCGCCGCTTCCACTGCGGTCTGCGCATGAAATTCGGCCGGGAACGAGATCTTGAACAAGACGTTTTCCATCACATACGAACCGTAGGGGCGCTGGAAGCTAAACTTGTTGCCTTTGAACAGCACGTCATAGAAGCCCCAGGTCTTGGCCGACAATACCGACGGATAGCCCATTTCGCCGGTCCTGGCCATCAATGCCAGGCGCACCGCGCGCGATGTGGCGTCGCCTGCCGCCCAGGATTTGCGCGAGCCGGTATTCGGGGAATGGCGGTAGGTGCGCAACGACTGGCCATCCACCCAGGCCAGCGATACCGCGTTCAGCATTTCCTCACGCGTCAGACCCAGCATGCCCGCGACTACGGCGGTGGAAGCGACCTTGACCAATACCACATGGTCCAGGCCGACCTTGTTGAAGGAATTTTCCAGCGCAATGCAACCCTGGATTTCATGCGCCTTGATCATCGCCGTCAGCACGTCTTTCATGCTCAAAGGCTGCTTGCCGGCGGCGACTGCGTTGCGCGACAGCCAATCGGCAACTGCCAGGATGCCGCCCAGATTATCCGATGGATGGCCCCATTCTGCCGCCAGCCAAGTATCGTTGAAATCCAGCCAGCGTATCATCGCGCCTATGTTGAATGCAGCCTGCACCGGGTCCAGCTGAAACTGCGTGCCGGGCACCTTGGCGCCGTGTGGCACTACCGTGCCCGGCACGATAGGGCCCATCAATTTCCTGCAGGCTGGATACTCCAGCGCTTCCAGGCCGCAACCTAGCGTATCGATCAGGCAATTGCGGGCGGTGGCATACGCAAGCCCGGACTCCATTTTGTAGTTGCGGACATAATCGACGATGTCGATGATTTCCCGGTCGAATTCGGTGCGGACCTTGCTGATATGGGATGACATGGTGTTTCCCCCGTGGATTCTTACTAAGGATTCAATTCATTTCCAGCTCAAGCTTGCTGTGCATATTTCTATTGCTTCATTATGCTTTCAGTGTACGGCGGGTCGCTTACTGTTCTCTTACGTTGATGGCTCGCCCGCCTGATATGCCAGGCTTTCCATCACAATTCGAGAACACCTGGCATGAAAAAAAAGCGCAGCGGCTTGCACCGCTGCGCTTCTCCTATCGATCATCGACCCAGATCGTGAACAGGTTTTCAGAGCACATCGCCAGGCACACGCACCCAACCCTCCATCAGCACCCGCGCACTGCGGCTCATGATGGCCTTAGTCACGCTCCATGCACCGCTGGCCTGATCCTGGCTGGCTTCCGCGCCGACCCGCAAGGTGCCGGACGGATGGCCGAAGCGCACTGCTTTGCGTTCACCGCCGCCGGCTGCGAGATTCACCAGCGTGCCCGGAATCGCTGCAGCAGTACCGATGGCAACCGCTGCCGTACCCATCATTGCGTGATGCAGCTTGCCCATCGACAAGGCGCGCACCAGCAGGTCGATCTCACTAGCAGCGACCTGCTTGCCGCTGGAAGCGACGTAATCGGCTGGCTTGGCGACAAACGCGACCTTCGGCGTGTGCTGGCGTTTGGCGGCTTCATCGACATGCTTGATCAAGCCCATGCGCAGCGCGCCGTGGGCGCGTATGCTTTCAAACATGGCCAGCGCCTTGGCATCGCCGTTGATTGCATCCTGCAGCTCGGTGCCGGTATAGCCTATGGCTTCTGCATTTACAAAAATGGTCGGGATGCCGGCATTGATCATTGTGACTTTCAGCGTACCGACGCCAGGCACTTCCAGTTCGTCGATCAGGTGGCCGGTAGGGAACATGGCACCCCCTCCGCCCTCTTCCTCGGCAGCCGGGTCCATGAATTCGAGCTGCACTTCAGCCGCGGGAAAGGTGACGCCGTCGAGTTCGAAGTCCCCGGTTTCCTGCACTTCGCCATTGGTGATGGGCACGTGCGCGATGATGGTCTTGGCGATATTGGCTTGCCAGATCCGTATCACCGCCATGCCGTCTTTCGGAATTTTCCCGGCATCGACCAGTCCGCCGCTGATGGCGAACGGCCCCACGGCGGCGGAGAGGTTGCCGCAATTACCGCTCCAGTCGACAAAAGCCTGGTCGATCGAGACCTGGCCGAACAGGTAATCGACGTCATGGTCGGGCTTGCTGCTTTTGGACACGATCACCGTCTTGCTGGTGCTTGAGGTCGCCCCGCCCATGCCGTCTATCTGCTTGCCGTACGGGTCCGGGCTGCCGATGACGCGCAACAGCAGCGCATCGCGCGCAGCACCGGGCGCCTGCGCGGCCGCCGGCAAATCCTGCAGGCGAAAGAACACGCCCTTGCTGGTGCCGCCACGCATGTAGGTGGCGGGGATCTTGATTTGAGCTAAGTGAGCCATGGGTGTTTTAGTCATCATTCAAGCCGCCTTGGAAGACTCTAAAAAGTCCTGGGCGAAGCGCTGCAGCACACCGCCGGCCTCATAGATCGCCACTTCTTCCGCCGTATCGAGGCGGCAGGTCACCGGCACTTCCACGCGCTCGCCATTTTTGCGCGTGATGACCAGCGTCAGTGTGGTACGCGGCGTACACTCACCGAGCACGTCGAAGGTTTCACTACCGTCGATGGCCAGCGTCTTGCGGTTGACACCCGGCTTGAACTCCAGCGGCAGTACGCCCATGCCGACCAGGTTGGTGCGGTGGATGCGTTCGAAGCCTTCGGCGGCGATCGCCTCCACCCCTGCCAGGCGCACGCCCTTGGCGGCCCAGTCGCGCGACGAACCCTGGCCGTAGTCGGCGCCGGCGATGATGATCAGCGGCTGTTTGCGCTCCATATAGGTCTCGATCGCTTCCCACATGCGCATGACCTGGCCTTCCGGCTCCACGCGCGCCAGCGAGCCCGCCTTGACCTTGCCATCCACCAGCACCATCTCGTTCTTCAGTGTCGGGTTGGCGAAGGTGGCGCGCTGAGCGGTCAGGTGATCGCCGCGGTGCGTCGCGTAGGAATTGAAGTCCTCTTCCGGCAAGCCCATCTTTTCCAGGTATTCGCCGGCGGCGCTGTCGAGCAGGATGGCGTTCGACGGCGACAGGTGGTCAGTGGTGATATTGTCTGGCAAGACCGCCAGCGGACGCATGCCCTTGAGGCTGCGTTCGCCGGCCAGCGCGCCTTCCCAGTACGGCGGACGGCGGATGTAGGTGCTCTGCGGGCGCCAGTCATACAGCGGGCTGACCTTGGCGCCGGTGTCGACCGCGAAGGTGAACATTGGATCGTAGACCTTGCGAAACTGCTCGGGCTTGACGCTGCTGGCGACGATGGCGTCGATCTCTTCATCGCTAGGCCAGACGTCCGCCAGCCGCACCGGCTTGCCGCTGGCGTCGGTGCCGAGGATATCTTTTTCGATGTCGAAACGGATGGTGCCGGCAATCGCATAGGCGACCACCAGCGGCGGCGACGCCAGGAAGGCCTGCTTCGCATAAGGATGGATGCGGCCGTCGAAATTGCGGTTGCCGGAGAGCACCGCGGTGGCGTACAAGTCGCGCTCCACCACTTCCTTCTGGATTACCGGATCCAGCGCACCGCTCATGCCGTTGCAGGTGGTGCAGGCAAACGCCACCACGCCGAAACCGAGCTGCTCGAGTTCCGGCATCAGTTGCGCCTCTTCCAGATACAGGGCCACGGTCTTGGAACCCGGCGCCAACGAACTTTTCACCCAGGGCTTGCGGCTCAGGCCCAGCCTATTGGCGTTGCGCGCCAGCAGGCCGGCCGCGACCATATTGCGCGGGTTATTGGTGTTGGTGCAACTGGTGATGGCGGCGATGATCACAGCGCCGTCCGGCATTAGTCCAGGCTCGTTTTCGACCTTGCCGCTGATACCGCGCGCGGCCAGTTCAGAAGTCGGCACACGGTTGTGCGGATTGGACGGGCCGGCGATATTGCGCACCACCGAAGACAGGTCGAACTTCACCACACGCTCGTATTCGGCGCTCTTCAGGCTATCGGCCCAGAGCCCGGTTTCCCTAGCGTAGGTTTCCACCAGCGCGACCTGCGCATCGTCGCGGCCGGTGAGCTTCAGGTATTTGATGGTTTGTTCGTCGATGTAGAACATCGCCGCGGTGGAGCCGAACTCCGGCGCCATATTGGAAATGGTCGCGCGGTCACCCAAGGTCAGGTGGGAGGCGCCCTCGCCGTAGAACTCGAGGTAGGAAGACACCACCTTCTGCTGGCGCAGGAACTCGGTCAGCGCCAGCACGATGTCAGTCGCGGTAATGCCCGGCTGCGGCTTGCCGCTCAGCTCCACACCGATGATGTCCGGCAGGCGCATCCAGGAGGCGCGGCCCAGCATCACGCTTTCGGCTTCCAGGCCGCCGACCCCGATCGCGATCACGCCCAGCGCATCCACCATAGGCGTGTGGCTATCGGTGCCGACCAGCGTATCCGGGAAGGCGACGCCATTCTGCACCTGCACCACGGGCGACATGCGCTCTAGATTGATCTGGTGCAGGATGCCGTTACCGGGCGGGATCACGTCGACGTTCTTGAACGCCTTCTTGGTCCAGTCGATGAAGTGGAAACGGTCTTCGTTACGGCGGTCTTCGATGACACGGTTTTTTTCAAACGCGTCGGGATCGAAGCCGCCGCATTCCACGGCCAGCGAATGGTCCACCACCAACTGCGTCGGCACGACCGGATTGACCAGCGCCGGGTCACCGCCCTGGGCGGCGATGGCGTCACGCAATCCTGCCAGGTCGACCAGCGCGGTCTGCCCCAGTATGTCATGGCACACTACCCGCGCCGGGAACCATGGAAAATCCAGGTCGCGCTTGCGCTCGATCAACTGCTTCAGCGAGTCGGTCAGCGTGGCCGGGTCGCAGCGGCGCAGCAGGTTTTCGGCCAGTACGCGCGACGTGTACGGCAGCTTGGCATAGGCGCCGGGCTGGATCGCATCGACCGCGGCACGCGCGTCGAAATAATCCAGTTTGGTGCCCGGCAGGGGTTTGCGGTTTAAAGTGTTCATGGCTCGGGAAGAAAAGGGTGATGGTCAGGGGCTGCTTTACTTCCGGTTCTTGATAGGCACGAATTTCAAATCTTCCGGACCGACATAGTTTGCGCTTGGACGGATGATCTTGTTGTCGATGCGTTGCTCGACGATGTGCGCAGCCCAGCCGGAAGTACGCGCGATGACGAACAGGGGCGTAAACATCGCGGTCGGCACACCCATCATATGATAGGACACGGCAGAGAACCAATCCAGGTTGGGGAACATTTTCTTGATGTCCCACATCACGGTTTCCAGGCGCTCGGCAATATCGAACATCTTGGTCGAACCGGCTTCCTTGGACAGCTTCCTTGCGACTTCCTTGATCACCTTGTTGCGCGGATCGGAAATCGTATACACAGGGTGGCCGAAACCGATGATCACTTCCTTGTTTTCCACGCGCTTCTTGACATCCGCTTCCGCTTCATCGGGATTGTCGTAACGTTTCTGGATTTCAAACGCGACTTCATTGGCGCCGCCATGCTTGGGCCCACGCAAGGCGCCGATAGCGCCGGTAATCGCCGAATACATGTCGGAACCGGTGCCGGCAACCACGCGAGCGGCAAAGGTGGAGGCATTGAATTCATGTTCTGCATACAGGATCAGCGAGGTATGCATGGCTTTTTCCCAATCCGCGGATGGCTTTACGCCATGCAACAGGTGCAGGAAGTGCGCACCTATCGAGTCGTCATCGGTTTCCACTTCGATGCGCTTGCCGTTGTGGCTATAGTGATACCAGTACAGCAGCATGGAACCTAGCGACGCCATCAGGCGATCGGCGATGTCGCGCGCCCCCGGGGTATTGTGGTCATCCTTTTCCGGCAACACGCAACCGAGCGCAGATACGCCGGTGCGCATGACGTCCATGGGATGCGAAGCAGCGGGCAGCCATTCCAGCGCCGCCTTGACGTTGGCCGGCAAGCCGCGCAGGGCTTTCAGCTTGGTCTTGTAAGCGCGCAGTTCCGCTACGGTAGGCAGTTTGCCATGCACCAGCAGATGGGCGATTTCTTCAAATTCGCAGGCATCCGCGACATCCAGGATGTCGTAACCGCGATAGTGCAAGTCATTGCCTGTCTTGCCTACGGTACACAGCGCAGTATTGCCGGCGGTGACGCCGGACAGGGCAACTGATTTCTTGGGCTTGAAGCCGACTGTTTCTGTCATAGATATCTCCAGGGGAATAGTTTATTTACTTCAATAATATGTTGAGGCGCGCTGCAGCGCTGACGGCCGGCGTCAGCGCCAGCTTTTTATTTGTTCTTTTGCTGGGCGAACAAGGCATCCAGTTTTTGCTCAAATTCATGGTAATTGATGCGATCATACAATTCCATGCGGGTCTGCATGCTGTCGACCACATTCTTTTGCGTGCCGTCGCGGCGGATCGCGGTATACACGTTTTCTGCCGCCTTGTTCATCGCGCGGAAGGCCGACAGCGGATACAGCACGATGCCGACGTCGGCGGTTTTCAATTCTTCTACCGTGAACAAAGGCGTAGAACCGAATTCCGTGATATTCGCCAGGATGGGCACCTTGACCGCTTTGGCGAACTGCTTGTACATCTGCAGGTCGGTGATCGCCTCCGGGAAGATCATATCGGCGCCGGCTTCCACGCAAGCGACGGCGCGCTCTATCGCGGCCTCCAGGCCCTCGACGGCCAATGCATCGGTGCGCGCCATGATGACGAAATTCTCATCAGTACGCGCATCGACGGCGGCCTTGATACGGTCTACCATTTCGCCCTTGCTGACGATTTCCTTGCCCGGCCTGTGGCCGCAGCGCTTGGCGCCCACCTGGTCTTCGATATGCATGGCGGCAGCGCCGAATTTGATCATGGACTTTACCGTGCGGGCGACATTGAAAGCCGAAGCGCCGAAGCCGGTATCGACATCCACCATCAGCGGCAGGTCGCAGACGTCGGTGATGCGGCGCACATCGGTCAGTACATCATCCAGATTGGAGATGCCCAGATCCGGCAAACCCAGCGAGCCGGCGGCAACCCCGCCGCCAGACAGATAAATGGCCTTGAAGCCGGCGCGTTTGGCCAGCAAGGCATGATTGGCATTGATGGCGCCGACGAGTTGTAAGGGAGACTCTTCCTGGACTGCTTTGCGGAAGGCTGCGCCTGCGGAGTAGTTACTCATTTGCATCCTTTTTAGGTATTTGACGATGTTGATTCTCACCCCTTACTGCAATCGCCATGCCAGCAGGCCGAAAATTTGCGGGGAGGATGCTTAGCCCTTGTAAATCAAACACTTAAGCCAATAATAATTGAGCCGCTTATTGCACTAAGCTGTAAATATGTTTCATAATACGTTTCACATGAAATAATGAAACATTATTGAAACGAAACTGCAACATGCGACCCCACCCTACCCCGTCGCGCGACAATAGCGACAAGCCCGTCATCTGGACCGTGTCCATCTCGCGCCTGTTCGACCTGTTTCGCGACATCATGGTCGAATATGATGCCAGCGCCACGATAGAGCCTATCCATATGGGTTTTGAAGAGGCGGCGATTTATATTCGAGAGCGCCTGAAGACCGAACGCTGCGATGCTGTGATCGCAGCCGGCTCAAACGGAGCCTACCTGAAGAGCCGCCTGTCGGTGCCGGTCGTGATCGCCAAGGCCAGCGGCTTCGACGTCATGCAGGCACTGGCGCGGGCGCGCAAGGTTTCCGCCGAGATAGGCTTGATCACCTACCAGGAAACCATGCTTGAACTGGCCGAGTTCATGAGCACCTTCGGCTTCAAGATCATGCAGCGCACCTATGTTACCGAAGAGGATGCGCGGGCCCAGATCAGCGAGTTGAAGGCCGCCGGCATCCAGGCCATCGTCGGCGCCGGCCTGATTACCGACCTGGCCGAAGAAGCCGGCCTGACCGGCATCTTTGTGTATTCCGCCGCCTCGATACGCCAGGCCTTCGACGACGCGCTGGAAATCGCCCGCCTGACCCGGCTGGAATCCGCGCGCGGCCGCAGCTACCCGATCGCCGATTCGCTGCGCGCCAAACACGGGATCAATGACTTGCGCGGCGATTCGCCAGCCATGCAGGGAGTGCGGCAAGCCGTCACGCTGTTTGCCAAGTCGCCGGCGACGGTATTGATACAGGGAGATACCGGGACCGGCAAGGAACTGGCCGCCCAGGCCATGCACAGGGAAAGCCCGCGCGCCCGGCAGGCCTTTGTCGCCGTCAACTGCGGCGCGATAGCCGAATCGCTGCTGGAGTCCGAGCTGTTCGGCTATGAAGAGGGCGCTTTCACCGGCTCGCGCCGCGGCGGCCACGCCGGCTTGTTTGAAGCCGCCCATCGCGGCACCTTATTCCTGGACGAGATAGGAGAAATGCCGTCCAGCTTGCAGACCCGCCTGTTACGAGTACTGGAAGAGCGCGAAGTGGTGCGGGTAGGCGGCACCCGTCCCATCCCGGTAGACGTGCGCATCATCAGCGCCACCCATTGCGACCTGGAGGCCAGGATACGCGAGGGACGTTTCCGGTCCGACCTGTTCTACCGGCTGGCGGTGCTGCGCATGCGACTGCCCACCTTGCAGGAACGCAGCGAGGACCTGGTAGGGTTGGCCGAGTGGTGCCTGAAAACCGCATTGGCGGCGCTGGGCGCTCGTCCGCACGCCAACCTGCACGCCGAAATATCGGCCTGCGGAGACTTGTTGAAACAATACGCGTGGCCGGGCAACGTCAGGGAATTGCGCAACCTGATGGAAAGGCTGGCGCTGTTCCTCGCCGCCCAGCCCTTGCAGGCGCTCACCCCCAGTTTCGTGGCGAAAGTCGCGCCGGAAATCATACGCTTGCCGGCGCCGGATAGAATATATCAAGCCCAGGCATTGCCAGGGGTGGCAACCGGCAAAGCAGATGACCCTGCAGAAGCCCTGGAGTCGCTGATGCTGCGCTTCCAAAACAACCGGGAAGCCGTTGCCGCTCACCTGGGCATCAGCCGGACGACCTTGTGGCGCAAACTACGTAAGGCGGGAATGAGCGCTGATGCAAACACGTAGGCGACTGATAACCGATCACGCCACTGTTGATAGCGACTTTACCGCGGCTTCGGCCTGTTTGTGGCGATCCAGGAAAAAGAAAGCGGGCGGCAAGGAAAATTGACATTTTTTGGCGCCTGTGCCCTGCCCGCCTAAGGTAAAATATAAGAATTGGAGATAAGCTACAGAAAAATATCATGGCATCTGAAAACACCAACAAAAAACTGCTGATCGTCGACGATAGCAAAGTGTCGCGCATGGTCATCCGCGCGCATGTCAAGGCGGTCCACCCTGAATGGGAAATCCTGGAAGCGAGCAATGGTGACGATGCCATCACGGTCGCGGACCGGGACCTGCCGAATTACTGCACGATGGATATCAATATGCCCGGCTTGCTGGGCACTGACGCTGCCGAGCAAATTTTGCAGAAGCATCCGACGATGCGCGTGGTTATTTTTTCAGCCAACATCCAGGAAAGCTTCCAAACGCGCTCCAATGCACTGGGCGCCGTCTTCGTGGCCAAACCGGTGACGGAAAAGTCCATTGCCCATGCGCTGGATCATTTCAAGGGCAGCAAGTGAGTACCCTGACCGACATCCACCTGGATGCGCTGACCGAGGTATTCAACGTCGGCGCGGGCCGAGCTGCGTCCAGCCTCAGTGAAATCGTCGGCGATGAAGTCAAACTGTCCGTGCCTTCGGTTGAAATAAAAAAATCCTCCGAAATCAATGACGCCATTATGGCGATGAACAGCACCAAATTCGGCGCTGTTACCCAGCAATTCAGCGGCCCGTTCGATGCCAAGGCCCTGCTGCTGTTCACCGAAAGCCATGCGCTGGAAATCGTGCGCGACATGATGGGCTCGCAAATGAGCACGGAGGAATTGGCCGAGTTTGAACAGGACGCCATGTGCGAACTGGGCAATATCATACTGAATGCCTGCCTGTCCGCAATGGCAGACATCCTGAAGATATCCCTGAGCAGCTCCCTGCCCAGCTATACCGTGGCAAGCACCGAGGAAATTTTCAAGCGCATAGGACAAAACGCCGACCAGCCGTTTGTCCTGATCCTGCACATCGACCTGATCATAGAAAAGCGCCGGTCGGAAGGACACCTGGTGTTCCTGCTGAGTTCAGTATCGCTGCAAAACCTGGTCACCTACATAGAGCGCTACCTGGAAAGTATTTGATGCACCCGCAATTGAGCACCTTGCCCGCCTTGCAACTGAAGGAAATCTTCAATACGATCAACCTGGGATTGATCGTGGTCGATGCAGGCGAAAGAATCTTGCTGTGGAACGAATGGTTGAGCAAACATAGCAATTTGCCACAACAGCAGGTGATAGGCAAAAAACTGGCCGAGGCTTTCGATACGCCTCCCGCCCCGGCGTTCCTGACCGCGATCCGCAACACGCTGAGCCACGGCTTGCCGGTAGTCTTGTCGAATGCCTTGCACCGTTCCCCTCTGCCGCTGTTCGATCCTGGCGAACTGGGCGAGGAAAAAGTCCGCATGCACCAGTCCATCTCCATCACGCCCTTGAGTGCGCCCGACGGGGGACGTTGCTGCCTGATACAGATTACCGACTCCAGCACTTCTATCAAGCGTGAAAAGATGTTGCGCTCCCATTCAGAGATGCTGAGAGTGGAAGCAACCACCGACGGCCTGACCGGCATCTATAACCGCCGTTTCTTTGACGAGCACTACAAAATGGCGCTCGGCCATTCCAGGCGTGAAAAGCTGCCGCTGTCGGTATTCATGATAGACATCGATTTTTTCAAGGAATACAACGACTATTACGGCCATCCGGCCGGCGACAAAACCATCATTGCGGTGGCAAATACCTTGAAGGCGCAGCTGTTTCGCTCCAGCGACGTGCTGGCGCGCTACGGCGGCGAGGAATTCATCATGATGCTGCCGAATGTGTCGGAAGAATCGGCCTTGCAGTTCGCCGAGAAATTGCGCCTGGCAATCTGGAATCTTGCCATCCCGCACCTGAAATCTAAAATCGCTCAACAACTCAGCATCAGCATAGGCCTCAGCACTTTCAACCAGGACAATGATGGCGATTTGAAAACTTTACTGAAGTGCGCCGACGCCGCCCTGTACAAGGCCAAGCAGAAAGGCCGCAACCAGTGCGTGCAAATTCCCGTTAGCGAGCTGACAGCACTTTCCACGGTCAGCTAAGGCCCTTACAATTTATTTCATCATTAGCGGTTGACGCGGTCCCGAATTTTCATTTATATTATATCCATGTCCTCGAAACACTCCACATCAACCGCCAAGCAATTGACCCGCACCAAGCAAGACTTGCTGCTGGCGTCGTCGGCTTTGATGCTACTAACACTACTAACTCTACTACTAGTCAAGTAATCTAGTCGTAGCAGCGCAGCACGCATTTTCCTGGCGTCACCCCCAAATAAAAGCAGCACCCCGATTCAGCCCAGCGCCGAATCCACCTAAAGAAAAACATGCCTCCAAAAGCCAAGCCTGTAGTGATCACGCGTAGCGAATCCATCGCCATGCCTATCCCTGCACGCGCGCTCAGCCTGTTGCTGCCTTTGCTATCCCTGCCGTCTCTGCTATCCCTACTACTGCCGCTACCGATCGGTTACCTGGCCTCGCGTTAAGTTTTCAAGTGGCAGCCTGGTAGCCCTTTCGCCACATCCCCTTTTTTATTTGTATAGAAACCTGTCCGGCAAGAGCCAAGGCTTGCTGTCGGCTATCCTGGAGAAAAACACAATGATGTCACCGAATCCGTCTGCAAAATACCGCGCCTTCCCGGCAGTTCCATTGAGCGACCGCAGCTGGCCCAACCAGGTCATCAGCAAGGCGCCAATCTGGATGAGCACCGACCTGCGTGACGGCAACCAGGCGCTGATAGAACCCATGAGCGCGGAGAAAAAACTGCGCTTCTTCGAGATGCTGGTCAAGATAGGCGTCAAGGAAATCGAAGTCGCCTTCCCTTCCGCCTCCGATACCGACTTTGATTTCGTGCGCAAACTGGTCACAGAAAACCGCATCCCCGACGACGTCACGATAGAAGTGCTGACCCAGTCGCGCGAAGACCTGATACGCCGCACGGTAGATTCGGTGCAAGGCGCCAAACGCGCCATCATCCACTTGTATAACCCGATTGCGCCAGCCTTCAGACGCATCGTGTTCGGCATGTCGCGTGAAGAAGTCAAGGCGATCGCCGTCAGCGGCACCAGGCTGATCAAGCAATTGACCGATGCCCGGCCCGAGACCGAATGGGTGTTTGAATATTCGCCGGAAACCTTCAGCATGGCCGAGCTGGATTTCTCGAAAGAAATCTGCGACGCGGTATCCGATATCTGGCAACCGACCCCGGAGCGCAAGATGATCGTCAACCTGCCGTCCACCGTAGAGTGCACCACACCGAACGTGTATGCCGACCAGATAGAATGGATGCACAGGCACCTGGCCCGGCGCGAGGCCATCGTACTCAGCGTCCATCCGCACAATGACCGGGGTACCGCGGTCGCCTCCGCCGAACTCGCCGTGATGGCCGGCGCCGATAGAGTCGAGGGCTGCCTGTTCGGCAATGGCGAGCGTACCGGCAACGTGGATCTGGTCACGCTGGCGCTGAACCTGTACACCCAGGGTGTGCCTCCCGGCCTGGATTTCTCCGACATCGACGCCGTCAGGCAGTGCGTGGAAGAATGCAACCAGTTGCCGGTGCATCCGCGCCATCCCTACGTCGGCGACCTGGTGTTCACCGCCTTTTCCGGCTCGCACCAGGATGCGATCAAGAAGGGCTTCGCCAAGCAGGACAAAGAGGCGATCTGGGAAGTGCCCTACCTGCCGATCGACCCGGCCGACCTCGGTCGCAATTACGACGCGGTGATCCGCGTCAATAGCCAATCCGGCAAGGGCGGCATGGCCTTCCTGCTGGAGCAGGAATACGGCCTGGCCCTGCCGCGCCGCCTGCAAATCGAATTCAGCCGCGCAGTACAAGCCGTCGCCGACCAGAGCGGCAAGGAAATGACCGCGCATAACATCCACGCCATCTTCCAGCAGGAATACCTGGACGCCCAAGCACCTTACGCCTATCAGGCACACCACATTCTGGAAAACAGAAAATCGCCATCAGAGCAATCGCAGGTACAGCTGCACATTGATCTGCTGCACCATGCACAGCCACAAGCTATCCATGGTTCAGGGAATGGTCCCATCGACGCCATGGTGCATGCGTTCCAGACTATCGGCCAGGATATCCGGGTCATGGACTATCACGAACACTCGATAGGCGCCGGCGCCAATGCGCAGGCGGCTTGTTACGTCGAGGTGAGGGTGAATAACGGACCTACCCGGTTTGGGGTGGGGATAGACGGGAATATTGTGACCGCTTCGTTCAAGGCGGTGTTGAGTGCGGTGAATAGGGACTATATTGCCGGGCAAGTTGCCATGGCAGCTTAGCTTGCGATTTAGCTTTGCTTAACAAAACAGCGCTTCGCAGATGCAAGCCGGGGGTGGCCCGGTTTGCATCTGCGAAGCGCTGCCCAACGATAGAGCCGCGCAATCAGAGCCAAGCTATCTAGCCAAGCGTATCCCGGTAAACTGCCACCTGGCAGTAGAGGGAAAGAAATTCCTGTAAGTCACCCTCGCATGTCCGGTAGGCGTAGCGCAGGACGACCCGCGCAATACATACTGGTTCACCATGAACTTGCCATTGTATTCGCCGATGGCGCCTTCGGCCGAGACATAGCCGGGATAGGGCGTATAGCTGCTGCTGGTCCATTGCCAGGCGACGCCGAACATGTCGGCCAGCGCCGCATGGTTGGCATGTGTGTTATACGCGGCCGGGTGCAGGTGCGGGGCCAGGTTGCCGGGGATCATTTCTACCGTGCCGGCCGCGAATTCCCATTCCGATTCCGTTGGCAGGCGCGCGCCTACCCAGCGTGCGTAGGCTTCAGCCTCAAAGAAGGAGACATGGGTCACCGGCCGGTGCAGGTCCAGTGGCAGCAGGCCGTGCAGCGTAAATTCCAGCCAGCCCGCGGGTTTTTCGCCGTTATCGGCGGCTGGCGCATGCCAGTACAGCGGATGGGCTATGCGCTGCGAATTGATCCAGTCCCAGCCTTCGGAGAGCCATAGAGTGGGATCCTGGTAGCCGCCGGCTTTGACAAACTCCAGGTATTCGCCATTGGTGACCAGACGCGAGGCCAGCGAGAATTTCTCTATGAACTGCCTATGTCTGGGCAGTTCATTGTCAAAGCAAAAACTGTCCGACGCATGGCCTATCTCAACCACGCCGGCCTCAAATTCCAGCCAGGTGATCGCCGGCGGCGTCAATGCCGGTTCCAGCGGCTCATCGGAATAGGCCGGTTTGAGCGGATTCAGCGATAGCAAGTGCTTGAGGTCGGTCATCATCAGTTCCTGATGCTGCTGCTCATGCTGCATGCCCAGTTCCAGCATCATCGCCAGCTCGGTCGAATGCGGGCTGAACAGGTCGTGCTTGGAAAGCAGGTCCTGTATGCGTTCATCGACGTTGGCGCGATACGCCAGTACCTCGGCCAGCGCCGGGCGGGTCAGCATGCCGCGCTGGGCGCGCGGATGCTTGTCGCCTATGCCGTTGTAGTAGGAGTTGTACAACACCCGGAATGCCGGATCATGGGCCTGGAAATCGCTCTCGAATTTTTCCAGGATAAAGGTCTCAAAAAACCAGGTGGTATGCGCAAGGTGCCATTTGATGGGGCTGGCGTCCGGCATCGACTGGACGCAGCAATCCTCTTCGGACAAGGGTTCGGACAAGGCCACCGAGCGGGTACGCACCAGTGCGAACTGGGTGCGCAGGCAATCCGAGACCGTAATAAAGTGTGGGTTCAGCATGATGTCTCTACCTTGGCGTCATTGAGAATAAGCAGTGTCTAACGCATCCCTTGACCAAGCTTGGCATTCGTTTCCTTAGGCTAATATTACCGGCTATATCTTAGTATAGGTTGGAAAATGACGCTGGTATGTACGACATTTAACAAAAATCAAGTAATTGAAATTCGGCAGCAGCCCTGAGAAAAGCTTTATAAATGGATAAGTTGTCAAATTTTCCTTGCCCGCTTGCTCACCACCGTCCGCGCGGCGGCGCACCATGGATGGGGATTGATTACCCGCCAGGTAATTGAGCACTTCAATCGCATGGCAGACACTGACGGCATGCAATCAGAACCGCGATGGCGGACAAAGGAGCAGGCATGACGAATACTTCCCTTTTCAATGCAGATACTGCCGTGCAGCAGCTGGCAGAGCATCGCTACGCCGGTATCCTGAGCGAGCGCTGGAATGCGCTGAGCGGCACGCCGAACGGCGGCTATAGCCTGGCGGTCTGTTTGCAAGCCTTGAAGCAGGAAATGCTGAAACTGGATTTCCCCGACCCGCTGGCGGTGTCGGCCTTCTTCCTGAGGCCGGCGACACCGGGGCCGGTGCTCATACAGACCGAGATCGCCCGCATAGGGAAACGGATAGCGACCGGCGAGGCCCGCTTGCTGCGGGATCAACAGGAAATCGTGCGGGTGGTCGCCAGCTTTACCGACCTGCCGCAGGCACAGGGCCGCACGCTGATGCTGAATCAAAAACCGGACCTGCCGCCGGTAGAGCAATGCGTCGACTTGTTGGGCGAGCAGCCCATGCCCGGGGTCAGCATCACCGGACAAGTGCAATACCGGGTGGCGCAGCTACCCGGCTGGGCGCGGGGCCGCCCCGGCGGCGAGGGCGTGCTGGAATTCTGGATGCGCCATGCGGACGGCAGCGACGCCGACACCGTCAGCCTGGCCGCGCTGGTGGATGCGGCGGCGCCGGCGGTGCTGGATTTTGGCGAGCGCGGCTCCTCCACCATGGAATTGACGGTGCATATACGGGCCCGCCCCGCCCCCGGCTGGCTGGCATGCCGGGTCAGCACCCGCCACGTGATGGCCGGCTACCATGAAGAAGATTTTGAAATCTGGGACAGCCAGGGCAAGCTGGTGGCGCAAGCGCGGCAACTGGCGATGTTGCCGCGAGCGCCCAGCTAAAAATTATTTTTTTACCATCTATCGAACGGCGCCTTAGGGATGGGCATGAAACACGGCGAACCAGCCTTGTTCGTCGGTCCATAGCCGCGTATGGGAAAAGCCGGCCTCGTTCAGTGCGCCGGTAAAACTCTCGGGCGTGTATTTATAGCTGTTTTCCGTGTGGATGCGTTCGCCCTTGACAAAGTCGCGCTGCTTACCCTGCCACTGCACTGCCAGGTCGCGCCTGGCCTCCAGGTACATCTCTATGCGCTGCTTATCCTGGTGGAAGAAGGCGCGGTGCTGCCAGTCTTTCAAATCGAAATCCGCGTCCAGCAAGCGGTTGATATTGTTCAGGATATTCAGGTTGAAAGCCGAGGTCAGCCCCAGCGCATCGTCATAGGCCGGTTCCAGTACGGCCTTGTCCTTGACCAGGTCCACGCCGATCAGCAAGCCGCCGTCATCGCCGCAAGCCAGACGTATCCTGCGCAGGAAGCCTATCGCGTCCCGCAAGCTGAAATTTCCTATCGAGGAGCCCGGGTAAAAAAACAGGCGTTTTTCGCGCCTTACTTCATCCGGCAGCTCCAGGCGCGCTGAAAAATCCATGCCTACGCCCAGCATGTCTATTTGCGGATACGTATGTTGCAGGCTGTAGACCGCGCTGCGCACAAAATCCACGGAGATATCCACCGGCACATACTGTTCGGGCTGCAATACGCCAAACAGCGACGCGGCTTTGGCGCAATCGCCGGCGCCGAGGTCTATCAAGGTTGCGCCCGTGCCCACCGATGCCGCCATCTGGGATTGGTATTGCGCAAAAATGGCGGCTTCTGTACGGGTGGGATAATACTCGGGCAAGGCGCAGATGGCCTGGAACAGGCGCGAACCGAGCGCATCGTAAAAATATTTGGGGGAAAGGCTGGCCTGTGGTGCCAGCAGGCTATTGCTGAGTTCTATGTGCAATCTGGTTGCCAGTTCATCGGCATCTTCGCGGTACAACTGGATGAATCGGTCTTGTGGATCGTCTCGCATCTTGTTTTACGCCCTATGCTGGTGGTTTGCGTTCCGGAGAGGTCATTGCAAGTAGCCCAAGCTGCATAATAAACCGGGCAAGCTAAGGGAAAGTCAGCTTAATGGTCTATCATGCATGCACTTTGCTCCGTTCGGAACGGCACATAATTGCCGAAATTTTTAACTATCATAGACCATCGTCAAAAATCCCGTCAAAATGTCGCTAAAAATTTCACTAATCTCTTTAAGAAAGACTACCTCCATGTCCAAGTTTTCCAGAAGACAAGTACTCGGCGCCCTGATTGCCGCTCCCCTGCTGTTAGCAAATAGCTACAGCCTGGCGCAGCAGCCCCAGGTGTTGCGGGTCTCGGCCATCCCTGACGAAGCGCCTACAGAATTACAGCGCAAGTTCAAGCCGCTGGGCGCCTACCTGGAAAAGAAACTGGGCATGAAGGTGGAATTTACCCCGGTCACCGATTATGCCGCATCAGTAGAGGGCCTGATCAATCACAAGCTGGACATGGTCTGGTTTGGCGGATTTACCTTTGTGCAAGCCAAGGTCCGCAGCAAGGACCAGGTCATCCCCCTGGTGCAGCGTGAAGAAGACGAAAAATTCAAATCCGTGTTTATCACCACCAATCCTGCGATCGGCAAACTGGACGACCTGAAGGGCAAGACTTTTACCTTCGGCTCCGAATCTTCGACCTCGGGCCACTTGATGCCGCGCTATTACCTGCTGGCCGCCAAGATCAATCCGGATGCGGACATGAAGCGAATTGCCTTCTCCGGCGCGCATGACGCCACCGTGGCTGCAGTGGCCGGCGGCAAGGTGGATGCCGGCGCGCTGAATATCTCGGTGTGGGAAAAATTGGTGAGCCAGAACAAGGTCGATACCAAGCAGGTACGCGTGTTCTACACCACGCCAGGATATTTCGACTATAACTGGTCGGTGCGGGCCGACATGCCGGCCGAGCTGCGCAAGAAAATCAGCGACGCCTTCCTGGCCCTGAACCCGAACAATCCGCAGGACAAGGAAATCCTGGATTTGCAGCGCGCCACGCGCTTCATCCCAACCAAGGCCGAGAACTATAAGTCGATAGAAGGCGCGGCGCAAAATGCGGGCCTGCTGTAGTAATGCGGAGTGAAGCAATATCCGCTGAAGCAACACCCAATCAGGCCATGCTGAGCCTGCAGGCGGTTCATGTGCGGCATCCCTCCTCAGGGCCCCGGGCGGGCGCTTGGGCGCTGAGCGATGTGTCGCTCGAGATCGCCGCCGGCGAGCAGATCGCCATCATCGGCCCGTCGGGCGCGGGCAAGACCACGCTGCTGCATACGCTGGCCTGCGCCTATCAGCCTGAACAGGGCGATTACCAGCTGTTTGGGCAGCATCCCTGGGCCATCAGCCACCATGCCCGGCACGCCCTGCGCCGCGCATTATTCCTGGCGCCGCAGACCCCGCCTTTGCCGCCGCGGCAGCGGGTGGTGACGGCGGTGCTGGCGGGCAGCTTGCCGGCCTGGTCTTTGGGCCGCGCGCTGCGCAATCTGGTCAAGCCGGTAGATCCCGGCTCGGCCTGGGAAGCGCTGGGGCGCTTCCAGTTGCAGCATAAATTGTATTCCAGGGTGGACCGTTTGTCCGGCGGCGAACGCCAGCGCTGCGGCCTGGCGCGGCTGATACTGTCGGATGCCAAGCTGCTGCTGGTGGATGAACCCCTGTCCGCGCTGGACCCGACCCTGGCCTTGCAAACCTTGTTTAGCCTGCAGGAAGAAGCAGCCGCGCGCAAGGCCAGCCTGGTGTGCAGCCTGCACCAGGTGGAGCTGGCGCGGGCGCACTTTCCGCGCATCATAGGCTTGCGCGACGGCCGTATCATGTTCGATACCGATAAGGTGAGCGACGAGATGATCGCCGCGCTATACCACAATGGCGTGGTAAGCGACCAGGCGCCGGCGATAGAATTGCCAGATGAAAATTGCACGATAGATGATCCCCGCTGCTTCTGATCCAGCTTCCGACGCGGTTGCCAGCCTAAGTAAAAACAGCCCCGGCCGCGATCCCGCCTGGCGCGGCCGCGTCACGGCGACCGTGCTGGCCCTGCTCATACTGTGGCCGACCCTGGTCATGACCGAGTTCAAGCCCTGGCTGTTGCTGGACCAGCAAAGCCTGAATTCCAGCGGGCGTTTTCTGGCCGCTTTTTTCCCGCCGGCCCATTCCAGCGAATTTTTGCTGCTGGTGCTGCAAGCGACCTGGCAAACCATCGCGATGGCCACCGCCGGCCTGGTGCTGGCCATGCTGGGCGCGATACCGCTGACCCTGATCGTCAACGAACACCTGTCCATATCCCGCCTGGGCAGCGGCCGCATGAGCCTGCCGGCCTGGCTATTACGCCAGAGCGTGCGCTGGCTGCTGGTGCTGCTGCGCAGCGTGCCGGAGCTGGTCTGGGCCCTGATCTTCGTCCGCATCGTCGGCCTTGGGCCCACCGCAGCCGTGCTGGCGATCGCCCTGACCTACTGCGGCATGCTGGGCAAGGTGTATGCAGAGATTATCGAATCCAGCGATACCCACGCCACCGATGCCTTGTTGCGCAACGGCAGCGGCCGGCTGGCGGCGTTTTTCTATGGCAGCTTGCCGAGCGCCGCGGCCGAATTGATGTCTTACACCATTTATCGCTGGGAATGCGCGATACGCGGCTCGGTGGTGATGGGGTATGTTGGCGCCGGCGGCTTGGGGCAGCGCATGGATGAATCGACCAAGATGCTGGCTGGCGGCGAGGTATCGACCATGCTGATCGTGTTCGTGCTGCTAGTGGCAGCGGCGGACCTGGTCAGCAAGCTGTTCAGGAAAGGCCTGGAATGACAGACGACTCCTTGCCCCAGGCGCCGCCGGTCATCCGGCTGGCTACGCTGCTGACTTTGGCCGGAATAGTGCTGCTGGCCATCGCCAGCTTCGTCAGCTTGTCGATAGACTGGCACTGGCTGTTCTCGCCCGAGTCGGCGTCCAGTTCCTGGAAGTTTTTCCAGGAATTTGCGCCGATCAATACCACGCTGCCGCTGCTGCAAAAAGTGCTGTATGCGTCGCTGGAAACCCTGGCCATGTCGGCCCTGGGCACAGGCATCGCCGCCGTCGGCGGCATACTCATGGCGCTGCCGGCCAGCGGCCGCTTCGGTCAGGCCGCGATGTACCTGAGCCGATTGCTGCTGAATATCGCCAGGGCGATCCCCGAGCTGGTCTGGGCCTCGATCATGCTGATCGCCGCTGGCCTCGGCCCCTTTGCCGGCACCATCGCCCTGGCCGCCCACACCACTGGCGTGCTGGGCCGGCTGTTTGCTGAAGCCCTGGAGAACGCCTCTCCCCTACCGGAGAGCAGCTTGCGCATCAACGGCGCCGGCGCCGTCAGCGCCTTCCTGTACGCGACTCTGCCGCAGCGCCTGCCGCAAATGCTGTCATATACCTTGTACCGCTGGGAAAACAACATCCGGGCGGCGGCGATTTTAGGCGTGGTCGGCGCCGGCGGACTGGGGCAGATGCTGAAATACCATCTGTCGCTATTCCATATGCAAACGGCGGCTACCGTAATCGTGGCGATGCTGTTGCTGGTGGCGATGGTGGATGGGCTGAGTTTTGCGATTCGTCGATGGCTGGTGAATTAGCGTTGCCGCTATATCCCAGTTGGCAGCAGGTAGCTTTTTTTCTCCGCTGATATTTAAAAATTGCTGGCCGGGGGTGGCCCGGCTTACCTCGACAAAGTACAGCCTGATTACCAAACCCAAGCGATAAGACTCAACAAATCACACCGCCCGCAAACAATCCACAATCTTCATCCTGGCCGCCCGCCAGGCAGGAATAAACCCGCCGACAAAGCCCATCAGCAAGGAGAACAGCAAGGTCTGCACGACGATGCCCGGCGTCAGCTTGAACTGGAACGCCAGCTCGCTAAAAGTCTGGAAGTTGGTCGTGGAAATGTCCACCGCCTGCATCCACGAGGCGGCGAACAGGCCCAGCACGCCGCCCACCAGCGACAACAGCAACGACTCCAGCAGGAAGGCGCCCAGCACCGCTCCGCGGCGAAAACCCAGGGCGCGCAAAGTGCCGATCTCCGCCACCCTTTGCGCCACGGCGGCGAACATCGTGATCATCGCACCGACTACCGCGCCTATGGAAAAAATCACCGACAGGCTCAGGCCCAGGATGCGGATGAAGGTCGCCAGCCCTTCGCTTTGTTCGGAATAAAACTGGATCTCGGGCTTGGCGTCGACCTGCAGGCGCGGGTCATTGTCTATCGCCGCCTTGACGCCGGCCAGCGCCGCCTGGTCGGTCAGGCGAAATACCAGCGTCGAATAGCTGTTGCGCCGAAAGGCCGCCATCATCTGCTCGGCGTCGCCCCAGATTTCACTGTCGAAGCCGGTCTTGCCGGAATCAAAGATGCCAACCACGATCCAGTCGCGCTGGGCGAAGTGCAGGGTTTCGCCCAGGCCGGTGCCGCGGAAACCCTTGGCGATCGCGTGCCCGGCGATGATTTCCGAAGTACCGGGGCGGAACATGCGGCCCTGCACCAGCTGTACTTGCGGCCGCAATTCCAGGCCCAGCACCGAGGTGCCGCGCAAGGTGACATTGCTGGGCTTGCCGTTGCTGCGCTTGGGCAGGTTGTTCAACACCACCGGCTCCTTGCTGACCAGCGGCATGCCCAGCCCGTTGGTGGCGATGCCCGGCAGGCTTTCTATGATGGCCGCCTGGCCGCGCGCGATGCCGCTATTGATCTCGGCGCCGGCGCCCTTGCGCAATACCAGCACATTGTCCGGCTGGCCGGTGGCGACCAGGGTCGCACGTATGCCCTCGCCCATCATCAGCACTACCGCGAATACAAACACGACCAGGGCCATGCCGCCCGCGGTCAGCAAAGTCGTCACGCGACGCACCCACAGGTTGCGCGCGACGTAGGAGAGCGGGATCAGCTTCATGCGACCGACCTCAGGCCGTTGACGATGCTGATGCGGCTCATCTTCCAGGCCGGCCAGGCGGCAGCGACCACGCCGACGATCACGCTGGCCAGCAATTGCAACGCCATCGTGGTGTTAGATACCATGAACACCGGGAACAGGGTACCCACCGCCTTGGCAAATGCGGCGGCAATCGGCAAGGTCACCAGCAAACCCAGGCCGCCGCCTATCAGCGCAATCACCAGGCTCTCGCCAAACAAGAGCTTGACCACGAAACCGGGCGAAAATCCCAGCGCCTTCAAGGTCGCGTATTCGGACAGGCGCTCGCGCGCGGTCATCATCATGGTGTTGGCCATCACCGCCATGATGATGATCACGATCACAAAGCTGACCGCATTGATCGCCACCAGGATCGCCTCACTCATCGACACGAAGCCGAGCTGGAAGGCCTTCTCGGTCTCGGTCAGGGTTTCCGCCAGCGAGTTTTTAAACAGGGCGTCGATGCGCTCGGAGATCAGCGGCGCATTGTTCGGTTCATTGATGCTGACGATGTACACGCCTACGTAATCGGCGTTGTTGCGGCGCAGCTTGCGTACGCTCTCCGCCAGGTATTGCCAGTGGAATAGCAGTTGCGATTCGTCAGTCTTGGCGTCGACGCCATCCCAGATGCCGCGCAAGGTGAAGGTCCAGGTGCCGGGATAGATGGTACCGCGTATCGGGATCTGGTCGCCGACCTTCCAGCCGTACTGGGTCGCCAGCTTGCGGCCGACGATGGCGCCTTGGCGGTCCAACATGAAGGCCTTTTTCTCTTCCTCCTTCAAGACATATTCGGGATACATGGCCAGGTAGCTGGCCGGCTCTATCGCAAATTGTGCAAAGAAATTACGCTCGGTAATATATACGCCGCCAAACCAGTTGGACCAGCTGACCCCGGTCACGCCTTCTACATTGCGCAATCTTTCCGCATAATTCAGCGGCAGCGGGAAAGTCAGCGAGATCGAGTTGCGGGTCACCAGCCGGGTGCTCGAGGTGCCCTCGACGCCGGCATACCAGGCGTCCACTATCGTGCGCAGCAGGCCGAAGGCGCAAATCGCCACGATCAGCCCGACCATGGTCAGCAGGGTGCGCAGCTTGTGCCGGAAGGCGTTTTTCAGCAGTAGTTTAAAAATGAACATGGGTGTGGGGTGTGGCTTTGCCGGCTTAATGCGCAGGAAGCAGGATCTCGTCATCCGGCACCAGCACGCCCTTCTCCAGGTGGATCAGACGCTTGGCGCGCGCCGCCGCCTTGGGATCATGGGTGACCATCACGATGGTCTTGCCCAGCTCGGTATGCAGTTCATCCAGCATCATCAGGACCTCTTCCGCGGTGGCCCGGTCCAGGTCGCCGGTGGGTTCGTCGGCGACGATCAGGGTGGGGTCGGTGACCAGGGCGCGTGCAATCGCCACCCTCTGCTGCTGGCCGCCGGACAATTCATTCGGGTAGTGGTCCATCCTGTCGTCCAGCCTGACCATGTGTAGCGCCGCCTCTACATGGGCCTTGCGCTGCGCGCGCGACAGGCCGGTCAGCAGCAGCGGCAGCTCCACATTCTCAAAGGCGGTCAAGACCGGCATCAGGTTATAGAACTGGAAGATAAAACCCACGTTCGCGGCGCGCCAGTCGGCCAGTTCGCCTTCGCTCAGGGTCGAGATATTCACGCCGCCTATTTCTATCGTGCCGCTGGTTGGCTTGTCTATGCCGGCGATCAGGTTCAGCAAGGTACTCTTGCCGGAGCCGCTGGGACCCATCAGGGCGATGAATTCGGCCCTGTGCACCTCCAGTTCCACGCCCTGCAATACCGGTATGGCCTGGCCGCCGCGGATATAGGTTTTATCCAGGCCGCGGATGCGGATCACGGATTCCGTCTGCTCCTCGGCGGCGCGATGATCCGGCGTCATTTGGTCGCCACCACGATCTTGGCGCCGGCCACCAGCTTGTCGGACGGCGACAACACCAGCTTGTCACCGGATTTGACGGCGCCGGTCACCTCCAGGTTATCGCCTATCTTGCGGCCGGCCTGCACATTGACCGCCTCCACGCTATCGTCCTTGATGCGGAATACCAGTTTCTTGCCGTCCCGCTCTACCATCGCCTTCGGGTTCAGCGCCAATACCGGCTTCTGGTCGGCATCGGTCGCGGCTTGCGACAGAATAGTCACCTTGGCGCTCATTTCCGGCAGTATGCGCGAATCGAGTTTTTCGAAACGTATCTTGGTCATCACGGTCGCCTTGGCCCTGTCCACGGTAGGCACGATGCCGACTACGCTGCCGCGAAAGCGGGCATCCGGCAAGGCATCCAGCGTGATCTCCACCGGCTGGCCTATCCTGGCCTTGGCCAGGTTGCTTTCCGAGACGTCCGCCTCCACTTCCAGCGTGCTCATATCGGCCATCGTGACCACCGCGCCCTGGGTGCCGGCGGCACTGGAAAAAGGCGTAATGATGTCACCTACATTGGCATTCTTCACCAGCACCACGCCGTCAAACGGCGCGCGTATATCGGTAAAATCCTGGTTGACCTGCTGCACCTTCAGTTGCGCCTTGGATACGGCCACCGCTGCCAGGGCAGAAACCACTGCCGCCCTGGTCGAATTGACCCGGGTTGTCGCTGTATCCAGCGCCTGGATAGAGACAAAGCCCTGCGTTCTCAAGCCCTGGGCCCGCTTCAGGTCGGCTTCGGCATTGACCAATTCCACCTTCGCCTGCGCCACGCCGGCCTCTGCCTGCCGTATCCCGGCTTGCGCCTGCGCTATCGCCGCCTGCACATCGCTGGCATCCAGTTTGGCCAGCAACTCCCCCTGCTTGACCTGGCTACCTTCCCGCACATTCAGTTGCACCAGGCGCCCAGTCGCCTTGCTGGCCACGGCCGCACGGCGTTGCGCCACCACATAACCCGAAGCGGTAAGCTGCGCATATTGCTGCGAAGGATAGGAAGTCACTACCGAGGTTACCTGCACTTCGGTGCGGGAGGGCTTCAGTGCAAATGCCAGGCCGCCCAGGATGACCAGGGCCAGGATCAGCCAGCGGCCCCAGCGCTTTTTCTTGCCCGGCTTCAGTCCGCCGCGGTCAATTTTTAGTTGATTCAGGGCCGAGGGTGCTGAAGCAGCGGGGGGCACAGAAGGTGCGGGAGGTGCAGAAGCTGCAGAAGGTGGATTAGTAGCTGTCATCTGGCGTCGGTATCAGTGAATGATGAGGCAGGCCGCATGCGTCGGAGCAAAGCCCGGTGACACATAGTTTATGCTAAATGGATAATAAATAATATACAACATCGGTGGCGCCGGCGACAGCCATGAAAAAAGCCGCATCCCGGGCAAAATTCCCCTTGTGCAGGGATAGGATAATGGCTCTTGTTACAGGGAATTGCCGGGCTTGTGCAATAGCGGCTTAATGCGCCTTGTCTTTCGCCTCAAGCTCCGCCGTGCACTCGCTCCTGGGGAAGGGCTGTTGCGCCTGTTCAGGATTGAACTCGACCAGGGCGGCCTTGGCCAGCGCCACATCCTTGCCGAACTCGGTCAGGTAGCGCGTGCGTTCCTCGCTTTGCCATTCGGCATCGGAAAAAGTTTTCAGCGGATAGGTTTTGCTGACATAGGCGGTGCCGGCAATACGCGGCATCAGCGCGCGATCGGGGTCGGTATTTTCTTTCAGTAAATAGCCGTCCACATCGCGCAAAGTCAGCGGCAGGGCGGGCTGTTCGTCACGCAGCAATTTACCGTATACCGTCAGGCGAACCTCGTTCGGCCCCTGCCCCAGCACATCATTAAATGTGGCCAGCGCAAACGGCTTGCCCCTGGCGTCGTCCACCCGGCCCGTGACCACATAGCGGCCCGGTGTATGGATTACCGCCTTCAGATAAAAATTCAGCGCGCCGTTCTCCACGGCTTCACGGGCGCCGCCGGCCCAGGTGGCTGGCGTCTCGGGAGAATAGATGACGTCGAACAGCACAACGCCAGAGCGGTCGCCGACGTTGTATTTGACCTCTACCCGTATGGTGCCGCTGAAGTTGGCAAAGCCGCTCAGGGCGGGAGCCAGGGAGCCGGAAAATATCCCGTCCCCGGCGGCGGCGTCGCCGTTACTGCCGTCGTCGGTAAACGGCAGGACTAGCTGCGGCATTTCCCTGCTGCCCTGATAGGTGATGCCGCGCGCGACCGCACGTGTGATAAACAGCGGCTGGGTGCGCCCTTCGCTATCCACCGCCTGGATGGAAAATGCCGCCGCTTCGCCAGCCGCCAGGTAGACGCGTGACTGTGAGGTCATGATCTGTATCGCCGCGTCGGTGCCGCCGCCCTCTTTGCGCAGCGCATTTTTTTCCAGTATCGGCTGGTTGGGATAGACCTGGTCCGGATGTTCTTTAATCGAGCGCGAACTGCTCGGGTATTTGCTGGCGTTCTTGTAACTACACAGGCTGTGATCGGCCAGTTCCAGCTGCTTGCTCAATTCCTGCAGGCGCTGTTCGCGCGTAGGCAGCGGCGCCAAAGCCGGCAAACCGTCCGGCCTGCCCGGGGTCTGCAGAAACGCGGCGCCGGAGCTTCCGCGCGGAGCCGCCTTGGCGGACGCGGTAACCTCGTGCGGCCAATACCAGATGCTGACAAACGACAGTGCGGCCACGACTAGCGCGACCGCGACACCATGCTTGCGCAGCCATCCGCCGGCTTGGGCGGATGGCTGCTTGCGTGACCCGGGCTTGCGCCCGGGGTCAGCGGGCTTACGTGGCATTGCTCACCATCGCCGCTCGCACCACTGAGATGATGCCCTCCCAATTACCGTTGGCGTAATGGTTGTAGGCTTCGGCGTCATCGCGGAACGACACCGAGTGGTAACTCCACTTGAGCGAGCCCCCCTCATTCGCCGCAGTTCCCAGGGTCAGGTCGTTGCAGAACCAGTCACTGGGGTTACAGTAAGACCCGCCGGATGAACCCGACACCCCGCCCGAGCTATGGTAGGCGACCGCTTCGTCGTCCTGCCCGGGCAAGATGCCGGAGTAGATGGTGCCCTTGGCGCCGGCATACATGTAGAACCAGACATTATGCGTGTCGTTGTGGTTGTACATCGCGCGCGCGGTGGTGGTTTTCAGGTCTTTCACCAGCGGTTCGGAGACCGCCCAGGAACCGGCATCGGATAGTTCGGAACCGCCGCCCGCTCCGGACGCCGCCCTGACCCATTTGATATTCCAGCCGACTTGCGAAGTGCCGTCCGAGTCGCCGCACTGGCCCGCCGCATTGGCGGTGGCGTTTTTCTTCATGCGGGTGGAGCCGCCATAATTGGCCAGCGTGTAACCCATCATCAGGTCGCCCGCGCTGTGGGTGGCGATGTAGCACCAGTTGGAGCCGGTGCAAAAGCAATCCAGCGCGTCGCGGATCTTGCCGTTCTGCGAAGAAATGCTGTTATAGCCGTCCCAATTGACCGCCTTTTTATTGACCCCGGCCGCCGTCGAAGACGGCCCCCAATAGGAAAAGCTGTTGTAGTCGCCGACTACGCCGCCACCGCCCCTACCGTTGACCCATAAAGTATAGTTGGTGGCGCTGGCAATATTGGAAACCGCCGCCAGCGCTACAAGCAGTGCCGGTATCAGATACCGCATTAACTTTGTCATCGAAATCCCCTCTGGTAAAACCTGGATATGAAAACCGCATGGATTTACTACTCTGAGCTACTGCACTGAAACGGGAACAATGATCAGACCGGGAATACCGGATGGAAATGCATGCAAACAGACCTGGCAACACAGGCTGACCGGAGCGGAGTATCAGGACCCGCATGAGATCCTGTCAATTTGCGATGCAGCAAACAGTGGACTAAAAACATCGCGCCTATCCGGGCCCTCACTCTGGAAGGATACGTCAGCGATGCTTTAGTGGAAAAACTCTAAACAACAAAGCGAAGCTGGGCGCTAAAAAAAAAAGGGCATTGCCTAAGCAATGCCCGCCCTGATGTCTATCCGCCTATTTAGCGGCAGTATCGGCAGTCCTACTGGTAATCCGAAATAGGCACGCAAGAACAGAACAGGTTGCGGTCGCCGTACACATTGTCTGCGCGGCCCACCGGCGCCCAGTATTTTTGCTTGCGCAGGCTGTTCACCGGATATGCGCCGACGTCGCGGCTGTACGGGTGTTTCCACTCGTCGGCGATCAGCACCTGTATCGTATGCGGTGCGTGCTTCAGCGGATTGTCCAGGCGGTCGAATTCGCCGGAAGCGACTTTGGCGATCTCCTCACGTATCGCGATCATCGCTTCGATGAAGCGATCCAGCTCGGCCAGCGATTCGCTCTCTGTCGGCTCTATCATCAGCGTGCCCGGCACCGGGAAGCTCATGGTAGGCGCATGGAAGCCGAAGTCGATCAGGCGCTTGGCCACGTCTTCATTGCTGATGCCGGTCAGGTCGGTGATAGGACGCAGGTCCAGGATGCATTCATGCGCAACCAGTCCGTCATGGCCCGAGTACAGCACCGGATAGTGCGGCGCCAGGCGCTTGGCGATGTAGTTGGCTGCCAGGATGGCGGTCTCGGTCGCTGCCTTCAAGCCTTCCGCGCCCATCATCGCGATATACATCCAGGAGATAGGCAGGATGCTGGCGGAGCCGAAAGGCGCGGCGCTGACTGCACCGATGCCGGCCTGGTCCCGCTCGTAGCCGCTGGATTTCTGGTTAGGCAGGAATTTTGCCAGATGCGCGCCGACTGCGACCGGGCCTACGCCCGGGCCGCCGCCGCCGTGCGGGATGCAGAAGGTCTTGTGCAGGTTCAGGTGGCTGACGTCGCCGCCGAACTGGCCAGGGGCGGCCACGCCGACCATCGCATTCATGTTGGCGCCGTCCACATACACCTGGCCGCCGTTGGCATGCACGATCTCACAGATTTCCTGGATGCCGTCTTCGAATACGCCGTGGGTAGACGGGTAGGTCACCATGATCGCCGCCAGGTCGTCCTTGTGCGCCTCGGCCTTGGCGCGCAGGTCCGCCAGGTCGACGTTGCCGCGCTCGTCGCAAGCCACTACCACTACTTCCATATTCACCATGCTGGCCGAGGCCGGATTGGTGCCGTGGGCGGAAGAAGGGATCAGACAGATCTTGCGATGCGATTCACCGCGCGATGCATGGTAGGCCTCGATCACCAGCAGGCCGGCGTATTCGCCTTGCGAGCCGGCATTCGGCTGCAAGGATACCGCGGCATAGCCGGTGGCGGCGCACAGCATCTGTTCCAGCTGGTCTATCATTTCGCGGTAGCCGACGCTCTGGTCGGCCGGCGCGAACGGGTGCATATTGGAAAATTCCGGCCAGGTCACCGGGATCATTTCGCTGGTCGCATTCAGCTTCATGGTGCAGGAGCCCAGCGGTATCATGCTGCGGTCCAGCGCCAGGTCCTTGTCTGCCAGGCCGCGCAGGTAACGCAGCATCTCATGCTCGGAATGGTAGCGGTTGAACACCGGGTGGCTCAGGTAAGCCGAGCTGCGCGCCAGTACGGTAGGAATGGATTCCTGCACGCCCAGTTCTATGCTGTCGAAATCAGGCGCTGCCGCGGCCGGCTTAATGCCGGTGGCGAAGATGGACCACAGCAGCGCGATGTCTTCGCGGCTGGTGGTTTCATCCAGCGAGATGCCGACACGCTGGCCATCGATATGACGCAGGTTGACGCCGTTCGCTTCCGCCACCGCGTGCATCGCCTGCGCATCCTTGACCTGCACCGTCAGCGTATCGAAATAGGTGGCGTTGCTGATGGTGTAACCGAGGCGGTGCAAGGCGATTGCCAGTACGCCGGTGTAGCGGTGCACGCGCTGCGCAATCTTGCGCAAGCCGTCCGGACCGTGATACACCGCATACATGGAGGCCATCACCGCCAGCAAGACCTGGGCGGTACAGATATTGGAAGTCGCTTTTTCGCGGCGGATATGCTGTTCGCGCGTTTGCAGCGCCAGGCGGTAGGCCTGGTTGCCTTGCGCATCGACGGTCACGCCGACCAGGCGGCCCGGCATGCTGCGCTTGAACGCGTCGCGGGTGGACATATAGCCGGCGTGCGGGCCGCCGAAACCGAGCGGCACGCCGAAGCGCTGGCTGTTGCCGACCACCACGTCGGCGCCCCATTCGCCGGGCGGGGTCAACAGGGTCAGCGCCAGCAGGTCGGCGGCGACGACCACCATGCTGCCCTTGGCATGCAGGGCGGTCGCGTAATCGCGGTAATCCTTGATGTCGCCGTTCATGCCCGGGTATTGCAGCAAGACGCCGAAGCATTCATTGTCCAGCGCCTCATGGCCGCGGCAGGTGCGCACTTCTATGCCCAGCGGCTGGGCGCGGGTCTCTATCACTTCGCGGGTTTGCGGCAGCACGTCCTCCGATACGTAGAACACCTTGGAATTCGATTTGCCGACGCGCATGACCAGCGTCATCGCTTCGGCCGCGGCCGTGCCTTCGTCCAGCATGGAGGCATTGGCAATGTCCATGCCGGTCAGGTCGGTCACCATTTGCTGGAAGTTCAGCATCGCTTCCAGGCGGCCTTGCGAAATCTCGGGCTGATACGGCGTGTAGGCGGTGTACCAGGCCGGGTTTTCGAACACATTGCGCAGGATCACGCCCGGCGTATGCGTATTGTAATAACCCTGGCCTATCATGGATTTCAGCACGCGGTTCTTGCCGGCCAATTCTTTCAACTTGGCCAAGGCAGCCTGCTCCGGCAGGGCGTCGGTGAATTGCGCCAGCGGCAGCACATCCTTGCGGCGGATATTGGCAGGAACGATCGCGTCGATCAGGGCCGTGCGAGTCGGATAGCCGACTGCTGCCAGCATGGCGGCCTGCTCGGAATCGGAAGGGCCGATATGGCGGGCGACGAAAGCATCGCGTGCTTCTAGTTGGGAAAGGCTGATACGGGTCATGGTATAGGGGATTAGGCGAAGAGTAAGGACACTAAGGACACCAGGGGTACTAAGGACACTAAAGGCTGGAACCGCGCAGGCAAACTGCGCATCAAAAAGAAGATCGGAAAGGCCGGGAACACCGGGAATTCCCGCCAGCGCCGGCTACCGCCAGGGCGGCGCGCACGCGCGCTGCCCCATGGCTGCACGGCCAAGCGGGAGATCCCGATTTAGCCTATGTTCTTTTTGTAGTCGTCGGCGCTCATCAAGGCGTCAACGTCGGCCGCATTGGCCGGCTTCAGCTTGAACAGCCATGCATCGTAGGCATTGGCATTGATGGATTCTGGCGCCTCCACCACAGCTTCATTGACAGCGACCACTTCGCCGGAAATCGGCGCGTAGATGTCGCCGGCCGCCTTGACCGATTCCACCACGGCGCAATCCTTGCCTGCCGCCAGTACCTGGCCTACTTTAGGCAGGTCGACAAAGACGATATCGCCCAGCGAGTCTTGCGCGAATTCGCTGATGCCCACTGCGATCGTGCCGTCGGCTTCTACGCGTACCCATTCGTGGGATTGTGTGTATTTTAATTCTGCTGGGATATTCATCGTATTCTCCAAAAAAGAGCGTGCCTGGAATGTAAGAAGCACGCAGGATTAACTATATAAATCGGTATTCAATGTAATGCTAAATCTTGTGAGCGGGCCTGCCGGTTAGCTGACCAGCACTTTGCCGTTGCGCACGAAAGGCAGCTTGACCACGGTCGCCGCCAATTGCTTGTCGCGTATCGCCACCTGTACCGTATCGCCTATCGCCACGCCCATAGGCAGGCGCGCCAGCGCGATGGCCTGCTGCATGGTCGGGCTAAAAGTGCCGCTGGTGATCTCGCCTTCGCCTTGCGCGGTGATCACTTTTTGGTGCGCGCGCAAGATGCCGCCCTTTTCGCGCAGGATCAGGCCCAGGAACTGGGCGTTCTGGCCCTGGCTCAGCAAGGCGGCCTTGCCGACGAAATCGCGTTCGCTGACCAGGTCTATGGTCCAGGCCAGGCCGGCATCCAGCGGATTGACGCCCTCGTCCATATCCTGGCCGTATAAATTCATGCCGGCTTCCAGGCGCAGCGTATCGCGTGCGCCGAGGCCGGCCGGTTTGACGCCGGCGGCGAGCAGCGCATCCCACAGGGCATTGACCTGGTCGGCGGATACGGCAATCTCGAAACCGTCTTCGCCGGTATAGCCGGTGCGGGCCACCATCAGCTCGCCAAAGGCGGTGTTTGCGACCACGACGGCATTGAAGGGCTTGATGGTTTCGCTGGCGGCCTGGGTTTCCGGGATCACCTGCCAGGTCTTAGCGCGCGCATTCGGACCTTGCACGGCGACCAGCGCCAGCGCGTTGGCGCCGTCGCGGCGCTGGGTGATCGTCAGGCCGCTCTTGGTTTCCGTATTGTGCGCGCTGATCCAGGCAATATCTTTTTCAGCGGTGCCGGCGTTGACCACCAGGCGGAACCAGTTTTCGTTAAAGAAATAGATGATCAGGTCGTCGATGACGCCGCCTTCCGGCTTCAACATGCAGGAATACAGGGCCTTGCCGCTGACTTGCAGCTTGTCGACATTATTGGCCACCAGGCCGCGCAGGAAAGAACGTACATTCGCGCCTTGCAGGTCGACTACGCACATGTGCGAAACGTCGAACATGCCGCAATCGCTGCGCACTGCATGGTGTTCTTCGATTTGCGAACCGTAGTTGACCGGCATGTCCCAGCCGCCGAAATCAACCATGCGTGCGCCGGCGGCACGATGAGCTGCATTGAGGGGGGTTGCTTTGAGTTGTGTTGCCTCGGCGTGCGTCATGAAAACCTCATTACCAAAATAGAAGGGACGACCATTGATACGCAAACAGGCGCAATGGACGTTGTTGAAGCTCTCAACAATGTCCAAAATACCGTTCCGCGCCTAATGAATCGCAGACCCCTCTGTCCTTGGTACCTGAGAGATTACGGACGACAGGCATCCGCGCGCACCTTCGGTGGATAGTTCGCTCAAATACATGCAATGAGCCGCTACCGCTCTCCAGAGTTGGGAGAAGTATCTCCCCTTGACCAGTCCTTTTGCCTGAGAGTTTTTGGGTTATAGCCCCTTCGGCGGCGCTCCAGGAAGTTAATCCCAGGCTGCTCTCTCCCGATCAAGTAGGGCGATTATATAGGGGTTGACTGCCCTGATGGTCATTTTTTTGCAAAAATTACCCGCCTTTCACCGGCTTTTTGCTCGGCTCCGGGCTTGCCATTTCCGCTCCATTTATGCCCTGTCGGCGCTTGTTGCCATACTGTCAAATACTATGCCTCAGCGAGTCTCGATTTGACAAATTCAAATAGAATCTGTATTCTATTTGAATGGTCAGACTGGCAAAATTCACCGAAGACAGCATTATCAATGCCTCCATCGAGGTTGCCGCCCGCTGCGGCGTGGCGGCAGTGTCGATGTCGGCCATCGCCGGCAAGGCAGGCGCGCCCATAGGTTCTGTGTATCACCGCTTTGAGTCGCGCGGCGCCATCCTGGCGCGCGCATGGCTGCGGGTCAAGGCGGATTTCCGCCAGGCGGTCGCCTGCCACTGGGCCGCCGGCGATACCTGGGCTGCCGTCGCCGGCTTCCTGCAATGGTGCAGGGACAAGCCTCTGTATGCGAAATTTTTGCTGCAGTGCGAAGACTGCCCGGTATTTAACGAGCCGCTATCGGCCGAACTGCACGCAGAGTTGGAGGCCGAGCAGGATGCGCTGGATCTCTGTTTCCGGCAGTGCCTGGCCCGATGCCGGCAGGCAGCGGCGGATGAGGACAGCGGGGCCGACACCGAAGCCATTTTGCGCTTTACGCTGTTCGCTTCCCCGATCGCGATGATCAAACCCTATCTGCTGCAAGACCTGGACATTCCGGCCCGCATAGAACACGTCCTGCGCGCCTCGCACGATGCGGTGCATGCGGCAAACCTGGGCCACGCCCACATTCCAGCGAAAGGCTGATCTGAAACCCATGCGTTACTCTACCCAAAAAGAACACGGCAAACCGATACGCCTGCACGACGCCGAGCATTTCGAGCAAATGCGCATTGCCGGCCGGATCGCCTCGGATACCCTGGATTTTATCGAACCCCACGTGCAGGCCGGCATCTCCACCGCCGAGCTGGACCGGCTGTGCGAGGAATTCATGCGCGCCGCCGGCAGCATCCCCGCCACCATCGACTACCACGGCTACAAGCATGCCAGCTGCATCTCGGTCAACCACGTGGTCACGCACGGCATACCTTCAGCCAGCAAGATCCTGAAGGCCGGCGACATCGTCAACATCGACGTCACGCCCAAGATCGCCGGCAACTGGCACGGCGACACCAGCCGCACCTTCAAGGTCGGCGAAGTCTCCATCCTGGCCAACCGCCTGGTCGCCACCGCCTACCAATCCATGATGGCCGGCGTGGCGCTGGTCAAACCGGGGACTACCCTGGGCGACATAGGGGCCGAGATAGACGGCATCGTGCGCGCCGCAGGTTTTTCGTCGGTGCGCGACTTTTGCGGACACGGCGTAGGCCAGATATTCCACGACACGCCCCAAGTCATGCACGTAGGCAAGCGCGGCACGGGCGTGGTGCTGGAGCCGGGCATGTTCTTTACGATAGAACCGATGGTCAATGCCGGCGGTTACCAGGTCAAGGTATTGGGCGACAAATGGACCACGGTCACCAAGGACCATTCCCTGTCGGCACAGTTTGAACACACGGTCGCGGTCACCGAGGATGGGGTGGAGATATTCACGCTGTCGGCCAGCGAGCGCGCGGCCATCCTGGCGCCCCAGGCAAGCTGAGCAATAAACCGGCCTAGCTCCGGCTACCCAGATCGTTCCCGGCCACGGCGCCGGGCTCGGACTTGCCCACTTTGCCGCCAGGCTTGTTACCGTTGGGTGTTTTACTCCGGCTAAAACGGTACTCTGGCAGATCCTCTTGCCGGGGCGGGATAGACGACGTAAACACCGCAACCAGCAGCCCCAGCAGTATGACTATCACCACGATATCGATCATGCGTGCCTCATGCAGAGATCCGAGCACTTGCTCGTTTTTACTATATACCACGCTCGCAATTCCTGCCGGTTTTAAAGCATAGGCCCCTGCCTTTGTCGCCGCCAGCGGCCCCTGGCGGCGAATCAATGCTAAGCTGCCGCTAGCAAAATACTTCCCCTTTACTTCCCCTATTCCAGGCCAGCTCCATGCTAGAACTACGTCAACTGAGCAAATCCTATGGTCAACACCGCCATGTCTTGACCGAACTGTCATATACGCTCAAGACCGGTGAATTCGTCGCCATCATGGGCGACTCCGGAGTGGGCAAGTCTACCCTGCTGAACCTGATTGCCGGGCTCGATGCCCCGGATTCCGGCCAGATATGGGTGGACGGCGTCAATATGTCGGGGCTGGACGACGATGCCGCGACCGGCTTGCGCCGGCAGCGTATGGGCTTCGTCTTCCAGGCCTTCCATGTCTTGCCGCACCTGAGCCTGGAGCAGAATATTGCCCTGCCCCTGCTATTGAACGGCCGCCACAGCGAGCGGGCGGCCCAGATGCTGGACGCGGTCGGATTGGCGGGACGCGGCAAGGATTTCCCCAGGCAGCTATCGGGCGGCGAACTGCAAAGGGTGGCCATCGCCCGGGCGCTGGTGCACAGGCCGGCGCTGATACTGGCCGACGAGCCTACCGGCAACCTGGACCCGGATACCGCGCACGGCATCCTGAGCCTGTTGCGGGCCGAGATCAAGAATAATAATGCTTCTGCCGTGATGGTCACGCATTCGCACGCCGCCGCCGAATTTGCCGACCGCACCCTGATATTATCCAAGGAAGGCTTGCGGGAGGCATGAGCGGCATGAGCAACAAAACTGTAAGCTGGAGTCGCTGGCTCTTGCTGGGCGAGTGGCGCGCCCACCCGGTGCGCGCGCTGGTCGCAATTGCCGCGATTGCGATAGGCGTGGCGCTGGGCTTTGCGATCCATCTGGTCAATGCCGCAGCATTCAATGAGTTTACGGCGGCGGTCAAGAGCGTCTCGGGCCAGGCCGACCTGTCGGTGCGCGGCTACCAGTCCAGGATAGATGAAAATATCTATCCGCAACTGGCGCAGCGGCCGGAAGTGCAGCTCGCCAGCCCGGTGCTGGAACTGGACGCCGGCGTGCCCGGCCAAACCAGCCCGCTGAAAATCCTGGGCATGGACAGCTTCAAGGCAGCGGCGCTGGCGCCGGACCTGCTGGGGATGCCGGCCGCAGACAAGCCCTATGACATGCTGTCCGACGACGCCGTATTCCTGTCCCCGGCTGCCATGGAATGGCTGAAGCTGAAAACCGGCGACGTGCTGTTGCTGCGCAGCGGCATGCAAACCGTCCGCCTGCGCGTCGCCGGCGGCCTGGTCAGCCCGCGCGCCGGCCAGCGCATCGCCGTGATGGATATCGCCGCATTGCAGTGGCGCTTCAACCTGCTCGGCAAGCTGTCGCGGGTGGACCTGGTCTTGCAGCCCGGCGTCAACCGCGAGGCTTTCAAGGCCGATATCGCCAGGCAAGGAGTCTTGCTCGCCACCGAGACCAGCAACCAGGAAGCCCGCAGCGAAAACATGTCGCGCGCCTACCGCGTCAACCTGACCGTGCTGGCGCTGGTGGCCTTGTTCACCGGCGCCTTCTTCGTGTTTTCCACGCAGGCGCTCTCGGTGCTCAGGCGGCGCAGCCAGTTTGCCTTGCTGCGCGTGATCGGGGTCACGCGCGGCCAGATCCTGCGCCAGGTATTGCTGGAAGGCGCAAGCCTGGGCATTGCCGGCTCCTTGCTGGGCATAGGCGGCGGCTACCTGATGGCGGCCTTGACCCTGAAATTCTTTGGCGGCGACCTGGGCGGCGGCTATTTCCCCGGGGTGCAGCCCAGCGTCAGCTTTACCCCGGTGGCGGCAACCGTGTTCTTTGCCCTGGGCACCGTCGTCGCACTGCTGGGCTGCGCCGCGCCCGCCTGGGAAGCGGCAGTCGCCCATCCGGCGCAGGCCCTGAAGTCGGGCAGCGAGGACAGCGCTATGTCCAGGCTGGCCGCAGTCTGGCCGGCCTTGCTGGTGCTGGCTGCCGGCGCCGCCAGTTCGCAGTTGCCGCCGCTGCAGGGCTTGCCGATTTTCGGCTATCTGTCGGTCGCCTTGCTACTGATAGGCGGCATCATGCTGATGCCGAGGATCAGCGCCCTGCTGTTCAGCCGGCTATACCGCCCCACCCAGCCGGCCGTCGTCGGCCTGGCTTTGGCCAGGCTGGCCAATGTGCCCAACCAGGCTGCTATTGCCTTGAGCGGCGTGTTGTCCAGCTTCAGCCTGATGGTGGCAATGGCGATCATGGTGGCCAGCTTCAGGATATCGGTAGACGACTGGCTGACCCATATCCTGCCGGCGCCGCTGTACGTCAGCAGCGCGCTGACCGGTGAAACCGGCCGCATCAGCCCGGCCCAGCAACAGCAACTGGCGGCGGTGCCCGGCATACAAAAAATCGAGTTCATGCGCGCCAGCAGCCTGCTGTTTTCCGCCGACCGGCCGAATGTATTGCTGATGGCGCGCCCGGTCGATGCCCTTGATCCCGGTCAGTCCATCCCCATCTTGGAGGGAAGCATACAGCCCGGCGCAGCAACTGGTGCGATGCCGGTGTGGGTGTCGGAAGCGATGGTGGACTTGTACGGCTACACGGTAGGCAAGCAGATCCTGCTGCCCTTGAACCAGCAGCGCTATCCTGTCGTGGTGGCCGGCGTCTGGCGCGACTACGCCAGACAATCGGGGGCGATCGCGATGCGGCTGGCCGACTACCAGCAACTGACCGGCGACCTGGATGTCAGCAATGCAGCAATTACAATGGAAAACGGCGTCAAGGCCGAACAAGTAATAAGCGGCATACGCAAGCTGCCCTTCGGTTCGGCACTGGAGTTTGCGCAATCGGCTGAGATCCGTGCCGTCAGCCTGAAAATTTTCGACCGCAGCTTTGCCATCACCTACCTGCTGGAAATGATCGCGATGGTGATAGGCTTGTTCGGCGTTGCCGCCACCTTTTCCGCGCAAACCCTGGCCCGGGCCAAGGAGTTTGGGATGTTGCGGCACATAGGGGTCAAGCGCCGCGAGATACTGGCCATCCTGGTGGCGGAAGGCAGCCTGTTGACGGCGATAGGCATCCTGGTAGGCTTTGCACTGGGCTGGGTGATCAGCCTGATCCTGGTGTTTATCGTCAATCCTCAATCTTTTCACTGGACCATGCAGATGCACATGCCTTGGGGTTTATTGTTGAGCGTCGCCGCGGTGATGCAAGTCGCCTCGGGGCTGACCGCATTGCTGGCCGGACGCCAGGCGCTGTCCGGCAGCGTCTTGCAGGCAGTGCGGGAGGACTGGTAGTGCTGACAAAACTATTCAAGACTGTGCTAGCCGCCTGCGCCTTTGCGATGTTGCCGGCGCAAGCGGCCGATTTCGCCACCGTCACGCCCGGCCGGCCGCTGCACTTCCCGCAAGACTTCGGCGCCCACCCCGAATACCGCACCGAATGGTGGTACGCCACCGGCTGGCTGGAAACGCCAGACCGGAAACCCCTGGGTTTTCAAGTCACCTTTTTCCGCTCCGCCAGCGGACACAATCCAGACAACCCCAGTAAATTCGCCCCTAGGCAACTAATCATCGCCCACGCGGCCCTGTCCGACCCGGCGCTGGGAAAATTACTGCATGATCAAAAATCCGCCCGGGAAGGCTTTGGCCTGGCCTATGCGAAGACCGGCGACACCGCGCTCAAGCTGGACAACTGGGAACTGCGGCGCGACGGCGAAGGCAATTACCAAGCCAGTATCGTCAGCAAGGAATTTACGCTGCAGCTAAGCTTATTGCCTTCGCAGCCCATGCTGCTGCAGGGCGAACAGGGCTATTCGCAAAAAGGGCCGACGCCGGGGCAGGCCAGCTATTATTACAGCGAGCCGCAATTGAAGGTCAGCGGCAAGCTGCTGCGCCATGGCAAGGAAACCACCGTCCAGGGCACAGCCTGGCTAGACCATGAATGGTCTACTTCGGTGCTGGACAGCGGTTCCAGCGGCTGGGACTGGCTGGGCGCCAACTTGGACGACGGCGGCGCCCTGATGGCCTTCCAGATCAGGGGCAAGAACGGCCAGCCGGTGTGGTCGCATGCGACCTTGCGCGATGCGGCTGGAAAAGTGACACAATATGCCGCACAACAGGTAAGTTTTGTCCCGCGGCGGCTCTGGACCTCCTCCGCTACCCGAGCCAGCTATCCGGTGGCGACTTCCATACAATTGATGGATGGCAGCGGCAAGCCGGCCGACATCTGGGATTTGCTACCGCTCAGCGACGACCAGGAACTGGATTCCCGCCGCTCCACGGGCGCAGTCTATTGGGAAGGCGCGGTCACCGTACAACGCAATGGCAAGCCGGCAGGACGCGGCTATCTCGAACTCACCGGTTATCACAAAGCACTTAAATTATGAACACATCCACCGTAACAGCCGCCGCCGCAAGCAATGCGGCAACGCCGGCCAGCGCCAAGAGCAGCCTGGCCACCCTGAAGGGCCTGATTCCTTTTCTATTGCCGTATAAAAAACAGTTCCTGCTGGCCGGCATCGCCCTGCTGGTTGCGGCCGGCGCCACGCTGGCCATCCCGTATGCCTTCCGCCAGATGATAGACCTGGGCTTTAGCGGCACCGGCGACAAGAGCATCAGGCATGTGGACCTGACCTTCCTGGCGCTGTTCGGGGTAGCCTGCATCCTGGGTGTCGCCACCGCAGCGCGCTTCTACATGGTGTCCTGGCTGGGGGAGAGAGTCACCGCCGACATCCGCAACGCCGTGTATTCGCATGTGGTGACGCAAAGTCCGCAATTCTTTGAAACCACGCAAACCGGCGAAGTACTGTCGCGCCTGACCACCGATACCACGCTGATACAGGCCGTGGTCGGCACCAGCATTTCCATGGCCCTGCGCAACGGCCTGCTGTTTATCGGCGGCCTGGCGATGCTGTTTGTCACCAGCCCCAAACTGTCCTCGATCATCATCGTCATGCTAGCGGCGGTCGTATTGCCTATCGTGCTGTTCGGGCGCCGGGTGCGCAAGCTGTCGCGCGATTCGCAGGACAGGATAGCCGACGCCTCGGCGATGGCCGGCGAGATACTGAACGCCATGCCGACCGTGCAAGCCTTCACCCATGAAACCATAGAGGCCGACCGTTTTTCGAGCTCGGTGGAAAATGCGTTTGGCACCGCGATGCGCCGCATCCGGGCCCGCTCCCTGTTGACCATGATTGCGATCCTGCTGGTGTTCGGCGCCATCGTCTTTGTGCTGTGGCTGGGCGCGCACGCCGTCATGCAGGGCAATATGAGCGGCGGCGAACTGGGCCAGTTCATCCTGTATGCATCGATAGTCGCCGGCGCCATCGGCGCGCTGTCTGAAGTGATGGGCGAGGCACAGCGCGCCGCCGGCGCCACCGAGCGCCTGCTGGAACTGATGACGGTGCAATCGCCGATACAGTCGCCGACACAGCCGCTGCCCTTGCCGCCGCGTACCGCCAGCGGTTCTGCCTTGGCCTTGAGTGACATCGTGTTCCACTATCCTTCACGCCCGCAGACTTCGGCGCTGGCGCACCTGTCGCTCGACATCGCTCCCGGTGAAACGGTGGCCGTGGTCGGCTCTTCCGGCGCCGGCAAGACCACCTTGTTCCAGCTTTTGCTGCGCTTTTACGATCCGCAACAGGGGCAGATTACGCTGGATGGCGTCGATATCCGCCAGCTCGACCTGCATGCGCTGCGCAGCGCGGTAGGCATAGTGCCGCAAGACACCATCATCTTCTCTGCCAATGCCATGGAAAACATACGCTACGGCAGGGCCGATGCCAGCGACGCCGACGTCATCGCTGCAGCGAAGATGGCGGCCGCGCACGAATTCATAGAAAGGCTGCCAGGCGGCTATCAATCCTTCCTCGGCGAGCGCGGCGTGCGCCTGTCCGGCGGCCAGCGCCAGCGCATCGCAATCGCCCGCGCGCTATTGAAGAACCCTCCCTTGCTGTTATTGGATGAAGCCACCAGCGCGCTCGATGCAGAGTCCGAGCGCCTGGTGCAAACCGCGCTGGAAGCCGCGATGCAGGGCCGCACCACGCTGATCATTGCGCACCGGCTGGCCACCGTGCAAAAGGCCGATCGCATCATCGTAATGGAGCACGGCCATATCGTCGAAACCGGCACCCACGCCTCGCTGGTAGCGCAGGGCGGCATCTATGCCAAACTGGCGTCGCTGCAATTCGATATTTTTGAATAGCGGCGCTGCAACCGGGCCCGCCTGTGGCAAAATGTGCGGGCCCGAAAAGAGCAAAGATAGCAGGTCCAAATCCAAACAAGGAGATAGGCAATGATAGGTTACGTCACACTGGGCACCAATAATTTTGAACGCGCCGCAAAATTCTATGACGAGTTGCTGGCTGTCATCGGCGCCAAGCGCATGATGGAGTCGGACAAGTTTATCGCCTGGGGTGTCAGCCCGACCGCGCCTTCGCTGTGCATCGTCAAGCCGTACAACGGCAAGGAAGCCTGCATAGGCAACGGCGGCATGGTTGCGCTGGCGGTGGACAGCCCGGAAAAAGTGGACGCCCTGTATAAAAAAGCGATGGAGCTGGGCGGCACCGATGAGGGCCCGGCCGGTCCGCGCGGCGGGGGCTTCTATGCCGGTTATTTTCGCGACCTGGACGGCAATAAATTGAATGCATTTTTCTATGGCAAGGAGTAACTGGCCGCGCCTCTCAAGCTAACCTCAGCTTGACCTTGGCCTGAACCGGGCCGAGGTCGCAGCGCTCCTCCTCCCATTGTCCTACAGACCTGCTTTCCGCCGTCCTATACAACAATCAACCGGCATTATTTAGTATGATTGGCCTTTAAGAATAAAACAGGCGGCATGATGGATTTTGTTGAATTCATGGAAACGCTCACTCCCCTACTCGCCAAACCCGTACTGAACATTCCGCTGGCAAGCTGGCTGATCGCCTTTGCCGCGATGATTGTCAGTTATACGGCAATGCAAATCCTGCTGGCTTACTTCCGCAGGCGCCTGCAACAAAGAACCAAAGATCATAGGAACGCTTCCCCCGCAACAGACGGCGCAGCGCATCTCAATGCCTATGAGGCGAGCGACGTGCTGCTGGAAATCCTGGGCGGCACCAGCAAGCTGGCGCTGGCGGTCACCGCCTTGCTGATAGGAATAGCGCTGCTGGATTTGCCGCAGCGCTGGGGCGACAAGATACATAATCTGTGGTTTCTCGCTTTTGGCCTGCAACTGGCGCTATGGATCAACCAAGCCATCAGCATCGCGGCAAAGCGCTATTTCCTGTCCATCACGGCCGACGGCGAGAGTACCACCACGGTGTCGCAAACCCTGACGGTCTGGGGCTTGCAGGCGGTATTGTGGATCATCTTCTTGCTGGCGATGCTGGCCAATGTCGGCGTCAACATCACCGCTTTTGTCGCCAGCCTGGGCATAGGCGGCATCGCGGTGGCGCTGGCGGTGCAAAACATCTTGGGCGACCTGTTTGCATCGTTGTCGATCGCGGTCGACAAGCCGTTTGAAGTCGGCGATGCGATCAAGGTCGACAGCAAGTCCGGCACCGTGGAACACGTGGGCTTGAAAACCACCCGCATCCGCGCCGACAGCGGCGAGCAGATAGTGATCGCCAACTCCGCACTGCTGAAGAATACGATACTCAACTACAAGCGCATGCAAAACCGGCGCATACAGTTTGAATTGGTCATCAGTTTCGACAATCCGCCGGAACTGGCGGAAAAAATCCCGACAGTGATACGGCAAATCATAGAAACCCAGCCGGACGCGCACTTCGATCGCGCCCACTTCAAGAGCTTTACGCCGCAATCAATGCATTTCGATATCGTGTATCTCATGCTCAAGCCTAACTACGGCTTGTATATGGATACCCAGCAGCGCATCAACCTGGCCCTGTTGCAAGAACTGAGCAAGCTGGGCGTATCTTTCTCGACCCCGACGCCGGCCATGTATGTGCTTGCTAACCAGATGGAGGGCAAGGCAGGCCAGCAAGCCGCGTCGCCAATGCCGAGTGCTCCGAGCGGCGAGGCGGCTGCCGGCACAGAGTTCAAGGCCAGCTAAGCAGGCACTCACTGCATTCTGTCACGCGTCGCGGAAACCTGAACGAGATGTCCGAATCCAGCCAGACAAGGCGTACTCCAATCTCTATGATCACTTCCTCCAGCCAGATAACCCTAAAGGAAATGCCATGAACGACATAGAAATCCAGGATTTTGTCAGTCGCTTTGCCGCCGCCTGGGCCGCACGCGACGGCGACGCCTTCCTTGCGCTGTGGCACGCCGACGGCCTGTTGCATACGCCCCTGGTGAATCGCCCTATCAAGGGCAGCGAACTGGGCAAGCTGAATGCCTTCCAGAAGGAGGCAGCACCCGACCTGGTGTGGCAATTACTGGACTGGAGCGCGCGTGGCGACACGGTCGTCATCGAATGGCAAACCAGCAGGATTATCAAGGGCCAGCGTTTTGACTGGCGCGGCGTCGACAAATTCCGCCTGCAAGACGGCAAGATCATGGAAGAGCGCGTGTACACGGATACTGCACTGCTGCGCGCCTTGCGCACCCTGGGCGAAGGCGCAGATTTTGACAAGCTCAGGCATGCGGCCCAACTGGGGATAGCGTTCGAAGCGATCTTCCCTTTTTAAAATCGGGCAGCGGCAAGAGCGGGCGCTCACATAGGCTTATTTGCTTGTACATAGCGGCAAAGACACGACCTGCAATACCTCGCCCCTATCCGATTGCACAAATGCCGTCACCGCCAGTTTCCGGGCTGCGGCATTCGCCGGCAGGCTGAGCTGGCGGCTGAAATTTTCGCTGTGGTTACGGCCCAGGATGATGGGCTCGCCCCACTCGCGGGCGACGTAGTCGTGCTGCAAGGAGACGCCGCGATTTTCGCCCGCCTTGACCTCGCTCAGCAGCGCACTTTCCACCAGCGCAAAATACAGCTTGCCGGGCTGCGTACTTTTACTGGCCAGGTCCAGCCGCAGCGTATTGTCCGCCGCCTTGTCCAGCGTGAGCCGTATCTCCGCCTGGGCCGGCGTGTCATTGATGCGCTTGACCGCCGCCGCCAGGCCGCCGTGCCAGTTGCGCAGTTCCCTGCCGGCCACAAATACCTCGGGGGTATATACGCTGCGCGATGACGCCAGTTCGGCCAGCCAGCGCTGCCTTTGCGTAAACAGGGGCTTGGCAAAAACGTCTTTCCAGCCTATGTAGTCCCAGTAGTCCACGTGCAAGGAGATGGGCACCACCTGCTCTGCACTCAAACCGCTGCTTTGATACAGGCTGCTGACGAATTTGTCGGCCGGAGGACAGCTGTCGCAACCCTCCGAGGTGTATAACTCCAGCAAGGCGACGGTATGCGCCGGGCTGGCCTTGCTGCAGCTTTGCGCCATGCCCGCCGCATGCGCCGCCGATAATAACGCCAGGACGGCGCCGCCAACAATTCGATTCATGACATCCCCTTCGCCTATCTGGCAATTAGTCGAAAGCGGAGCCGAATCCTGACACTAGTGGACTGTAACAGTTGAAACAGTCCACTAGCCGCGCGCCAGCAGCATCATCTGCATGGATTCCGGCAACAGGCTGCGCAGCCGGGCGCAGATTTTGTGCTCATGCTTGCTCCACCACAGGCCGGCGCCTATCAGCGCAAACCCGAGCAAGGTCAGCAAGGCTACGAACACAAAGCTATCCTTGAACACGGTCCAGGCCAACTGGCCCAGCATCATCGCCACGCCTATGCCGCCAAACACGGTAAACATCCTGCGTTCCAATATAGCGCCGAGCAGTATCAGCAAGGTGTTAATCGCCAGGTAGACAAATTTTCCGCTCAGGTCGCCGCTGCCCATCGTACTTAGGGCTCCCCAGAAAGTCAGCAAACCAAACAGGTAGAGCCAGAACGCATAATCGACGCCATTGCGCGAACGCACGTCCACCACGAAAGCCAGCACCAGCATCAACAGGCCGAATACCATGGCGATCTGCTGGCGCACTGCCCAGCCGTCGGCGCTGAACATGCTGCCATCGCTGTGCATGAAGAGCGCCGGCACGATATCCATGCCCATGTAGAACAGGGTCACCGCAATCGGCATCACCAGGAAGCTGTAACGGAAGCGCCACAGCATGATGGCGCCGGCCAGCAAGGTCGTCAACTCCATGATCAGCCAGCGCCAGTCTATCAGTGCATGGAAATCCCGGTAATGCGCCGCGCTGGCCTCGTCCGCCCAAAAGCCCATCACGCTTTGCAGCGAGAAGGTGGCCAGCGGCACCAGCGCGATCGTCAGCGTGGCAAAGATGCCGGCCGGCACGCCCAGATCGCGGCTATCCATCCAGATCGCCAGGGTGATGGTGCACAGGATGTACACCAGGCTCATGTCCAGCAATACCGGCATGCCCCATTTTTCCACCGCCAGCGTGCTGAACAGCGTACACGCGCCTATCGCCAGCATGCCGCCCAGGTAATACAAGACATTCCCGCCCGTAAACCGCGCATTGGCCGCCCTATGCTTGGCGAGTCGCTCCTCCAGGTAATGCAGCAAGGGATCAACCTGGCCGTAATGTATCAGTCCCAGGTCTGCCGCATCCATCAATGCCTTACGCTTGCACATCTTATTCATTTTATTCCCCCAGATCATCAATTTTCAGAGACCTTTAGGACTTGCTCAGGCTTGCCACTACCTCTTCGCCGCTACAATTTTCCACTAGCCTCATACGCCACATTTCTTCTTCATTTTCCAATGAGCCTCCATTAAAAACGTTTTTTTGCGCCCTGCGGAACCTAGAATTGAAGTATCAAAAGCTGATACCTCACGTCGAACAACGTGATATAAAAATTGAAAAACTGTTGGAAAAAGGAGAAAGATTGCCGCAGCGCAGCAAATGCCGAAGCCCGAAGTGTTCTGGTAAACATGGGATAGGTGCAGGTCAGAGTTATCGTTCCAACACAAAGAGGAGCAAACGGCATCTTGGAACCGGCTTGCCTCCCATCTATATTGTAGGCCAGGCTTTTCCACCCGCCGATGAAAATAAGGCAATTTCTTGCAAACAATTTATATGCGCATGGCTCAGTACTGACTGATTTAGGCCACGCTACGGTAAAATGCTTGTCATCCCATTATTTAATGAGCCGCCTAGCATAATGAGCAACGAAATGAAGAGTAAGGCAACGCCCGCAGTAGCCACCACCGTAGCCGCAACCGTAGCCGCCCCGGCCGCCAACTTCTTGCGCAACCAGATTGACGCCGACCTGGCCGCCGGCGTCTACGCCCGTCCCGGCCTGCCCAATGTCATCACCCGCTTCCCGCCTGAGCCTAATGGCTACCTGCATATAGGCCACGCCAAGTCGATCTGCGTCAACTTCGGCCTGGCGCGCGACTATGCCGGCCTGTGCCATATGCGTTTTGACGACACCAACCCTGAAAAAGAAGAGCAGGAATACGTCGACACCATCCTGGATAGCGTCAAATGGCTGGGCTTCAGCTGGGAAAAGGAAATTGCAGGCGTCAAGCAAACCCATTTGTACTACGCCAGCGACTATTTCGACAAACTGTACGAGATGGCGGAATACCTGATCAGCGCCGGCCACGCCTATGTCGACAGCCAGAGCGCAGCAGAAATGGCCGCCAACCGCGGCAATTTCGGTGAACCCGGCAAGAACTCGCCCTACCGCGACCGCAGCCCGGCGGAATCGCTGGACCTGTTCCGCCGTATGAAGGCCGGCGAATTCAAGGACGGCGAGCACATCGTGCGCGCCAAGATAGACATGGCCTCGCCGAACATGAACCTGCGCGACCCGGCCATCTACCGCATCCGCCACGCGCACCACCACCGTACCGGCGACAAGTGGTGCATCTACCCGATGTACGATTACACGCATCCCATCTCGGACGCGCTGGAAAACATCACGCATTCGATCTGCACGCTGGAATTCCAGGATCACCGCCCCTTCTACGACTGGGTGATAGAAAAATGCGCCGAAGGCGGCTTCTTCCAGAAGCCTGTGCCGCACCAATACGAATTCTCCCGCCTGAACCTGACTTATGTCATCACCAGCAAGCGCAAGC
>JAZJYH010000042.1:0-36403 GCA_040390485.1 Pseudomonadota bacterium
CCGAGCAAATCAGCAAGCTGGGCCCGGTAACCCATATCCGCTTTAATATGTTCCCTGACGGCGGCGTCTCGCGCCTGCGCCTGTGGAGCCGTCTGGCTTAACAAGCGTTACGCTAATACCGGTAATTTGCAGGGTGGGCACACAGTGCCCACGCCGCCTCCCACCATCAAGCATAGAGAACCCGCATGCCAGCCCTGACCATCCAACCCCTCACCCGCGCCAGCTTCGCCCCCTTCGGCGAAGTCATCATGCTCGACGACGCCCGCCATTACGCTATCAACCAGGGCACCACCGAGCGCTACCACGCGCTGGCCACGGCCGACACCGCCAGCGAAGGCGGCCAGCCCATCATCAGCCTGTTTCGCGGCCAGCCGCGCGCGCTGCCGCTGGAAATCGCCATCATGGAACGCCACCCGCTGGGCAGCCAAGCCTTTATCCCGGTCACGCAAAACCAGGATGACGAATACCTGGTGGTGGTGGCGCCGGCCGGCGAGTTCCAGCTGGAAAACCTGCGCGCCTTTTTAGGACGCGGCTTCCAGGGCGTGAATTATGCGAAGGGGGTATGGCACCATCCGCTGATCGCGCTGCACAGGGTCAGCGATTTCCTGGTGGTGGATCGGATAGGCCAGGGCCACAATTGCGATGAAATCCCGCTGGACGGCGATTTGTGGCTGACCGAAGCGGCGCTGCAACAGGCGCGCGCGGCCTGAACATAGCGAAATTTGGGAAATTAGTGGCAATACAAAAAAGAAAGCCCGCTCACCTTGCGGTTGCGGGCTAAATCCAAACCTAAGGAGGTGTTGGAGGAGACAGGTACAATCTTACTGCACCGCAACAACGATGTATGCTTTATTTTTCTTATATCAGACATTTCCCATACGCATAACTCGTTGCCACATAGCAATACCATGCAATCATTTACGCCTAAGCTAATTCGGCATGCCGAGGCTGGGCTGGCTCAGCGCGGCCGATTCCCATCCGATATTTGCCCATTCCTGCGACGGTAGTTCAGGGGGAGCCGGCAAGGCCCTGACCGTGGCGGCGCAAACCGCGGCATCCTGAGCGGTTCGCGACTCAGCCGCGCGGGCAAAAAAAAAGCCCGCAAGTTGCGGGCTTAAATCCAAACCTAGAAGGTGTTGGAGGAGACAGGTGTAACTTTATCGCAGCGCAACAAATAAATGAACTTTATTATACGAATATCTGTTATTTAGGAAACATATATCTTGACGCCAGGCAATCGCCGGCAATCTCCAGCAAGTAAGCGCACACTAATGCCGCGCCCTTTCTAGCAGTCGCCCAGGCGGTAAGCCACCGAAGGGGGAAATCCCGGTTTGGAAAACGGACAAAAATTCGCGTAAAATCGACAGACAAAAAAAAAGCCCGCGACCTTGCGGTTGCGGGCTAAATCCAAACCTTAGGAGGTGTTGGAGGAGACAGGTGTAACTTTATCGCAGCGCAACAAATAAGTCTGCTTTATTTAACCAATATCAGACATTCACCAACTGCATAACTTTATTGCAGGCCAGTACTGTCCTGCCGCCCTCTTTGACATGCCCTGTGAAAGCTATTTAATGTATTCAGCCGGCCGTATGCAGGAGCATCCGGCTTGCCGGCTATTTCAACCGAGCCTTGCACTTCATGCTGAGACTGATTTTCCTGCTGGCCGTGTTATGCCTGGGTGGATGCGCTGCATTGCCGCCACACCCGCTCTTGCCGCCCAGCTTTGCCACGCAAGCCTATGACGGCACCCCACTGGCAGCGGCGACCAGGGAAGCCTTGCCGGCGGACGGGCGCTCCGGCTTCCGGCTGATGCCGGTGGCCTCGGTCGCGTTCGCTACCCGCATCCAGATGGCGCAGCAGGCGCGGCATACGCTGGACCTGCAATATTATGTGCTGCAGCACGACGATACCGGGCTGGCGCTGCTGAAGGCCTTGCGCGATGCCGCCGGGCGCGGGGTGCGGGTGCGCATCCTGGTCGACGATTTATACACAGTGGGGCAGGATGCCGCCTGGTCCAGTCTGGCGGCCGTGCCGAATATCGAGGTAAGGCTGTTCAACCCCTTCCCCGCGGCGCGCTCTTCCTTCCTGCTGCGCTTCGTGGCGGCGGCGGCCGATTTCAGCCGCGTCAACCACCGCATGCACAATAAACTGTTCATCGCCGACAATGCGGCGGCGGTGTTCGGCGGCCGCAATATCGCCGACGAGTATTTCATGCGCGCCGGCGCCAGCAATTTTGTCGACATCGACGCCTTTGCCGCCGGGCCGGTAGTGCGCCAGCTGTCCACCCTGTTCGACATGTACTGGAACAGCGAACAGGTCTACCCGGTGGCCGAGATCACCGGCTTGCGGCCAGCGCCGCAAGAGGCCGGGACCGCACTGGACAGCTTGCTGGCTGCCGCCGCCGGGCCGCCGCCCGACCAGCTGCCGCCCGAGTTCGCACAATACGGCAGCCTGCCGCAGGAACTGGCCCAGGGCCGGGTGCCGCAACTGACCGCGGCGCACGCCGCAGCCTATGCCGACCCGCCGAGCAAGGTTAGCGGCCTGAGCCCGGAACAGGCCGAGCACACCGTCACCCGGCGGGTGCTGGCCATGCTCAATGCGGCGCGCCAGCAAGCCTGGATCGTCTCGCCCTACTTCATCCCCGGCGAGCGCGGCGTGGCGATGATGCGGCAGGCCCACGAGTACAATGTGCAAATCGTGCTGATCACCAATTCCCTCGGCTCCACCGACGAACCGCTGGCCCAGTACGGCTACCTGCACTACCGCAAGGCGATGCTGCAGGCCGGCGTGCAAATCCACGAACTCAGCCCCACGCTCAGCCGCGAACGCCGCAGGCTGGGCCGTTTCGGCGGCTCGCAGGGCAGCCTGCACGTGAAGACCGCAATCGTCGACCGCAAGAAACTGTATATGGGTTCGATGAACCTGGACGAGCGCTCGGCCTCCAAGAATACCGAGATCGGAGTCTTTATCGACAGCCCCGAGCTATGCGAGCAGCTGCTGGCTCTGATGGACCGCGGCAGCCTGTACCAGCTGCGGCTGGCGGCCAACGGCGAAGACATAGAATGGCTGGTCAGGAACGAAGACGGCGATATCGTGCATGCTGTGGAACCGGAGGTGTACTGGTGGCGGCGCTTGAAAATCTGGCTGCTGGGGCCGCTGGTGCCGGAGAGTGAGTTGTAGCGGCGCCCGACTGGATTACCCGCGCCGGGTGTATGCCGGGCATCCGCATCGCAGCGGATTGCACGGCATGACAAGACGCACATGTTGATTGACACCATCGATACGGCAAAGCAAAATCCGCAGATAAAGACGCGCGGGATAGAAAATGTCCGTTAGCCCGGTTTCTGAAAATAAGAGCGACTAGGAAATGAACAAAAAAAATTCGGTATTCCAGCAATGTCTATCTAGCGCTTGCCTGGTCCTGGCATGGGCCTCACCAAGTCACGCAGAGATATATAAGTGGACAGACGCCAACGGGCAAACACATTACTCTGAGAACAAGGCTGACGCAGGCAAGGGAAATGCGGAACAGACTAAAATCAGGTCTAATCCTATGCAAGCGACCAGCTCATCAACCCCGAACTGGCAAGAACAGGAACAGGAATTCAAGCGCCGGCAAGTGCAAAAGCAGCTTGAACAACCATCCCGGCCACCGTCGCCGGCGCAGACCAAATCAAGCCCGAATGAAAATCAGCTAGAAACCGACGCGTCACGCTGTGATCTTGCCCGCAGTATTAATAACGGCACTGCGAGACACTCTAACGGCGCCAAGACCGATGCCAACGACAGAATGATCGCGGAGCGTGATGTCAGCACTTACTGTCATTAAGAGGATAGACCGTGTGTAGCTTGGCAGGCACCGGCTAATGTAGTCGGCCAATGCCCCCAATCAAGACTTCGCTTGCTCGAATGCCAGACGGGCCGCCAGTGCCTTGCGGGCTCCGACCACCAGCGCGCGGCAAGCCTGGTCATCCTGGAATACCGCGTTGCCCTGTTTCGGCTGCCGCGCCAGCCGACCCCACATATCGTTGACTTCCGGGTGGGCCGTGATCAGCAGGTCGCACGGCAGTGCTTCCACCAGCTTGAAGCTGCGCTCGAAGTCGGCCACGACCTCCGGATGTGCGGTGTACTTATAGCCGTCAGCCGAATACACCCCCAGGCTGTCGCCATACACCACGTTCTTGCACAGGCCCGCTTCGCAGGACTGCCAGGTCCAGCTGGCACCGCCTTTGGTGTGGCCGGGCGTGTAGTGCGCGGTGACGGCGAGCGGCCCCAGCTTCACTACTTCGCCATCCAGTACCGGACGCAGGTTCGCCACCGGGGTGAAGTCCGACAAGGTGCCGAATTGCGGATCATCCGGCCCGGCCTTGCCGCTGCCCAGCACCTGTACGCCGGGTGGCGCGGCCAGCACCGTGGCGCCGCTGATCTTCTGCAATTCCGCTATGCCGCCCGCGTGGTCGATGTGGGCGTGCGAGTTCAGGATGTACTTGATGTCTTCCGGCTTGAAGCCCAGGCTGCGGATATTGGCGGCGATCAGCTGCGCGCCCTTGGGCGCCGCGCCGTCGATCAGGATATGGCCTTGCGGCGAGGTGATCAGCACGGCGCTGATCCCGGCTGTGCCGACATAGTGGGTATTGCCATACATCAGAAACGGCTGCTGCGGTGCGTTCCAGTCGGCGGCCAGGGCGGGCGCAGTGAGCGCACCCCAGGCGGACAAGGTAGACAGGACTAGGGATGCGATGGTCTTCATAGGCTATTCTATTGTCAAAACAGAAATCATACCAAACAAGGGCGTGGCACGGGGTTTCAATGACGGCTTATTGCACCGTCATTGAAAGCAGGCCAAAGCCGCACTTTCCGCAAATTCGCTGGTACATATCTATTGCATGCGATAGCGCCTGCAGACAGGCGTATACTGTCAGTGACCAGTTAACGCAAACAGCCAGAACCGGCCAATAACGCCCGGCCTGAAGCCGCCCGTCGCCTAATCCGCTGCCAGTAGCCATCTAGCCCGCTACTCTCGCCCGCTGAGTCAACATTACGGAAGGGTTTTGCATGTGGTACTTTGCAAATACTAGCGTCAGCCTGGCCCTGACTCTACTGTGCGCCCTCATCGGTGTCTGTGCCGGCGCCCCGGCGTCCGCATCCTCTACCCCTTTGGCAAAGCCGGTAGCGCTCAGCGGCGTGATGTTCTCCTGTACCCCTCAACAAATCGCCCAGTTACATCGTGACATGGCAGCTTACCTGCGTGAACTTGGCGTGGACAGGCACCTGGTTATCAAAATCGAGCCGGCGGACGGTACGCTGATTTACACGCTGGCCACGCCGGAAGCGGACACGGATACCCTGAGTTTCAAGGACCGCGAGGAATACCGCCTCAAAGACGAGATAGTGCGCTTGCCGATCAAGGGCGGCAAGACCCGCGCGGTGAGCACGGTGTCCAGAAAAGAAATTCTGCTGGCGCTGCTCCAGCATGGCCGGCTGACGCACTTCAGCGGCGCGGCCTGTACGCTGGATGCACTCCGCGACCATGTGGGCATACGCCAGAATACGGTGGCCTGGACCGGTAAACTATCCTGGCGCTGGCCCGATGGCGGCCCGGCGTTTTGGAACGTCAAAGGCTGGCACAAGGGTACGCCGCTTGTCAGCGTGGGCGTCGACAAGGCGCTGCTGGATGCTTTCCTTAGCCAGGACAGATATAGTTTCGGCTGCTACACGGCCAGCAAACTCAGCTATGCGCATGCCGTGCTTGACTACTATGTCCGGGTCAGGAAAGACCCGGCCAAGGCGGCCCTGGTGCGCCAGCGCCTGATGCACGACAGGGACCCTCTGGTGGGCGTGGAGCCCGCCGCCATGTGGGACTTCGAGCAAGACTTCGATGCGGCCGAGCGCGACGTCCCCGGCAAGATCTTGAGCCTCAGGCGGGGCGTTGCCCCGGGTAATTTCGTGCCTGGGGATTGGGTCTACCTGCTCAACACCGACCTGGTCAGCGCCCAAAAGACGGGCTACGAAGGCTCCAATGCCGTTTACCTGGGCCGCGGCAAGTTTGACGACTTTTACAACGACCACCACCATTCATACACTTATCTGGAGAAGGTGGATGAAGTCTACCAGTGGCGCCACGGCGTGTTCAGCCGTAGTCGCGACGCGCACAAGGTCCAGCCGCTCACCGACGAGGACCTCACGCGCCTGAGCAAAGCCCCGCCGGAAGGACTATTGCTGGACTTACGCGTGGCTCCTTACCTGTTTGGCTATGAGGACTTACCCAAACTACCGGTGCCCTGAACCCTGCCTCCGGTAAAGCCCGACCTCGGAGACAAGATAGCCACAGAGTTTTTTAGCGCTAGCCGGCAGCTGCCTGGCTCCAACTTAGCAGGATTTCCCGGGCGCGCTGCGCAATCGGCGACAGATATCCCGCCCGCCGGATCAGGCCCACCATCCTTTGGGGCCCGCCCAATGAGAGCGGGCGCACCACGACATTATCGGGAAGCAGCCCTGCGCGCGCGCTGCGCAGGTTGATCATGCTGATCAACCTGGTGCGGGACACGATCAGCGCCAGCGCATGCAAGGTGTCGGCCTCGACGGTAATCACCGGCAATGCCAGGCCTTGCCGGGCAAACGCCTGCTCGACTTGTGCACGCGTGAACTCGTGCTTGCCGGTGCCGGCCCATGCATGGCCGGCCAGGTCCTCTATGGCGATATTTTTTTTGGCGGCCAGAGGATGACTATCGTTCATCATCAGGCTGCAGGGCTCTGCGTACAGCGGTTCGCACGCCAGCGAGGGGTCGAGTTTTTCCGGGAGCGGGCATACAGCCAGTTCGATCTCGCGCCGACTCAGCCCATCGAGCAGAGGGCCGCCCAAGGCGCTGCTCACTTTGATGTGGGCCACCGGCCTTTCAACCAGCAAGGTAGGCAACAGGCTTTCAAGGGTGAAATCGGTGGTGGCCGGGGTCACCCCTATGCGCAGCAAGCCCGCCTGGCTGCCGCCGACATCGCGGGCTTCCTGAACCGCGTCATCCATCCCGCGCGACAGCGCCTGCAGGCGCTCAAAAAACGCCCGGCCGGCGTCGGTCAGTTCGGCGCCGCGCGAGGTGCGCGTGAGCAGTTTCACGCCGAGCTTGCGCTCCAGCCTCTGCACCGACTTGGTCAGCGCCGGCTGCGAGATGCCCAGCCGCTCCGCGGTGCTGGTAATGGTCCCTGTAGACGCCATCGCCAGAAAATATTCCAGGTCGTCTCCCAGCATGACATTCCTCAAAGTTATGGATTTTAGATTTTTTGTTATTTTACATTATGGCAGGTAAGGTCGATAGTTATGTGGCACTGCTCCATCCAGCTGAGGTGAGGCGGGACGATGAATTGTAAAAACCAAACCCCGCGTGACAGCAGCGGCGCCCGCAGGCGCCCTAGCCCGCCACACAGATATACAGGAGACCGCATGCCAAAATCTTATTCCCGCCGCCAGTTTCTGCAGGCAAGCGGCGCACTTGCCGCCGGCGCCGCAGTCGTCAATGCTGCAAATGGCGCCAATCCCGGCGCACCGCTGGCCGGCAATGCTGCTCCAAAGGGCACCAAGGACAGCTGGAACGCCGGTGAAGTCGTCCACCTGCTGCCGGCCGCCAACCATGAACGGATACTGCTCAAGGCTTCCTTTCGCAGCGGATTGCAAGACGCCCCGCAACTGCTGGTCGCGGGCAGGCAGGTCAAGGGGCGCAAGTCGGACACCCGGGGCCGGTTTTGGCAATTTGACGTTAGCGGCCTCAAGGCCGACACTTCCTATAGCTTGCAACTGGCCGACGGCAAAGGGAAAGCACTCTGTTCAGCCTGGCCGCTGAAGACCTTCCCCAGCCCTGAGGCAGCTCCCGAGCATGTACGCCTGCTGGTCTACACCTGCGCCGGCGGCCACCCGGATGCGCGCGGCCCGGGCGGCATCGAGGCCTTCCGTTCGCTGGCTATCCGGCATGCGCTGCTGGAACGCGGCCTGGCCTACCAGCCGCACGCCGTCATCGCCAACGGCGACCATGTGTACCAGGACCAGCGCACCTGGCTGGAGAGCAACAACCCGGCAATCCGCAAGGCCGCGACCGATTTCTACCAGCAGATAGGCATGTTCGATACCGCGCAGCCGGTGCTGGGAACCGATAACGAGCGCGTCCTGACCACCGTCGTCGATCCGCAGATTGCCCATCTGTACGGCACTCGGCTGCGCTCGACACCGGTGTTCTTCCTGATGGACGATCATGATTATTTTGAAAACGACGAGGCCGAGGAAAATTTCGTCACCTTTCCGCCCGATCACTTCGACCTCAGCCTGGGCCGCACGGTGCAGGACATGTATTACCCGGAGTTCCTGCCGGATGCGACCCGCTCTTTAATGCTCCCTGGCAGCAACGCCAGCGACCGCGCGCCCCAGGTCTCTGAATGCTTCGGCACCCTGCGCTACGGCAAACTGCTGGAGGTCTTGATGTACGACTGCGGGCGCTATCTATCGCTGAAAGACAAGCACGCCGGCATCATCCCGCCGGAAGCGGAAAAGTGGCTGCTGGACCGAACCCGGCGTTCCGAGGCGCGCCATCTGATCCACATGCCGTCGACGCCGTTCGGCTGGTCAGCCGGCAAATGGCGGGAGTGGTATCCCGACGTGGTGGTGTCGGACCAGACCGCTACCGATACCGCTACCGCGCCAAGCGGCGCGATAGCGCAGCGTTTTTGGGGAGTTCAGGGAAAGAACCTGCACTTGAGTACGCAGAAGGGCAAGTATATGTGGCAGCCCGGCTGGTTTGCACAGCACCAGCGCATCGTCACTGCCATGAGCCAGCAACAGCGGCCGGCGGTGATGATGTCGGGCGATCTGCACGCCAGCGGCTGGGATCGCATGCTGAAGAGCGGCGAGCTGGACCTGAGCAAGAACCCGGTGCACCTGATCCTGAACGGCACCCTGGGCACCGGCCGGGCCGGCTGGCCGAGCGCCGCCCGCGGCCTGGCGCCAAGCAAGCCCACGGCGGTACAGCTGGAGCGCAATATCCAGCCCATAGAGAAAAACGGTTTCTCCATCGTCGACATCACCCCGGAAAAAATCGTCTGCCGCCTATTCGTGTGGCGCGAACCCGATCCCTTCGAAGCGATCGGCAGCCTGGAACCCTATGAGGTCATCGAGATTCCCATAGTCTGAGGGTAAATGAGAGGCGGGGCGCTGGCCACCTGCGGCGCCCAGCTACTTTCCCGGGCGATGGCCGTAGCTGAGGACCCGGGTTATTTGCCATTGGCTTTCCTGCTGCCGCCACACGATAGTAAAGTCCGCCAGGCCCTCGCACTGGCCGCTGGCAAACTGGCAAAAGCGGTGCGAACCCAGGGCGATGGCGCCGAAGCCCTTGATCGGGAATACCCGCAAGCTGCCGGGCACCAGCTCGCGCCGGAAATTCCCGCAGACATACTTCTCGGTATTGGCCAGCATGGCGTCGCGGCTCCAGGTGACGCCACCGGTGTCGTGGTAAAACTCGACGTCGGCGGTGAAATAGCCGGCATGCTTTTGCAGCTGGCCGGGCACGCTGCATTGGTTGAAAGCCTCAAATACCGCGCTATCGAGCGCAGATATCTGGGTAAAGAGAGGATCTGCAGCTTGGCTGGATGCCGCTGGCTCGCTGGCAGCAAACGCAAAGGACGCTCCAAGAACATTCAGCGCGAGCGCCGCACAGGTCGATATCGTCAATTTTTTCATTTCAGCCCTGGCAAAAAGTGTGGCCGGACCTAAGGTTCGGCCTAGCCTCACGCCTCCCTATCCAGCATGGACCGAAGTATCCGAATTTACGGTGCCGGCTTCAACAGCACTGCGACGAATGGCGTTGCGCGAGGGTCCAACGGTTGCTGCGCCGGATTAGCGTCTAGCCATTCAAATGACAAGCCGAGAAATGCCCGACCGCGACTTCTTTCAATAATGGTTTCTCCTGCTTGCAGCGTTCCATCGCGTGCGGGCAGCGCGGGTGGAAGTAGCAGCCTGAGGGCGGGTTCAGCGGCGAAGGGATTTCGCCTTTGACCGCGAAAAACTCGGTCTTGCGCACTTCCAGCTTGGGCGCCGACGCCAGCAAGGCTTGCGTATACGGGTGGTTGGGGCGCTCGAAGACTTCATTGGTGGGGGCCGATTCCACTACCTGGCCCAGGTACATGATCACCACCCGGTCCGACAAATGGCGCACCACGCCGAGATCGTGGCTGATGAACAGATAGGTCAGGTTGAGCTCGTCGCGCAGGCGGATGAACAGGTTCAGCACCTGCGCCTGGATGGAGACGTCGAGCGCCGCCACTGCCTCGTCGCACACCAGGAACTCGGGCTTGACCGCCAGTGCGCGGGCGATGCCCACCCTGGCCCGCTGGCCGCCGGAAAACTGGTGCGGGAAGCGGCGCAGCACCGCCGGGTCCAGCCCTACCCTGTTCAGCAAACCCTCTACATAGTCCTTTTGCTCGGCGCTGCTGATCATCTTGTGCACTACCGGCGCCTCGCCGATGATGTCCTGCACCCGCAGGCGCGGGTTCAGCGAGGCATACGGGTCCTGGAAGATCATCTGTATGCCCAGTTGCAGCCGGCGCTTCTCGGCCACCGCCAGCTGGTCTATCGCCTGCCCCTTCCACCAGCGCGTGCCGGAACTCAGGCTATGCAGGCCCACCGCCATCCGCCCCAGCGTGGATTTGCCGCAGCCGGATTCGCCAACCAGGCCCACCACTTCACCGGCCTGTATGCTCAGCGAGACATCGTCTACCGCGTGCACCACCTGTTCCTTCAGGCCGGCGCCGAAGCCGTTGGCGATCTTGGCGGCGAGGTCCAGCGACTTGACGAAACGCTTGCTGACCGCGCGCAGCTCCAGGATAGGGGTGGCGCTGCCGCCGGTGTGCAGGGGGCTTGCTTCTGTCATCATGCTTGCTTCCGTAATATGGTTCATGCCTCCACTCCGTCCTTTTCTTCCACCACCGGGTGGAAGCAGCGCAGGGCGCGCCCGTCCACGGTCCTCAGTAGCGGGTTTTGTTCGCATTCGACGGTGGCCCGTGCGCAGCGCTCGCGGAAGGCGCAGCCGGACGGCAGGTTCAATAAGGACGGCGTCATGCCGGGGATTTGCCTGAGCGGCTGGCCGTGCGGATTGCGCGACGGCGCCGACCCTATCAGGCCGTGGGTATACGGGTGGCGCGGATGCTCGAGCACCTGGTGCACCTCGCCGCTCTCGACGATCTTGCCGGCATACATCACCGACACGGTGTCGGCCAGGCCGGCCACCACCGACAGATCATGCGTAATCCAGATCAGCGCCGTACCCGATTCGCGGCACAGCTTTTGCATCTCGTACAGGATCTGGCCCTGGATGGTCACGTCCAGCGCCGTGGTCGGTTCGTCGCAGATGATCAGGTCGGGCTTGTTCAGCAGCGCGGTAGCGATCGCCACCCTTTGCCGCATGCCGCCCGAGAACTGGTGCGGATAGGCCAGCAGGCGCTCGTCCGGCGAGGGTATGCCGACCCGCCCCAGCGCATCCCTGGCCATCTCGCGCGCCACCTGCTTGCTGACCTTGTGGTGGGCAAATACCGCCTCCATCATCTGGGTGTCGATGCGCAGCACCGGGTTCAGGGTCATCATCGGGTCCTGGAAGATCATGGCGATGCGATTGCCGCGTATTTTGCGCATTTCTTCGGCCGAGATGCCGCGCAACTCGCGCCCCTTCAGGCGTATGCTGCCGCCGGTGACCTTGCCCGGCGCGTCGATCAGGCCCATGATGGAATAGCCGGTCATCGACTTGCCGGAGCCCGATTCGCCGACCAGGCCCATGATTTGTCCCGGCTCCACCGAAAACGATACGTCGTCGACTGCGGTGACGATGCCGGCGCGGCTGAAGAACTGGGTCTTCAGGTTTTCTACGACGAGGGTCGCTGTCTGGCTCATAGTTTTGCTCTCGTCAGTTTATTGGGTTTGCAGGCGCGGGTTCAGCACGTCGCGCAGCTGGTCGGCCACCAGGTTGATCGCCACCACGGTCGCCAGCAAGGCGATGCCGGGGAAGAAGCTGATCCAGTATTTGCCGGACAACAGGTACTGGAAGCCGTTGGCGATCAGCAAGCCCAGCGAAGGCTCGGTGACCGGCAAGCCCAGGCCCAGGAAAGACAGGGTCGCCTCCAGCGAAATGGCCGAGGCCACCTGCAGGGCCGCAATCACGATCAGCGGCGGCAGGCAGTTCGGCAGCAGGTGGCGCAGCACGATGCGGGTCGGTGACAGGCCCAGGCAGGTGGCCGCCTCTATGTATTCTTTCTTGCGCTCCACCAGCGCCGCGCTGCGCGCGGTGCGCGCGTAGTAGGCCCACTGCACCGCCACCAGCGCAATGATGATCTTGCCCACGCCCTGGCCGGTCAGCGCCAGCAGGATCAGGGCGATCAGGATGGGTGGGAAGGATAGCTGGATGTCGGCTACCCGCATGATGAAGGCTTCCATCTTGCCGCCCGCATAGCCGGCCCACAGGCCCAGGCTGAGGCCCAGGATCAGCGCGATCACGGTACTGGAGACGCCGACGATGACCGAGATGCGCACGCCGTAGATGATGGCCGACAGCATGTCGCGCCCCTGCTCGTCGGTGCCCATCAGGAAGGTCAGCTTGCCGTCGGCCGAAGCCTGGCCCGGCTCCAGCCGCGAATCCATCACGTCCAGGCTGGACAGGTCGTAGGGGTTTTGCGGCGAGATGACGGGCGCAAAGAGGGCTGCCAGCAGTATCACCACCAGCATGATGAAACCGATGGTGGCGGTCTTGCTGGCGAAAAAATTGCGAATAAAGCGGCGCGCCGGCGTTTCCGGCGGCTTCGGCAGCTTCAATGCGGCGGCCTGATTAGTAGTGTTTTTAGTGTTTTTAGTGTTTTTAGTGTTTTTAGTGTTTTTAGTGTTTTCCATGCTTATCCCTTGGCTTCTGAAAGACGTACACGCGGATCGAGCAGGGAATACACCACATCCACCACCAGGTTGATCAGGATGAACAGGGTGACGATCAATAACAGGTAGGCCACGATCACCGGCCGGTCCAGCACCCGGATCGAGTCTATGATCAGCTTGCCCATGCCGGGCCAGGCGAAGACCGATTCGGTCACGATCGCAAACGCGATGATGGAGCCGAACTGCAGGGCGATCACGGTGACGATGGGAATCAGGATATTTTTCAGCACGTGCACGCCGATGATGCGTGAATTGCTGAGGCCCTTGGCGCGCGCAAACTTGACATAGTCCTGCAGCAGGGCTTCCTGGGCGCCGGCCCGGGTCAAGCGTATCACCAGCGCCACGTTGAACAGCGCCAGATTAAAAGCCGGCATCAGGATGTGCTTGAGGCCGTCCAGGCTGAGGAAGCTGACCGGTATGCCGAACAGCAGCGTGGTCTCGCCGCGGCCGCTGGACGGCAGCCAGCCCAGCTGTACCGCAAACACCATGATCAGCATCAGGCCGACCCAGAAACTGGGCAGGGAAAAGCCGAGTATGGAGATGCTCATGATGCTCTTGCCTATGATGCTATGCGGCCGCAGACCGGCCAGCAAGCCCAGCGGTATGCCCAGCACAATCGCAATCAGGATCGCGAACACCGCCAGCTCCATGGTGGCCGGCATGCGTTCGAAGATCAGCTGCAGCGCCGGCGTCGAAAAGGCAAACGAGCGCCCGAGGTCGCCGCTCAGCGCGCTTTTCAGGAAAATGAAATATTGCTCGTACAGCGGCTTGTCCAGGCCGAAGGCGGCGATGGTGCGGGCGCGCTCGATCTGGTCGGCGTCGGGGCTGATCAGGATGTCGATGGGATTGCCTATCGCGTACACGCCGGCAAACACCAGCAGCGACATGATCAGCAAGACGACCACGCTTTGCATCAGGCGTCGGATAATAAAAACAAGCATGAGGACTTCCTACAGATTAGCGCGTATGTGCAATTACGCTGGACAAACGTGAGTCGATATTAAAAAAGCATAGTCCACGAAAAGCACGAAAGACACGAAATAAACCAAGGCCGTAGTGCATTTTTCGGGCTTTTCGTGTTTTTCGTGGACCAATAAAAATCCCTTACTTCTGGCTGAACTCATAGGCGTGCGTGCGCTCGTCGGTACGCGGGATATAGGTGATGCCCTTTTTCATGGCCCAGGTGGTCACTTGCTGGTGGATGGGGATCAGGCCATAGTCGTTGACGGTAATCGCGGTCGCCTCTTGCAGCAGTTTCAGGCGCGCCTTGTCGTCCACTTCGTTCATGGCCTTGCCGAGTATCGCATCCATCTTGGGATTGCAGAACTTGGTCCAGTTGGTCACGCCGAAACCCCTGACCGGGTCATCGCAGGCGACGATGGCGCGCAAGGGCGAGGACACCTCGCCGGTCTGTGCGCCCCAGCCCAGCAAGCCCATGGAAAACTCTTGCTTGATGCCGCGCGCCGAATAGATCGACATAGGCATGCCCTCAACCTTGGCGGCGATGCCTATGCGCGACAGCATCTGGGCGATGGTCTGCGTGATTTTTTCATCGTTCACATAGCGGTTGTTGGGCGTGTGTATCGTGATGCCGAAACCGTTCGCGTAGCCGGCCTCGGCCATCAGCTTCTTGGCGCCCTCCGGGTCATACTTGACGACCTTCAGGTCCGGGTTGTGGCCGAACAGGGTCAGCGGCACCAGGTTATTGGTAGGCTGGGCCAGGCCTTCCATCACGCGGTCGCGGATGGCATCGCGGTTGACCGCCATCGAGATCGCCTTGCGCACCCGGATATCCTTCAGCGGATTCTTGTCCAGCGGCTTGCCGTCCTTGTCGGTCACGAACGGCGACTTGTCGCGCAGGCCGTCCAGGTACAGGTAGATCAGCCGGTGCGACACCTTGGACACCATGGTCAGGTTGGGATCGCTGCGCACCCTGGCCACGTCCGGCGTCGGCACATTTTCCAGCGCCTGCACGTCGCCGGCCAGCAAGGCTGCCAGCCGGGTCGCACCGTTCGGGATGAAGCGTAGCGTGACCTTGCTCCAGCTGGCCGGCTTCTTGCCCCAATAGCCGGCAAACCTGTCCATCTCTATGCGATCGTCGCGCAAGTACTTGGAAAACTTATACGGGCCAGTGCCTACCATGCCCTTGCCGCTGGCAAAATCGTCGCTGGCCAGGCCCTGGGTCGCCTTCTTGGACAGCATGTACACCGAAGTCAGGTCGGCCAGCAGCAGCGGATACGGTTCCTTGGTGGTCAGCCGTATGGTGTAGGGGTCTATCACCTTCTTGTTGATGATGGCCTTGGTATAGACGTCGAACTTGCCGGGACTGTTGACGATGGTGGCCGGACGCTCCAGCGACCAGACCACGTCTTCGGCCGTGAATTCGCTGCCGTCATGGAATTTGACCCCCTTGCGCAGTTTGAATTCCCAGGTCAGGTTGTTGACCAGGGTCCAGGATTCCGCCAGGCCGGGGATCAGGCGACTGTCCGCATCCATCGTGACCAGGGTCTCGAACATATGGTCGGACACGTTCAGGTTGGAAAACAGGTTGTAAAAATGCGGGTCCAGCGAGGTCGGCGGCGAGCTCATCGCCAGCTTGAATTCCTGTGCCAGGGCCATAGGCGCGGCAGCGAGCAACAAGGCAGTGCCGGTCGCCAGCAAGAAATTGCGTGGCCGGCGAGCGTATCCGCATAACAAAGACAGCATGGAAAACTCCTTATGATTTATTCAACAGGGTACAGCCGGGACAGCGCTGAAAGGTCTACAATCATTCATATCATTACTACCAAGCCCCGGCGTCAGTCCCAGGAACCGCGATTACCGACCCGAAGCTTGCTGCACTTGCTTGGGTTGCAACAACATACACTGAGGGCCATTTTGGTGCAAGCCAAGCAAGTGCGGCAAGCTGCGGCCAACCGGCCCGGCGTCGCGTTTTATCGACAGATTGCCGCCAAGGCATGATTTAGGGCACAATAAATTGTCCACTTACCATCATCAGCTGTGCCGGCCCGATCCGCCGCCAGCCCGATGCCATGGCAACCAACACGGAGACCGTCATGAAGCTGATCGACCCCATCATCCAGTTCCACACAGAACTGCAAAACATCCGGCGCGATATCCACGCCCATCCTGAGTTGTGCTACGAAGAGCACCGGACTTCCGAGGTGGTCGCCAAAAAACTGCAGGAATGGGACATCCCGGTGGTGCGCGGCCTGGGCGGCACCGGCGTGGTCGGCATCATCAAGAGCGGCAGCAGCTCACGCGCGATAGGCTTGCGCGCCGACATGGACGCGCTACCCATGCAGGAAATCAATACCTTCCCGCACGCATCGAAACATGAAGGCAAGATGCATGCCTGCGGCCACGATGGCCATACCGCGATGCTGCTTGGCGCCGCCCACTATTTATCGCAGCACCGCCAGTTCGACGGCACCGTGTACGTGATTTTCCAGCCGGCCGAAGAAGGCGGCGGCGGCGCCAGGCGCATGATGGAGGACGGCCTGTTCCAGCAATATCCGATGGAGGCGGTATTCGGCATGCATAACTGGCCGGGAGCGGCGGTCGGCACCTTCGGCGTGACGGCCGGCCCCATGATGGCGTCCAGCAATGAATTCGACGTCGTGGTCAGGGGCAAGGGTTCACATGCGGCCCAGCCGCACAAGAGCGTGGACCCTATCATGGTCGCGGTGCAGATAGCCCAGAGCTGGCAAACCATCATCAGCCGCAACAAGAGCCCGCTGGACACCGCGGTGCTGTCGATCACGCAAATCCACGCCGGCAGCGCCACCAATGTGATCCCCGACGACGCCCGGCTGGTAGGCACGGTGCGCGGCTTCACTACCGAGGTGATCGACCTGGTCGAATCGCGGATGCGCGCGGTGGCCGAACATACCGCCGCCGCCTTTGACGCCGAAGTCGACTTTGTCTTCAAGCGCAACTACCCGCCGCTGATCAACCATGCCAAGGAAACCGCATTTTGCGTCGACGTGATGCGCGCCATCGTCGGCGAGAACCAGGTGGATGCGCAGGTGGAGCCGACCATGGGCGCGGAAGACTTCGCCTTCATGCTGCAGGCCAAGCCGGGCTGCTATGTCTTCATCGGCAACGGCGAGGGCGACCACCGCGACAGCGGCCACGGCCTGGGGCCGTGCAATCTGCACAACCCCAGCTACGACTTCAATGACGACTTGCTGCCGATAGGCGCGACTTACTGGGTCAGGCTGGCGGAGAGCTATCTCGCAAAAAACTGATACGACGACTGTTAAAATTCCTCCCAGTCGTCGGTCTGCTGCGCACTCACCACTTTCCCGGCCGCAGCCGGCCGGGCGGCGATTTTTTGCGTCGCCGCAGTTGAGACGGCCGCCTGACTGGACTGGGGCTGGGGCCGGGGCTTAAGCACCGGTTTGGCGGCCTGGACAGCGGCCGGCGCATGCGCCGCGTCCAGCTTGAACACGCCGACCACCCGGCTCAGATTGCCGGCCTGGTCCTGCAAGGCCGTGGCGGCCGCCGCGGCTTGTTCCACTAGCGCGGCGTTTTGCTGGGTCACCTGGTCCATCTGGACGATGGCGTCGTTGATCTGTTCTATGCCGGCGCTTTGTTCCTGGCTGGCGGCGGTGATCTCGCTGATGATGTCGGTCACCCGCTTGACGCTGGCCACCACCTCCTCCATGGTGCTGCCGGCCTGGTCTACCAGGCGTGTTCCGAGGTCGACTTTTTCCACCGAATCGTTGATCAAGGCCTTGATTTCCCTGGCCGCGCCGGCCGAGCGCTGTGCCAGGTTGCGCACTTCGGACGCCACCACTGCGAAGCCCCTGCCCTGCTCGCCGGCCCTGGCCGCCTCCACCGCGGCATTCAGCGCCAGGATATTGGTCTGGAAAGCGATGCCGTCGATCACGCCGATGATGTCGACGATTTTTTTGGACGACTCGTTGATGGAGCCCATGGTCTGCACCACTTGCGACACCACGCCGCCGCCTTTTTGCGCCACGGCCGAGGCCGACTGCGACAGCTGGTTGGCTTGCCTGGCATTGTCGCCGTTTTGCCGCACGGTGGAGGTCAGTTCTTCCATCGACGAAGCGGTTTCTTCCAGCGAACTGGCCTGGGTCTCGGTGCGCGATGACAAATCCATATTGCCGCTGGCAATTTGGCTAGAGGCGGTCGCGATCAGGTCGGTGCCAGCCCGAACTTCGCTGACCACGCTCAGCAGGCTGGCGTTCATCTCTTTCAGCGCCAGCAATAATTGTCCGGTCTCATCCTTGCTGCTGGCCTCTATCTTGCTGGTCAGGTCGCCCGACGCGACCGTCTGCGCCACCCGCAAGGCTTGCTGCAGCGGACGGGCGACCACCCGCGCAATGAAATAGGCCAGCGCCAGGCCCAGCGCTATGCTGACCGCCAGCACCAGCATGATCAGCGTGCGCGAATTGGAATAGATTTTTTCCCCCAGGTGATACGCCGCATTGCCGCCGTCCACATTCACCTGGACCATCCTGTCCGTGCGCTTCAACATTTCCGCATTCAGACGCGAAGATTCGCCGCGTAGCATCTCGCGCGCCTCCCTGGGCTTGCCCTCCCTGGCCAGCGCCACCAGCTTGCCGTTCTCGACCACATAGGCGTCCCACAGTTTGCCGTATTCGGCAAAGATGGTTTTTTCGTCTGGCTCGGTAATCAACGCGGCATAGTCGGCTTCGTATTTCTTCAATTCGCCGACGTACTCTTGAAACCGCTTCAGGTATTTGTTGATGTCTTCTTCATTATCCGACAGCGCAATTTGCATTTCCTGCGTGCGCAGGCGGGATATCCGTTCTTTGATGCCCATCGCGGCATTCACCGACGGCATCCAGTTGGTGCCGAGCTCAAAGGCCGTATCATTGACCCTGGCCAGCTGGACGATGGAAAAGACGCCGAGGAAGGTGGTCAGCAATAACAGTGAAATAAAGCCGGTGAACAGTTTTGCCGAGATTTTCAAGTCATAAAACAGTTTCATCTTGCATCCTTTCGATTAGCTTGCGACAGCGTGTATCAGCATGGAACACCAGAGCCCTATTTTTTCTGTTTTGTGCGGATAATCTTACTCTTCATTTGTTATAAATAAAGCTATAAATGACCGACGTTGCAAACTCAGCAGCGATACAGGCGGCAAGCCACATCAACTCCCTGAATTGTCTTTTGGCAACAGCCCCCTGATGCGCACGGCGTCCCCCCGGCGCCACGGCAAGATGACCGCGGCTGATAGGGAAAAAGCCTTGCTGATTTTTGCGAGCAATTGATTTACAGTGGATATCTGTGTCATAGAGAACCATAGCGAATCGAGTTATATATGCTGATCAATTGCGTAACCTACCAGGAAGGCCGCAAGCTTTCCGACATCCCCATAGAGCAAATCAGCGATTATGTGGAAAAGAAGGATTGTTTTGTCTGGGTGGCGCTGCGCGACGCCGAAGAGAGCGAACTGCGGCAAATGAAAGACGAATTCAACCTGCATGAACTGGCGGTGGAAGACGCCCTGCACGGCCACCAGCGGCCCAAGATAGAGGAATACGGCGACTCGCTGTTTGCCGTGATCCACACAGTGGAGATCGTGGACGGCGTGGTCAACGTCGGCGAGCTGAACCTGTTTGTCGGCGAGAACTATGTGCTGTCGGTGCGCAATCGCTGCCAGCAGAATTTCCTCGGCGTGCGCGCGCGTTGCGAGCACGAACCGCACCTGCTGAAGCACGGCTCGGCCTTCGTCTTTTATGCGCTGATAGACGCGGTGGTGGACCGTTATTTCCCGGTGGTGGATGCGCTGGAAGAAGAACTGGAAATGGTGGAAGAGCAAATCTTTTCCAAGGGCAGCGAACGCGCCAATATCCAGCGCCTGTACCAGTTGAAGCGCAAGATCATGCAGGTCAAGCATGCGGTCACGCCCCTGATGGAGGCCACCGGCAAACTGCACGGCGGCCGGGTGCCGGCGATCTGCGCTAATACCCAGGAATATTTCCGCGACGTCTACGATCACCTGTATCGCGTCAATACCTCGATAGAGACCATACGCGACACCATCAGCACGGCAATCCAGGTCAACCTGTCCATGGTGGCGATCGACGAAAGCGAAGTGAACAAGCGGCTGGCCGCCTGGGCCGCGATCTTCGCGGTGGCGACCGCCTTTGCCGGCATCTGGGGCATGAACTTCAAGGGCATGCCCGAGCTGGAATGGCGCTACGGCTATCCGGCGGCGCTGGGCATCATGGTTGGCGTATGCAGCTACCTGTACTATCGCTTCAAGAAGACCGGCTGGCTGTAGGGGCGCTTTTCCTGGCGGCCAGGGGTGGATTAATTTGGATTAGTCGCAAAGGACACGGAAAAAACCGTTCCCTTTCCGTCTGCTCCCGCTGCCAGCCTGATCTGGGCGCCATGGTCTTTCGCAATGTCTCGCACGATCGAGAGCCCCAGGCCGCTTCCCGTAGTCTTGTCGCTGATGCGATAAAAGCGATTGAATATCAATTCCTGTTCTGACTGCGCGATGCCTGGGCCCGAGTCCTCCACGGTCAGCACCACCCGGCCGCCGTTCTGCTGACAACTCACGGTCACGGTGGCCCTCGGCGGTGAATAGCGGATGGCGTTGTCGATTAAATTATCGATCAAGTCGCGCAGCAGGAAACGGTTGCCGACCACCTGGCTAGGATGCAGATCGAAGCCGAGGTCGATGCTCTTTTTATCGGCTTCCTCTATGAAGTGCTGGACGGATTCTTCAACCAGCTTGTTCAACTCCACTTTCTCCAGCTGGGCTTGTTCAAACTGGCCGGGCTCGGCGCGGGCCAGCGACAAAAACTGGTTGGTCTGACGTATCAGCCTTTCCGTGGAAGACATCATCAGCTTGATGGATTGGCTGGTTTCCGGTTCAGTTGCATAACGCTGCTGCAGCCATTCAATTTGCATCTTCAGGCCGGCCAGCGGCGTGCGCAGTTGATGTGCGACGTTGGCCACAAAATCCCTTTGCCCTGCCGCGCCGACCTGTACCTTGGCCAGCAAGTCATTGAGCGCATTGACCACAGGACGCAATTCCAGCGCAATATGATCCGCATCAATCAGGGACAGGTCGTCGTAGCTCCTGGTATCCAGGTCGGATTGCATTTTCTTCAGGGGCAGCAGGCCCTTGGAGACGGCCAGCCAGACGATGACCATCGACATCACGGCGAGCGATCCCTCCAGCAGCAGCAAGGCCGCAAAAATTTCAGAGCGGATGTCATTGCGCCTGCGCAGCGTCTCGGCGACGCCTATCGACACCGCTTCCGTGCCGACCATGGTCACCAGGGTAATCACCCGTATGCCTCCGCCGCGCATACTGCCGTCATAGGCGGTCGGCTCATCCCGTTTCGCGGCCGTTCGCAATGCCGGGAAATCGCTGTCACCGGCCATCGTCTTTCCCTCCGCATTGCGGACCACGAAATAGATGGGGTCGAAATGGCCGACGCGCAAGACTTGCTCTGCCTGCGGAGGGAGGTCGATCGAAACCCCGCCATCCATTTGCTTCAAGCGCGGCACCACCGCCCAGGCCGTATCCGTCAGCCCCTGGTCAAACGCGGCATTGGCCGGCACCCACGCCAGCCGATAAATCAGTACGGCGCCGATGATATTGGTAATCAGGAGCGGCATGATCAGCCATTTCAGCAAACTAAAGCGGATGCTGGATCTCATGTGTCCGCCTTTTCCAGCATATAGCCGAAACCCCTGATGGTCCGTATGCTGACACCGGCGTCCGCGATCTTTAACCGAATCCGGGAGACATACACCTCTACCGCATTGAGGGTAATGTCCTCGCCCCAGGGCAAAATCGCATCAATGATTTGCTGCTTTGACACCACGCGCGATGCCTGCTGCATCAGGTATTCGAGCACCGCCCATTCCCGCACCGATAATTCTAAGGGCTGCTCATTTACCTTGGCCCGCTTTGAGGTCTGGTCCAGCGATAGTCCTGCCAGTTGCAGCTTGACCGCTTCTGGTGCGCTCCTGCGCACCAGGGCCTTGATGCGCGCGACCAGTTCCGGCGTGGCAAAAGGCTTGACCAGGTAGTCGTCCGCACCGAGTTCGAGGCCATGTACCCTGTCCTGGATGGAATCCCTGGCAGTCAGCAATAAAATAGGCAGATGCTTACCCTGGCTGCGCAAACGCCGTATGACTTCGAAGCCGTCTATGCCGGGTATCCCTATATCCAGCACCATCAGCGAGATCTCCGATCTCTGCAATGCCGAAAGCGCATCAATGCCATTGCTCACTACATCAATGACCATTCCCTGCGCTTGCAGATTCCGCATGATGCCGTCGGCGATAACGGAATCGTCTTCTACCAGTAAAACATGCATAAAGTATCCACAGCGAGCCGCGGTTTGATAGTGAGAAATTAAGACATTTTACTCTCCAGCGTGCAGTTTCCGCCCCTGCTTTTTGCTTTCCATCCTTTGTCAGGTTTTTGTCAGCTTGCTGTCATGCTTGCGACAGAATCGCCAGGTATCCTCAGGCCAAAATTATCAAGTCGTTCAAATCTGAGGTTGAAATGCAAAACAACAAAACAGGCCGGCAAGCCGGGATGCTGATGCTGGTCGCGATAGTGGCCGCCGGCTTGCTGCACGGATGCGGCAAGAAAGATGAGAAAATCGCCGCCGCAAACGCCGCGCCAAGCGCTGCAGCGGGAGCATCGGGCGCGTCCGACGCTGCCACGGCACCGATAGTCAGGGATGGCACCCAGATCCGCCTGCCCGCCTCTTCACCTCTGCGTAAAGTGATATCTGTAACCCAGGTGGTAGAACAATCCGTAGAGCGCTCGATCAGCGTACCCGGCGCCATAGAAGCGGATGCAGCAAAGTTGATCAAAGTCGTGCCTCCGCTGCCGGGCCGTATCGTCCAGCTGAATAAACGGCTGGGCGACCCGGTCAAGGCCGGCGAGATCCTGTTCTCTGTCGATTCTGCAGATCTGGCCAGCGCCTACAGCGACGCCGGCAAGGCGCAAGCCGCGCTGACCATGGCCAAGCGCAACCTGCAGCGGCAAAAAGACCTGGCGGATGCGGAGATCGCCGCCCGTAAAGACCTGGAGCAGGCCGAAACCGATTTTGCACAGGCCAATAGCGAAGCGGACAGGACCAAGGCAAGGCTGGCACAACTCGGTACCTCGCTGACTGCCGGAGCCGGGCGCAACTACGCGCTGCGCTCGCCGATTTCCGGACGCGTCATAGAATTAAGCGGTTCACAGGGCGGATTCTGGAACGACACCAATGCCCCGATCATGACTGTTGCCGATTTATCCACAGTCTGGCTGGCCGCCAGCATGCAAGAAAAGGACTTGCCCCTGGTCTTCATAGGCCAGACCGCGAAAATCACGGTAAATGCCTATGAAGGTGAGAGCTTTGAAGGCAAGGTCCGCTATATTGCGGACGTGCTGGATCCGGACACGCGCACCGTCAAGGTCCGCATCGCCATCGCCAACCAGTCCGGCCGCTTCAAGCCGGGCATGTTTGCCAAGCTCAGTTTCAACGGCCAAGCGCACCAGGCCATTACCGTGCCGGCTACTGCCTTGGTGCAAAACGGCTTCAATACCCGCGTTTTCGTCGAAAAATCTCCCTGGGTGTATGAGCCGCGCGTGGTGAAGACAGGCGCGCAACTGGGCGGCAACGTCGAAATTCTGGCGGGGCTCAAGGCGGGCGAGAAGATCGTTGCCAAGGACGGAGTGCTGCTCAATGATTGAAAACATCGTCAAGGTCAGCTTTGCCAGGCGCGGCATCGTCTGGCTGGTGTTTGCGCTGGTCGCCCTGTACGGCATGTATTGCTGGAAGCAACTGCCGCTGGAAGCCTATCCGGATATTGCCGATACGACTTCGCAGGTGGTGACGCAAGTGTCCGGGCTGGCCGCCGAAGAAGTGGAAAAGCAAATCACGATACCGCTGGAACGGGAAATCATGGGCACGCCCGGCATGCACGTGATGCGCTCAAAAAGCACGTTCGGTTTGTCCCTGATTACCGTGGTATTCCAGGATGGGGTGGAAGACTATTGGTCGCGCCAGCGTCTGCAGGAACGCATCAGCGCGGTCAGCCTGCCGTATGGGGCGCAACCGGGCCTGGACCCCCTGACTTCGCCTATCGGTGAAATCTACCGCTATACGCTGGAGTCCAAGAGCCGCGATCTGCGCGAGCTGTCGGAACTGCAGTTCTGGAAGGTGATCCCGCGCCTGAAGCAGGTAGCCGGCGTGGCCGACGTGACCAATTTTGGCGGGATTACCACCCAGTTCCTGCTCGAGTTCGACCCGGCGAAATTAAGCAAATATAATCTGACCTTGGCCCAAGTGACGCAGGCCATCACCGCCAACAATGCCAGCGCCGGCGGCAGCGTGCTGACGCGCGGCCAGCAAGGCTTTGTGGTACGCGGGGTGGGCTTGATCAGCGGGCTGGACGACCTCGGCAATATCGTGGTCATGCAAAAAAACGGCGTGCCGGTGCTGATCAAGGATCTGGGTGAGGTGCGCCTGGGAAACCAGGAGCGCAGCGGCATCCTCGGCAAGAACGAGAACCCTGACGCGGTGGAAGGGATCACCCTGCTGCTGAAAGGGCAAAACCCGTCGCAGGTGCTGGAAGGCGTGCATGAAGCGGTGCGCGACCTGAACGAGAATATCCTACCCAAGGACGTCAAGGTCGTTCCCTACCTGGACCGCACCATGTTGGTCGAGGCCACCTTGCATACGGTGGGCAAAACCCTGCTGGAGGGGATGTTCCTGGTCACCGTGGTCTTGCTGCTGTTCCTCGGCAGCCCGCGCGCGGCAATGATCGTGGCAGTGACCATACCGATGTCCTTGCTGACCGCATTCATCTTCATGCACCATTTCAAGATTCCCGCCAACCTGTTGTCGCTGGGCTCGATCGACTTCGGCATCGTGGTGGACGGCGCCATCGTGGTGATGGAGCAGATACTCAGGAAATTTGAGGAAGACGGCGGCAAGGCCCTGAAGCCGCAAGACGTGATGCGCGCCACGCTGCAAGTGAGCAAACCGATCTTCTTCGGGATGGTCATCATCATCACGGCCTACCTGCCGCTGTTCATGTTCCAGCGCATCGAATACAAGCTGTTCTCACCGATGGCCTTCGCGATCGGTTTCGCCTTGCTCGGCGCGCTAGTGGTCTCCCTGATCTTGATACCCGGCCTGGCCTATCTGGCCTACAAGAAGCCGCGCAAGGTATTCCACAATCCGGCGCTGGAAAAATTGGCGGCCTTGTACCAGCCGGTATTGTCGGGGGCGGTCAATTCGTCGCGCCTGACCATAGGCGCCTTCCTGTTTGCCATCGCCGCCGTGCTGGGCATGGGCGCGAGCATAGGACGGGATTTTTTGCCAACCCTGGATGAAGGCTCCATCTGGCTGCAGGTGACCCTGCCTCCAGGTATATCGCTGGAAAAAGCCGCCAGCATGTCGGACGAACTGCGGCGCGCCACGCTGGAATTCAAGGAAGTGGCGGCCATCGTCACACAATTGGGGCGCAACGATGAAGGCACAGATCCGTGGACGCCGTCGCATATCGAGGTCAGCGTCACGCTTCACCCTTACGACAGCTGGCAATCGGGCTGGAGCAAGCAGCAACTGATAGAAAAAATGGGACAGCGCTTCGCCCAGTTGCCCGGCATCCACGTCGGCTTTACCCAGCCCATGATAGACGGCGTACTGGACAAGCTGGCCGGCGCGCATAGCGACCTGGTGGCAAAAATTTACGGCAATGATTTCAAGGAGTCGCGCCGTATTGCCAGGGAAGTGGAGCAGGCGCTGGCCAGCGTGCCCGGCGCCGAAAACGTGATCATCGAACAAGAACCGCCGCTGCCCCAGGTCAGGATAGAGGTGGATCGCGCTGCATCGGCCCGCTATGGCATCAACGTCGCCGATATCGCCGACCTGATCGGCACCGGCATAGGCGGAAAACCGATAGCGCAGCTATTTATCGATGAACGCCACTACGACATCGGCGTGCGCTTCGTCAAGGAAGCGCGCAGCGACGCCGAGGCGATCGGCAATCTCACATTGAGCTCGTCGACGGGCGCCAAGATCCCCTTGGCCCAGGTGGCCTCGATACGGCTGGACGATGGCGAAAGCACGATCACACGTGAAATGGGCAAACGCCATCTGACGGTAGGACTGGGCCTGAAGGGACGCGATCTGGCGTCCTTCCTGGACGAGGCCAAGAGCCAGGTCGAAGCCAGGGTCAAGTACGACCATTCCAGATTCCAGATCACCTGGGGCGGCCAGTTTGAAAACCAGCAACGGGCCCAGGCCAGGCTGGCGGTGATTTTGCCCGTGGTGGTGGCACTGATGTTTGTATTGCTGTTCGGGCAATTCAGGAACCTGCGGCAGCCGGCAATGATCTTGATGGCAGTGCCGCTGGGCGCGCTCGGCGGCTTGCTGGCGCTGCACCTGCGCGGCATGACGCTGAACGTGTCCAGTGCGGTCGGCTTTATCGCCTTGTTCGGCGTAGCGGTGATGGATGGCATTTTAATGGTTTCCAACCTGAACCGGATTCGCAGTGAAAGCGGTTTGCCGCTGAAAGACGTGGTGCTGCGCGGCGCCAGGGAACGATTCCGCCCGGTATTGATGACGGCCTCGGTCGCCGCATTGGGGCTGCTGCCGGCCGCCATTGCGCACGGCCTGGGCAGCGATGTGCAACGGCCCTTGGCCACCGTGGTGGTGGGCGGCCTGATCACGGCTACCGGCCTGACCCTGGTCTGGCTGCCCGCGCTCTACTACCTGATAGAACGCTACCTGGAAGCCAAAGACAAGAAGTCCGCCACGGACCACAGCGCAGTTGCGGCAAACCCGGTTTAGGAATTGATTATGCAAAGCTTTACTTTTCAACGATGCCGCCTGGCGCTGGCGCCCCTGCTCCTGTCTCTGCCGCTGTTCGGCATGACATCGCTGGCGTTCTCGCAAACGCCGGCAACTGCCAATACTGCCTCCGCTCCAGCCGGCTTCCATCAGTATTTGGCGGCGGTTGAGCAGAATAACCTGGACCTGCAGGCCCAGCGCGAGACTGTCGCGAGTGCGCAGGCCGGGGTTTCTATCGCCGGCCTCAGGCCTGATCCGCAATTTACCGCCGGCATAGACTCCAAGGAGCTCTACGGCCCCAACAAGAAAAACGCCGCGACGACTACCATCGCGGGCATCGCCGTCACCCTGGAAACCGCCGGCAAGCGCGGGGCGCGCATTCGGGCGGCGGAGAGCAATGTGCGCTTGTCCGACGCTACGCTAGCTGCATTCAAACGCCAGCTCTTTGCCGACTCGGCGGCGGCATTTATCGAGGCCTGCCGCTCGTCTGCCGCTTTGCTACGCCGGGCATCCAGCCTCAAGGCCATGCGCGGCATCGTACTGGCCAACGAAACCAGGTTCAAGGCGGGCGATATCGGCAAGCTGGAGCTGGTGCAATCCAGGGTGGAGGCCGATCGTTTTGACACCGAGGTCGTCAGCGCAGGCGCCGATGCGTCGGCGGCGGAAGCCGGGCTGTCGGTATTTCTCGGCCAGCCCTACCAGGAAGTTCTGGGCGAGCATATCAACTGCGAGCTTCATCCCGACCCGGTAGCTGAGGATTTGCATGATTTGCTGCAGCGCGCGCTGGAACATCGCGAGGACGTTCAAGTTGCAAAATCGAGTATCGACAACGCCAAGGACAACGTCAACCTGGCAAAGGCCAATCGCTGGATAGATCCTGTCGTCAATCTAGGGGTAAAGAACACACCCAGGGTCTATCCGATCCAGGATGCGAGCGGGGCGACCGTGAACTCCCCGGCGGAACGCTCCAATACCCTGGGCTTGACCGTGACCATTCCCATCCCTTTGTCGCGCATGCAAAGCGGGGAGTTGATCCAGGCGCAATCGGCACTGACCCAGGCGCAGCTGCAGATGCGTTCTGTGCTGCTCAAGGCGGAAACTGAAGTTCGCACCACTTTCATGCAGTACCAGGCGGCGTCGCAAAACCTGCGAAGCTACCAGGAGCATGTGCTGGATGATGCCGACCGCCTGCTGGAGGGGGTGCGTATCAGCTATCGCAAAGGCTCGGCCTCGCTGCTGGACTTGCTGAACGCGCAGCGCACTGCTGACGATATCTACCTCGGCTACCTGCAAGCGCAAGCCAACCTGGCCAATGCAAAGGTCAAGTTGCAGCAGAGTGCGGGCGAGCGCCCGGAAATCTGAATCGCTCTACCTGGCAAGACAAAACAACAAACCTGATGATCTTCGCTCAAAAACATCCTTGCTACAGAATATCGTCCTGCCTTGCCTTGTTGCTGCATTTGAGCGCGGCACAAGCGCAGGACCGTTTTGCGCCTTGCCGCATTTTTGGGGAGATGAGGGAATGCATTGCCGTTCCGCTTGCCAGCGAGAACGAGGATGCGCTGGCGAAGCAATTCGCACTGCCTGCGGGCGACGGCGGCACGCTCTACCTGGTTCGCCCTTACACGACTGCGGCCCGGAAGAAGTCCAGGGTATACATTGATGAAAAATTCATTGCCGAGCTCGCTCCAATGAGCTATCTGGCTTTCCATCTGGGCTCGGGCTTACACCGGGTCAAGCTACAGACGGAAGACGCGGTCGACACGCCCCTGCAAATCGATTCCGGGAAAAACTATTTCCTGGAATATGATCTGTCTCTTTGGCTCGGCGTCCTCAGCGGCCAGCTGGAATTATTGAATGCAGAGCGAGGACAAGCAATGATATTGCAATCGAGGCTGGCCAAGCTCCGGCCTTGACACGCGCCCGTAACCAAGGGCTTTCCTCATTCAGCACTTGCCACTTGCCACTTGCCGCGCAAGTAATCATTTCCAAACTGGCCGAGCAAGTGCAGCAGATGCGCTTCATCCGCCTGCCGGCGATACCACCCCGCACTGTACAAGGCAATCTACGAAGAAGTAAGTGCCTATCTCGGTGCCTGTTCGCTTGCCTAGCGTCAAAATCTTATCCTATCAAAAAAACAATTGACTAAATTGCTACAATTTGATTATTATTGTGGCAATTAGATGTGTTTTAAGGGCTAGCCAGCAATTGCTCAAGATACCTGAGTCCGGACAATTGACGATGCCGATCCAGGATCTGGTCCACTCCCGAATTGTTAAGCCAAGCGCTTTCCTGTCCCACCCATCCCGCGCCACAGCGCATAGCTTTATTTATAGGAGAAATACATGAAGAAATTAGCCGCGGTGCTCCCACTTTTCATTTTATTCGGATGCGCCAATCCAATTCGGGATGGCATCAACGATCTTCGCACTTCGGTGAGAAACGGCTTCCAGGAAATGAAAATCGAAGTAAGCCCGGCAGTATCCAGTGTGGCCACCCTGGACGAGGTGAAACTGGAAGCGAGTCTGGACGACAGGTTCGACCTGAACGGTTATGTGAAGTACTCAAAATCATGCAAAATGTTTTTGACCATGGGCGTGCGCTTTTATAGCGCGGACGGATCTTCTCTCGGGAATAGCACGGCCATGTCGAAGGCTTATCTGGCGGGAGACCGGGCAAAATTCAAAGCTTCATTCAAACAGATCGCCAAAGATAGAAAAGAGCTGATCAGCAAAGTCATCATCGACGATTTGAAGTGTATTTGATGCGATGACTTAGGCAACTTAAGCAAGCATGGAAAAGCCCGCCTGCAGTGATGCAGGCGGGCTTTTGACCTTTTGCCGTATTGCATGATACCGTTCGGCGGGACGGTGTATGGTCTTATCTAGCGGACTCGGTCACACCGACATCGTCCTTAGAAGGTTTTGGTGATCGTTGCCACCAGGGCGGTCTTGCCGAGGAACTTGCCATTGGCGGGAGAGGCGTAGGCCACTTCGCCGGCATTGGTGCCGATGACTGCCAGCGCGCCGCTCAAGCCGTTAAGCACAGCGCCGAAGTCCTTGGTCAGGCCGACTTTCCAGTCGGTATAGCTGTAGAACTCAGTGTTTTTTACCTTTTGACGGCCGACGTGCAGGTTCAGGGTCAGGCCGCTGGCGACTTCAACGTTGGCGCCCAGGTCCAGGTAGCCGCTATGCTTGCTGTCGGCAAAGCCGAACAGGTTGGTGACCGCGTGCGAGTATTTGGCATACACCGGGCCGTAGCCGAGCTGGCCGTAGACTTCGGTGGTGTTGGCGCTGGTAGGCAGGCCATTGGATGGATAGACATAGCTCAGAACCCCGATGTCATAGCTGACATCCTTGGTGATCTCGCCGCGCTTGCCGGCGTAGATATCCCACTCGATGTCGCCGCTGCCGCCTGCGTCCTTGGTCCACTTGATGGTGGACAGCCAGGTCCCTGCATAGAAACCGCTGGGATTATGCGTATAGTCAGCGCCGCCTTGCAGCGCCGGCTGCAAACGGGTCTGCGAAATACCGCGATAGCGGTAATCCGAAGTCAGGGCTGCGTTGAAGCTGACCTCATGCTCAGGCTTGGCTTCTTCAGGCTTAACCTCTTGCGCGTGGGCAAAGCCAGCTGAAAATGCGGCCGAGATTGCCACACTGGCTGCTGCCAGGATCATTTTTTTCATGCTACTTCCTTTCTAAATTAACGACTGAGGTCGTTCTGGTGGGTGCCGTTGCTACCGGTAGAGCGACAACGGGCACATAAATACAAATTTCAGGCATGCAAAGGCCCTGCCGGGGCGGTGAAGCCGCCGGTTATTTCGGTTAAAGGGTGTGCTTAACTAGGCAGTAAGAGTCGGTAACCTACTGCAGTCTCGGTCAACAGGTAACGCGGCTGGGTCGGGTCATCTTCCAGTTTCTGTCGCAAATGTCCCATGTAGATCCTCAGGTAGTGGCCGCTCTCGGAGTGGGATGGTCCCCATACCTCGCGCAGCAATTGCGGATTGGTGACCACCCGGCCGGCATTGGTCACCAGGGCCGTCAACAGGCGGTATTCGGTGGGCGTCAGGTGCACCATCTGGCCGCCCTTGGTGACCAGGCGCGCCTTCATGTCTACCTTGACCTCGCCGAACTGTACGACGCCGTCCAGGCTGATGCCGGGCTGGCGCTGCCGCCTGAACGTCGCCCTGACCCTGGCCAGCAGCTCGCCGACGCCGAAGGGCTTGGTCAGGTAGTCGTCGGCGCCGGCGTCCAGCGCCTTGATCTTGTCGGATTCATTCACCCTGGCCGACAGGACGATGATGGGCACGCTGGACCACTTGCGCACATCCTTGATGAAGTCCACGCCGTCGCCGTCCGGCAGGCCCAGGTCCAGGATGATCAGGTCGGGCTGGCGGGTGCCGGCGTCGATCAGGCCGCGTTGCAGATTGCCCGATTCGAAAATCTGCCAGCCCTCTTCCTCCAGCGCGCTGCGCACGAAGCGGCGTATCTGCGGCTCGTCTTCGACCAGCAGGGCGGTCGGCGTGGTAGCTGTGGTGGCTGTAGCGGCTGTGGCCAATATTGATTCTGTCATGTGGTCGCCTGCAAATGAGGGTTGGCAGCAGCGTGCATAGTGTGTGCATCGTCGATCGCATTCACATCATCCAGCTCCGGCATCTCGGGCGGCGTGCCCAGCGGCAGCGAAAAGACGATGCAGGCACCGCCTTCCGGCGATTGCCCGGCCCGGATAGTGCCCTGGTGCGCTTCCACAATCGCCCGGCATATCGCCAGCCCCAGTCCTACGCCGGGCTTGGCCGACTCGCGCTCGCCGCGGGTGAACTTCTCAAAAATCGCCTCTTCGCGCCCGGGCGGCAGGCCGGGGCCATTGTCGTACACCATGATATTCATCAGGCTGCCGCTGACTTCGGCGCTGACCGTGATGCGTGATCCCTCGGGGGTGTATTTGGCCGCGTTCTCCAGCAGGTTGCAAAATACCCGCTCGATCAGCACCGTATCGAAATTGAGCAGCGGCAGCTCGCGCGCCAGCCTGGTCACTATCTGGTGCTGCGCCAGCTGGGTGCCGCTGGCGCGCAAGGCGCTGCCGACCACCTCTTCCAACGGCTGCCATTGCAGATTCAGCTTGACCTCGCCGCTCTGTATCCTGGCCATATCGAGCAAGTTGGCCACCAGCGCGCTCATGCGCAGGGTTTCATCATGCAGGGCTTGCGCCATCTGCTGCTGGACCGTACTGAGCGGCGGTTTTGACATGGCCAGCGATTCGGAAATGCCGACCAGCGAGGTCAAAGGCGTACGCAAATCGTGCGACAGCGCCGCCAGCAGCGAATTGCGCAGCCGTTCCGATTCCATATGGATCAGCGCGTCCTGCGCCACCTCGATATAGTGCACGCGTTCCAGCGCGATCGCGGCCAGTGCGGCAAAGGTATCCAGTTGCTGCCTTTGCTCGGGGATCAGGATCCAGCGCCGGTTATCGGGCTGTATCGCCAGCAAACCGCGGGTGCGCATCGGCGCCACCAGCGGCAGGTAGAAAAAATTGCTGGCCGGCAGGGTATCGGTGCCTATACCCGCAGTTTCCACCCGGTCGAAGGCCCATTGCGCGATGCCCATGTCCAGTCCGGCGACTGCCGGCGCCGGCGCTTGCAGGCGGCCATTGTCGTCCGGCAGCAAGAGCGTGGCCTTGGCGCGGAAAGCGCGCTGTATGATGGCTTGTGTGGTTTCGGAAATCTGCTCGGCTTGCAGCACGCCGGACAGGTCGCGCGCAAATTCATACAGCGCGCGCGAGCGCGATTCCCGGTGGGAAGCGACCCTGGCCTGGTAGCGCAAACCGGCGGTCAGATGGCCGGTGATCAAGCCTACTGCCAGCATCACCAAAAAGGTCAGTGCGTATTGCAAGTCGCTGACCGCGAATGAGAAGCGGGGCGGCACAAAAAAGAAGTCGAAGGCCGAGACGCCGACTACCGTCGCCACCACCGATGGCCCGCGGCCAAAGCGTACCGCGACCAGCACCACCGTCAGCAGGAACAGCATGGCGATATTGACCAGGTTAGAGAATTGCAGCAGCGGCGTCGCCAGCAGCGCCGTGCCCAAGCTGGCCAAGGCGGCAAATACATAACGCAGGTATCTGGGCGGAACCCGCGGCGTAACGGCGTTCTCGGCCGAACCGTTGGCCGCCATGGTCCCGCTGCTGGCCGATTCCTGCTCTGTCGAGCCGTCCTGCGCCGAAGACCGCCCTATCTCTATCAAGTCTACGTCCGGCGCATAGGCGGCGATGCGCTTCATATGGGAATCGCGCCACGGCAGGTTCAGCGAAGGACGGCCGATGACGATGCGGGAAAAATTCTGGCCGCGCGCGTAATCGACGATCGCCTGCGCGATGTCATTGCCGGACAGGACGGCGGTGCTGGCGCCCAGGTCCTGCGCCAGCTTGAGCGTCTTCAGGATGCGCTCGCGCTGCGTCGACGGCAGCTTTTGCAGGGACGGGGTTTCTATATAGACCGCGTGCCAGACCGCATTCATCTGGCTGGCCAACCTGGCCGCGCTGCGTATCAAGTGCTCGGAGCCAGGGCGCGGCCCGATACAGGCCAGCAGCGCGGCATCGGTCTTCCACACCGCGCTGATGGATTTTTCTATGCGGTAGGCTTGTACATCGTCTTCCACCCTATCGGCGGTGCGGCGCAGCGCTAGTTCGCGCAGGGCGATCAGGTTGCCTTTGCGGAAAAAATTCTTGGCGGCACGTTCTGCCTGTTGCCCCTGGTAGACGCGGCCGGTCTTCAGGCGGGCCAGCAACTCGTCGGCCGGGATGTCCACCAGTACGACTTCGTCGGCTTCGTCAAATACGGTGTCCGGCAAGGTCTCCGCGACCCGTATGCCGGTGATGCCGCCGACCACATCGTTCAGGCTTTCCAGGTGCTGCACATTGACCGTGGTGAACACGTCTATGCCGGCATCCAGCAGCTCTTCCACATCCTGCCAGCGCTTGGGATGGCGCGAGCCTGGCGCATTCGAGTGCGCCAGCTCATCCATCAGTATCAGGGCCGGCTGGCGCTGCAGCGCTGCGTCTATGTCGAACTCGGCCAGGGTCTTGTCACGGTAGGCGATCTGCTTGGGCGGCAAGACTTCCAAGCCGTCCACCAGGGCGGCCGTCTCATTGCGGCCATGGGTTTCTATCACGCCGACCAGCAGCTGCTGGCCGTCCGCCACCAGCTTGCGCGCCGCGCTCAGCATCGCATAGGTCTTGCCGACCCCGGCCGAGGCGCCGAAGTAGATCCTCAGCTTGCCGCGCGCAGCCCGGCGCTCTTGCGCTTGCACGTGGGCTAGCAAGACATCGGGATCGGGACGCTGGTCGCTGCTGATGGCCATAAATTCCTGTGTTGTTGCGAAAATCGACAAAACTACCGGTGCCGCCTCTCGCGTTCAGCTTCAATTCAGCTTCAATTCAGCTTCAATTCAGCTTCAATTCAGCTTCAGTTCAGCTGCAAACGCGAGAGGCGGCTGGATTAGTGTTTCTTGTCCAGGGCGAGGTTCAACGCCAGCACATTCACCCTCGGTTCGCCCAGGAAACCCAGGGCAGGATGTTCAGCCAGCTGTTCCACCATGGCGCGCACTGCCTCCTCTGTCATTTTACGCTCACGCGCTATTCTTGGCGCCTGGTAATACGCGGCGGCCAGGCTGATCTCGGGATCGAGGCCGCTGCCGGACGCCGTTACCAGGTCCACCGGGATCTTCGCGGTGTTAGTAGGGTCGGCGGCTTTCAGCGCCTCTATGCGGCCTTTGACGGCGTCCAGCTGCGCAGGATTGCTCGGCCCCAGGTTGGAACCGCTGGAATTGACGGCATTATTCGGCATGGGGCCGGTGGCCGAAGGCCTACTCCAGAAGTACTGTGGCGAAGAAAAAGCCTGGCCGATCAGACTGGAGCCTACCGGCTTGCCGTCACGCATGACGATACTGCCTTCGGCCTGCTCCGAAAAGGCCGCTTTTCCTATGCCGGTCATGGCGTACGGGTAGACGACGCCTACCAGTGCCGTCAAGCCTGCAAACAGGACTACTGCGGGGCGGAGTGTTGAACTGATTGAACTCATGATGGTTTCCTCTATCCTTCGATTAAGCCAGGTGCAACAAGGCCAGTATGACGTCGATCAGCTTGATGCCGACGAAAGGCAGGATGATGCCGCCCACGCCATAGATCAGCAGGTTACGGCGCAATAACAAGGCTGCACCGATCGCGCGGTACTTCACGCCTTTCAGGGCCAGCGGTATCAGGGCCACGATGATCAGCGCATTGAAGATCACCGCCGACATGATCGCCGAGGAAGGGCTGGTCAGGTGCATGATGTCGAGTGCCTTCAATTGCGGATAGGTGCCGACAAAGGCCGCCGGGATGATCGCGAAATACTTGGCGATGTCGTTGGCGATTGAGAAGGTGGTCAGCGAACCGCGTGTCATCAGCATTTGCTTGCCTATCTCGACGATCTCCAGCAGCTTGGTGGGATTGGAGTCCAGGTCCACCATATTGCCGGCCTCTTTGGCCGCCTGGGTGCCGGAGCTCATGGCCACCGCGACGTCGGCCTGGGCCAGCGCCGGTGCGTCATTGGTGCCGTCGCCGGTCATCGCCACCAGCCTGCCTTCGGTTTGGTGGCTGCGTATCAGTTTCAGCTTGTCTTCCGGTGTGGCTTCGGCCAGGAAGTCGTCCACCCCTGCTTCGGCAGCAATCGCGGCCGCGGTCAGCTTGTTGTCGCCGGTAATCATGATGGTCTTGATGCCCATGCGGCGCAGTTCGGCGAAGCGCTCCTTGATGCCACCCTTGACGATGTCCTTCAACTCTATAGTGCCCATCACCCGGCCGTCGTCGACCACCACCAGCGGTGTGCTGCCGCGGCGCGAGATGTCGTCCACGGTCTTGGACACTTCTGCCGGGAAAGGACGGCCCAGCGATTCCACGTATTGCTTGACCGATTCGGCGGCGCCCTTGCGTATCACGCGCTGGTCCATGTCGACTCCGCTCATGCGGGTCTGCGCCGTGAATTTCACAAAATGCGCGTGCAGCGCAGCCATTTCACGTTCGCGCAGGTTGAAGCGCTGCTTGGCCAGCACCACGATGCTGCGGCCTTCCGGGGTTTCATCGGCCAGCGAAGCCAGTTGCGCCGAGTCGGCCAGTTGCGGCTGGGTGACGCCGGGCGCAGGATAAAACTCGGAAGCCTGGCGGTTACCCAAGGTAATGGTGCCGGTCTTGTCCAGCATCAGCACGTCGACGTCGCCGGCGGCTTCTACCGCACGGCCGGAGGTGGCGATCACATTCGCCTGCATCATGCGGCTCATGCCGGCCACGCCTATGGCTGACAGCAAGCCGCCTATGGTGGTCGGGATCAGGCACACCAGCAAGGCGATCAGTACCGTAATCGAGATTGGCGTACCGATTTTTGCGGCTTCCACACTGAACAGGGAATACGGCAGCAAGGTCACCGTCACCAGCAGGAAGATGATGGTCAGTGCGATCAGCAAGATCGTCAGGGCAACTTCATTCGGCGTCTTCTGGCGCTTGGCGCCTTCCACCATCGCGATCATGCGGTCGATAAAGGCTTCGCCGGGATTGGAGGTCACCCTGACCACCAGCCAGTCGGACAGCACGCGGGTACCGC